>NZ_JAOPWB010000240.1 GCF_025965855.1 Mycobacterium sp. | reverse complement strand
TGCGCGCTATGCGGTTGGCGTCCTCGCGCAGGAGATCGGCCGCCGCGGAGTGACCGTGAACACGGTTCTGCCCACCGTCATCACCGACGCCGGCGTTTTCACCGACATGGGCGATGACCATCCGTATCACCAGCTGATGGAAAACTTTCGCCCGATCGGTGGCCGTATGGGGCATTCCAGCGACGTCGCAGACGCTGCCGAGTACTTCGCCAGCGACATCGCTGTACACACGTCCTTCAATGTTCACCGCAGATGGTGACGCCACGGGTTGATTGGCCGTCCATGCCCCCGGCATGTCGCCTGCAACCATCAGACGCATATTCGCAATCGAAGCATTGATAGGCGAACTGCCAACATTCGTCACCCTCAGCTTGATCTTCACCATAAATTGATTACGAAGGCCGTCGCACAAGCAGTATTTTACGACTGAGACGTTGGCGGCGTAGTGCTGAGCTTGAGGTAATCCGGTTCCAGGACTAGTCGATGGTGATTCGATTGTGCTCGACGGGAGGTTAGGCGGGACTCCCAACGGCTCGCGGGTGGAAGGGGTACGCGAGCAGCTGTTAGCGGCGACCAGCAATACGACAGCCGCGCCGAGCAGGAAGAAACGCACTGGCACCTCCAGTGATGACTCACGACGACGCGGGCGGGCATGTGCGCCATTGCTTTTGGTGGCTTTCCACCTTACACCGTGGATGCGCCTCGGCGTGCGCGCCAACGTCGTTGTTGAGGCATGCACTTGCCTGTGGGCCGACTTTCCCATCGGTACGACCAGAGGGGACCCCAGCGTGGCCGGACACGACGCAGAGCAGCTAGTCGCTGCCATGCTCGACAAGGTGAAGGCCTAGGCGAAGCGACCGGCGGCGCTACGAGTCGCCGACGCGCCTTGTGGCTAAGTGCCGGGCCTATCGGTGGACTCGTCAAGGCTGGAAATCGACGTAATCTGTCAGGCGTGACTGACCACGACGACTTCGCGCTGGAAGGCCCGGTGCCTGCGCCCGATGAGCCGCCCGTTGGTCCGCCCGAAGATACGCCGCCGCAGCGGTGGTCGGGGCCGCCCGAACGACAAGGTGGCCAGCACTCCGCACCACCTGGCGTTCCGCCGGAAACGGCGCAGTGGCATCAGCCGCCGCCAGGCATGGGTTACGGCAAGGAAGCCCGCATGTCGGGTAGGCCGCGAACCAACCAGCCACCGCAGCCATCGCAGCAACCTGCACCGCCAAACGAGCCATCGACGGACCCCAGCGCTGGTGGCCAAGGGTCGTATGGTCCTGCCGCGCCACCCGTTGGTGGGAACTACGTCGACAGCATTCGGACCAGCGAGTTGGTGCCGATGCGCAAGGTGCCACCCGGACGCGGCTGGCGTCGACTGGTTTACACCGCCACGTTCAGATTGGTCAACCTCGGTCAATCGCCGCGTGAGCTGCGGCAGGCGCAGCTGGAGGCCAAAATTCGCACGTTGTTGCGTGGCCACTACAAGATCGGCGTGTTGGGCAAGGGCGGGGTCGGCAAGACCACCGTCGCGGCAGCCGTTGGCTCCGTCTTGGCCGACCTGCGCCAAGACGATCGTGTGGTGGCTATCGATGCTGACACCGCGTTCGGCAAACTGGGAGCCCGCGTCGATCCGCACGTGATGAGCTCGTACTGGGATGTCGTCGCTGACCAACACCTTGACACCTTCGCCGACATGCGCAGCCGGGTTGGCAGCAACGCGGCGGGCCTGTTTGTGCTCGCCGGTGAGTCCATCACTGCGCAACGCCGTCGCATGCTCGATCCCGCAATCTATCGTGAAGCGGTCTGGCGGCTAGACCGCCACTTCACGATCTCGATCGTGGACTGCGGCGCGTCGGTCGACGTGCCGGTCACTCAGGAGGTGCTGCGCGATCTTGACGCCTTGATTGTGGTGTCCTCGCCCTGGGTGGATGGCGCATCGGCGGCAGGCCAAACCCTGGAGTGGCTGGCCAGCCACGAACTGGCCGATCTACTTCGTCGAACTGTGGTGGTCCTCAACGACTCCGACGGACACGCCGACAAACGGACTCGGAGCATCCTGGCGAACCGATTCGCCAGCCACGGCCAGGTGGTCATTGAGGTGCCCTTCGATCCGCATCTGCGACCGGGTGGGGTGATCGACCTCGCCAATGAGATGAAACCCAAGACGCGCCAACGCTTCTACGAAATCGCCGCTGCGATCGCCGAGCACTTCCCGACCACCACACGGAGACCCCGCGACCAGCGATAAAGGTGACATGACAGCGGCTCCGCCCCACGGCTGTTCAATGCGGCGACTACAACAACCGCCTACGAGTACGTCGTCGAATCCCGGAGTCCGAGACCAGCAGCGCTGCTGCGGGGCGGCGGTATCAACGTCTCCAAGACACCCAAACAAATGTTTACTACGTTAGTTCGATAGCTCAAAGGCCCTCGTACCCGCCACTGCTTGATTGCCTGCGGCGGCCACTCGGCCAGTCGGCGGCAGACGGTTCTTTTCATCGGGTGATGAATTTTCCACTTTATTTGTTCGTCTCGTTGATGCTGCTATAGGGATGAGCACTGCGCCTAGGGCCACCGTTGGCGCGATGCTGCAGCTTGAGAAAGTGCAAACCCCAGGACAATCCGGATGAAGTACACCCTTGAGGCAGTCGAACCCTTTGCGGGTAACAAGGGAAGTGGGCCTCGCGCACCTTCGATCTTACGGCTGATTTCCGATCGATTCAACTCAAATGTTCAGTGTCCGAACGCATTTGGTCTATAGCAATCTATAGCGAAATTACAATCAGCAGTTCGGGCGGCCCGCCGAGCTAGTGCCCCGCCTCCGTCGCCATCGGCTGGAGGGCCTTGCCGACGACATCGGCGACCACCCGCGATGACCTACGGTCCAGATGCCCATACCTGTCTACCGTCGTCTGGATGCTTTGGTGGCCGAGGTGCCGCTGGATCACCGGGAGCGGGACACCGGCCTGAATGAGCCACGAGGCGTTGGTGTGTCGCAGATCGTGCACCCTGGGCCTCTTGGTCAAGCCCGCTTCCTTGGCCCGGACCAACGCAGGAACCCACACGTTGGAGTTGAAGTTGTAGGTCCGCACCGGGCCGTCATCACCGTGCCCACCCCGTCCTGAGTTGGTGAACACCCAGTCGCCGGTCAGGTCAAACTTGACCAGGGTGGTCGCGGCCACGTCGATGGTCCTAGTGCTTCTTCTCGTCTTGGGTGGCCCCAGCTGGTAGCCTTCACCGGCCACGTAGCGCCACGCCCGCCGGATGTCGACGGTGCCCTCGGCCACGTTGATGTCGCCGGGCTTCAGGGCGCTGGCCGGTTGGCCCGGATGCGCCCGGCGCGCACCGCAGCGTTCAGTCCCCCGGACAGGAAACCATGCTTGTTGGAGGCCGTCTTGGCCGATCCTTGTAGGTTGTTGAGCCACGCGGCCACGTCGTGGTTGGACAGGGCGGTCAGCGGCAGGGGGCCAATCCGGGATGGCGCGATGTCGTTGGCGACGTAGCGACGGTACTTGGTGCGGGTGGCCGGGTTGACGCCCGTCAGGTGATCGATGTGATAGGCGCACCAACTCGCGACGGTATGGCCGTCATCGGTGGGCTGCCGGGTGCGCCATACCTCAAGGGCCTTGGCCGGGCCGACCCGATTCGCGAGCTGCTGAAAGGCGACAGCTTCTGCGTGGTCGTTGAAGGAGAAACTGCTCTGCTTGCCGTGGAGGGTGTAGAGCACAGCGGTGTAGCTGCTGCCGTCCTTGCGTCGACGGACCCGGAGTGACGCCACAGGCCCAGTCTATCGCCCCAACCTTGACGGCATGTATGACGTGCCTGGGGTGACCCATTGACTTCGTGTCGCTGAACAGCATCTATTCTTGTGGAGCCTAGGGGAATCGAACCCCTGACACCTGCCTTGCAAAGGCAGTGCTCTACCAACTGAGCTAAGGCCCCTCTTCGTGGCTCGGTGGGTGATCGGGGGGATCAGCCACCGCCACGTGCCAGACCTCGACCCCGCGTCGTGACCGCGCCACCGCCGCCACTACGGCGACCAGCGCCAGTGGCAATGCAAGCCTCACGCAACGTCTGGACGGGCACATGGTTGTGGGCCTGGGAGGACTCGAACCTCCGACCTCTTCGTTATCAGCGAAGCGCTCTAACCGCCTGAGCTACAGGCCCGCACTCGCGTACGGCCGAGCGACGAGATTACCGCAATCGCCGCCGGACCCCCAAAACCGCGTGATCCGCACTAGTCGCGGTCCGCCAGTGTGACTTCGATGCCCCCGATCAGATCCGTGGTCAGGTTGTAGACGAAGGCGGCGATGGTGGCCATCGCGGTCAGCAGGACGATGTTGACCAAGCCGATCAGCACGGCGCCGCCGAAGATCGTGCCGCTGGACACCAGTTCGCCGCTGCTGCCGCTGGTGTTGTTCAGCAGGTCGCCGACGTTGCTGTTCAGCTTGGCCCACACGCCCATGCCGCCGAGCACGAGGTACAGGAAGGCCACGGCGATCATCCACACGAAGAACAGCGCCACCGAGAGCAGCAGCGACACCTTCAACACGCTCCACGGATCGATCCGGCGGATCTGCATGCTGGCCCGAACGGGGCCGCGGGTTCGCCGCGACACCTGGGGCCGGTTTTCGCGGCCTTCGCGGCTGTCGGTGGTCGTCGGCCGGCCCGAAACCGAGGGGCCCGGCGCCTCCGCGCTGCGCTCCGGCGCCGGCTTGCGCTGCGTGACTCGCGGAGTCGGCCCGGACAGATCGGGCAGCTCGCTGGCGTAGGCCTCGGTGGGCGGGCCGTCGCCCCGCGCCGGCGGCGGGTCGAATTCGTACGGCGGTTTCTTCACACGCGCGGACGCGCCGGCCCCGGGTGCGCCCGCGCCGGCGATGAAGCGGTTCAGCCGGGCATCGGCGCCGGTGGGCGCGCTGGGCGGCCGCGGCTCGGGGTGCGGTTCGGGCTCACGATGCGTCGGGACCGACGCCCGGGGGACACCGCGCTGCCGGGATGGCGGATCACCCACATCATGAATCCGGCCGGTCTGCGCAGGCGCCGCGCGATGTACACCGGCACGCTCGGCCGCACCGTCCCCATTAAGGCCGTCGCCCTGTTTGGGGGCACCCGGCTCGTTCGGTGAGGTCACCCCGACTCCTTAGATCTTCTACGCTGGCCGCCTGCGGTGGCAGTCGCATTATGTCTGGTCGGGCCCGAGTCTATTGCCCGGCTCCAGCCCGGCCCGTCTAGAGGACCGCTGCTTGGTCCGCGTCGCCGTCGGGCCGAGTCTAGTTGCCCGGACGCTTGAGCGGACCCCCGCTTGCCCGCATCGTTACCTGCTAGCCCTGCGTATCCTCAGCGTCATCGGCGTCGCCGATGACCTCGTCTGCGGCTTCCTCGGCGTTGCGCGCGATTGCTAACAATGTGTCACCCTCACCCAGGTTCATCAACCGAACGCCCTTGGTCTGCCGTCCCGCCTTGCGGACCTGGCGCGCCGCCGTCCGGATTACGCCGCCTCCGGAGGTGATCGCGTACAGCTCGCTGTCTTCGTCGACGATCAACGCGCCGACCAGCCTGCCGCGCCGACGGTCGTACATCACGGTCAAGACTCCCTTGCCGCCGCGGCCTTGCACCGGGTACTCCTCGATCGCGGTGCGTTTGGCGTAGCCGCCGGCCGTGGCGACCAGCAGGTAGAGGCCTTCCTGGACCACATTCAGCGACAGCAGTCGGTCGTCCTCGTTGAATCGCATGCCCTGCACGCCGGAGGTCGCGCGGCCCATCGGCCGTAGCGCCTCGTCGGTCGCCGAGAACCTGATGGACTGACCGAGGGCCGAGACCAGCAGCAGATCCTCCTCGGCCGAGCACAGCACCGCTCCGACGAGCTCATCGTTGTCACGAAGGTTGACGGCCACGATTCCGCCCGAGCGGTTGGAGTCGAAGTCGGTCAGCTTGGACTTTTTGACCAGCCCGTTCTTGGTGGCCAACACCAGGTACGGCGCATCCTCGTAGCTCTTGATCTGAATGACCTGGGCGATGCGTTCCTCGGGCTGGAACGCCAGCAGGTTGGCGACGTGCTGACCGCGTGCCGTCCGGGATGCCTCCGGCAGCTCGTAGGCCTTGGCCCGATACACCCGCCCCTGCGTGGTGAAGAACAGGATCCAGTCGTGGGTCGACGATACGAAGAAGTGCGCGACGATGTCGTCTTGCTTGAGCCCGGCGCCCTGCACACCCTTCCCGCCGCGCTTCTGGCTGCGGTACAGATCGGTCTTGGTGCGCTTGGCGTATCCCGTTTCGGTGATCGTGACGACGACATCCTCGCGCGCGATCAGGTCCTCGTCGTTGACATCGCCGTCGGCCGCGATGATCCGGGTACGACGGTCGTCGCCGTACTTTTCGACGATCTCGGCGAGTTCGTCGTGCACGATCCCGCGCTGCCGCTCCGGCTTGGCCAGGATGTCTTCCAGATCGGCGATCTCGGCCTCGATCTTGGCCAGGTCGTCGACAATGCGCTGACGTTCCAGGGCCGCCAGGCGCCGCAGTTGCATGTCCAGGATGGCCTGGGACTGGATTTCGTCGATGTCCAGGAGTTCGATCAGGCCGGCCCGCGCGATGTCGACGGTCTCCGACGCCCGGATCAAGGCGATGACTTCGTCCAGCGCGTCCAGCGCTTTGACCAGACCGCGCAAGATGTGCGCGCGTTCGTTGGCCTTGCGCAGCCGGTAGGTGGTGCGGCGGATGATGACGTCGAGTTGGTGCGCCACGTAGTGGCGGATCATCTGGTCGAGGCGCAGCGTGCGGGGCACCCCGTCGACGATCGACAACATGTTGGCACCGAAGCTGGTCTGCAGCTGGGTGTGCTTGTAGAGGTTGTTGAGCACAACCTTGGCCACCGCATCGCGTTTGATCTCGACGACGATTCGCACACCGACGCGGTCGCTGCCCTGATCTTCGACGTTGGCGATGCCGGTCAGCCGGCCGTCGCGGACCTGCTCGGCGATCGAGGTGATGAAGTTGTCGTGGTTGACCTGATAGGGCAGCTCGGTGATGACGATCGAGGTGCGCCCGCGCGAGTCCTCTTCGATCTCCACTACGCCACGCATCCTGACGGACCCGCGTCCCGTGGTGTAAGCGTCGTGAATCCCTTGGGACCCAACGATCAAACCGGCAGTGGGGAAGTCCGGCCCCTTGACTCGTTCGCGGACGGCAGCCAAGGTGGCTTCCTCGTCAGCGTCGTGGTTCTCCAGACACCAGAACACCGCCTCGGCGAGCTCGCGCAGGTTGTGCGGGGGGATGTTGGTCGCCATGCCGACCGCGATACCGCCCGAACCGTTGGCCAGCAGGTTGGGGAACCGGCTGGGCAGGACCGTCGGCTCCTGCACCCGACCGTCGTAGTTCGGGATGAAATCGACTGTCTCCTCGTCGATTTCGCGTAGCATCTCCATCGCCAGCGGTGTCAGCCGCGCTTCTGTGTAGCGCATCGCCGCTGGCGGATCGTTGCCGGGCGAGCCGAAGTTGCCCTGCCCGTCGACGAGCGGGTACCGCAGCGACCACGGCTGGGCCATGCGGACCAACGTGTCGTAGATCGACGCGTCGCCGTGCGGGTGGTAGTTACCCATCGTCTCGGCCACCGACCGCGCCGACTTGGCGTGGCTGCGGTCCGGGCGGAACCCCGAGTCGTACATCGCGTAGAGAACCCGGCGGTGTACGGGTTTGAGGCCGTCGCGCACTTCCGGGAGCGCGCGGCCCACGATCACGCTCATCGCGTAATCGATGTAGCTGCGCTGCATCTCGTGCTGAATGTCAACCGGCTCGATCCGGTCGGTGGGCCCGTCGCCAGGTGGCAGCGTGGTGTCAGTCATCTATTCCTCGTTTGCATCTCACCGAAGGCATGTCTGATCGATCAGACATCCAGGAAGCGGACGTCCTTGGCATTGCGCGTGATAAAGCTGCGCCGGGCCTCCACATCCTCGCCCATCAGGATGGAGAACAGCTCGTCGGCCGCAGCGGCGTCGTCAAGGGTGATTTGCCGCAGCACCCGGACCGACGGGTCCATCGTGGTCTCCCACAATTCTTTGGCGTCCATTTCGCCCAGACCCTTGTAGCGCTGGATGCCGTCTTCCTTGTTGATCTTCTTGCCGGCCTTCTGCCCCGCCTCCAGCAGGCCGTCGCGCTCGCGGTCGGAGTAGGCGAATTCGGGATCGCTGCGCTGCCACTTCAGCTTGTACAGCGGTGGCTGCGCCAAAAACACGTGCCCGTTTTCGATCAGTGGCCGCATGAACCGGAACAACAACGTCAACAGCAGCGTCGACATGTGCTGGCCGTCCACGTCGGCGTCGGCCATCAGCACGATCTTGTGGTAGCGCAACTTGGTGAGGTCGAACTCGTCGTGGATGCCGGTGCCCAACGCGGTGATGATCGCCTGCACTTCGGTGTTCTTCAGCACCCGGTCGATGCGTGCCTTCTCGACGTTGATGATCTTGCCGCGCAAGGGAAGGATGGCCTGAAACATGGAATCCCGGCCGCTCTTGGCGGAGCCGCCGGCCGAATCGCCCTCCACCACATATAGTTCGGACTTTCGCGGGTCCGTCGAGCGGCAGTCGGCGAGCTTGCCTGGCAGCCCACCGAGGTCGGTGGCGCTCTTGCGGCGCACCAGTTCCCGTGCCTTGCGCGCCGCGATACGCGCTTGCGCCGACGACACCGCTTTGTTCACAACGGTTTTCGCTTCGGACGGGTTCGCCTCGAACCAGTGCGTCAGCTGTTCGTTGCATACCTTCTGCACGAACGACTTGACCTCGGTGTTGCCCAGCTTGGTCTTGGTCTGGCCCTCGAACTGCGGTTCGGCGACCTTGACGGAAATGACAGCCGCCAGGCCCTCCCGGATGTCGTCGCCCGTGAGGTTGGCGTCCTTGTCCTTCAGCAGCTTCTTGTCTTTGGCGTATTTGTTGACCACCGACGTCAACGCGCTGCGGAAGCCCTCTTCGTGGGTGCCGCCCTCGTGGGTATTGATGGTGTTGGCGAAGGTGTGCACCGATTCCGAATATCCACCGTTCCACTGCATCGCGATTTCCACCTCGTGGCCGGTGCCTTTGCCTTCGAAGTCGATGATGCTCTGCTGGATCGGGCTCTTGGTGCGGTTGATGTGCTTGACGAAGTCGACCAGGCCGCCCGGATAGTGGAACGTCCGGCGCTTAACCTTGTGCGGGGCGGTCGATTCGGCCGCCTTTTCTTCGGCGGACTTGGGCGCCTCAGCGGTGTCGCTGACCACCTCGTCGACGACCTCGTCTTGTTGCACCCGCTCGTCAGTGAGGTTGATCGTCAGACCCTTGTTTAGAAACGCCATTTCCTGCAGCCGGCGCGCCACCGTCTCGAAGTCGTACTCGAGGGTTTCGAAGATGTCCGGATCGGCCCAGAACCTGATGGTGGTTCCCGTTTTCTTGGTGGCCTCGCCCTGCTTGAGGGTGCCCGGCACGGCGCGGTCATAGAACTGCGACCACTCGTGTCCATCGCGCTTGACGTCGACTTCCAGCCGGGCCGACAGCGCGTTCACCACCGATACCCCAACCCCGTGCAGTCCGCCACTGACGTTATATCCACTGTTCTCGCCGCCGAACTTGCCGCCGGCGTGCAGTTGGGTCATCACCACGTCGACCGTCGGCGCCCCGGTGGCGTGCATCGCCACCGGGATACCACGCCCGTTGTCGACCACCTCGACCCCACCGTCGTCGAGCAACCGCACGTCGACCTGGTCCGCATAACCGGCCATCGCCTCGTCCACCGAGTTGTCGACCACCTCCCAGATGAGGTGGTGCAGACCACGCTCACCGGTGGAGCCGATATACATGCCCGGGCGTTTGCGGACGGCCTCCAGCCCTTCGAGGACGGTGATCTGTTCGGCGCCGTACCCGGCTTGGGCCTTCTTCTTCTGGGCAGCCACGATCGGAATGCTCTCCTTGGGGTTTCATGCGGGCGGTCCGGTCACCGCAGCAGTCGCATTCCACCACTCTACCGTGATCGGGGCCTGGCACCCATTCTCCGGGCGCGTTTCTACCCAGCTAACCGCGCCGTGCGCACGATTTCTTTATTCTTCCCGCGTCCCGACGTCCCTGATAGGAGTCTCTTTCGTTCTGGTGGCTCTGAGCCGCCTGTTGATTAACGCGCAACTGGGGACCGTTTTGGTCCCTGGACGCCTCAGCCGTACGTGTCCCGCGGCCCGCGGCCGGCGATGTGCCGGGGCCCCTTACGCCACGACGGTGCGGTAGGTCCGGTGATCTTCAGCGACCTCACCACACCGTTGCCAACCGCCGCGGCGATCTTGGCCAACAGTTGCGCCTGGATCATCCGCAGCTGGGTGGCCCACGCCGTCGATTCCGCCGTCACGCTGAGAACGCCCTCGTTGAGCGCGGTCGGGCTGGCATGGTCGGCGATCTGGTGTCCCACCACCGACGACCAGTGGCCCAGCACCGTGCCTTCGGCCACGTGCGACGACCAGCCACGCCTTTTCGCTAGGTCGCGGGCCAGCCGGCCCAGCGGTTGTGGATCGCGAACGTCCGGACCCGGCCCCGACCAGCTACGTCGCCGGCCCGCCACGCGGCGCGGCGCCGACGGGACCGCCCTTCCGCGCCCGGCGTCCTTTCCCTGCGCGCGGGCCGCCGCCCGAGCTTCCTCGAGCGTCCGCCGCACCAGGTCGATACCGGTCAGGCCGCCCGGTCTCTCTATGTTGTCCGTGTCCGTTGCGTCGTCGGCGTCGGTCATGACCGCACCACCGATACCCGGCCCGCGTCATCGTCACGCAGATCGATGTGCACCCGCCTAGCATCCCAGTCCGCCGGAATATCTTCCAGCACCGCCGCGGTCACCAAAACCTGCTCGGCTGATTCGGCCACCGACGCCAAAGCGCGACGGCGGGTCGCGTCGAGTTCGGCGAACACGTCGTCGAGCAACAGCACGGGCTCACCGCCGTCCGCCCGCAGCAACTCATACGCCGCCAACCGGAGCGCCACCGCCAACGACCACGATTCCCCATGGCTGGCAAAGCCTTTGGCGGGCTGGTCGCCAAGCCGCAACTCCAAGTCGTCGCGATGCGGGCCGACCAGACACATCCCCCGCTCCAATTCCGCGTCGCGGCGCGCCGACAGGGCGGCCAACAAGGCCGCCTCCAGGAATTCACGGTCGTTGCCTTCGAAGTCCTGCGGATCGTGCGCGCCGAGGCTCGCGCGGTACACGACGGCGGCGGCGCGCGATCCCGGTGCGAGCAACTGATAGGCCTTCTCCACCTCCGGTGCCAGCTCGTTGACCAAATCGATGCGGGCGGCCATCAATTGGGCGCCGTGCTCGGCCAGCCGGCTATCCCACACGTCGAGGGTGTCCAGCGCACTCCCGTCGCCCCGGTACCGGGCACCCGAAAGGGACTTGAGCAGCGCCGTGCGTTGCCGCAAGACCTTGTCGTAATCGGCACGCACACCGGCAATCGTCGGCCGGCGAACAGTCGCCAAATCATCAAGGTAACGCCGCCGATCCGCAGGGTCCCCACGCACCAAGGCCAGGTCTTCGGGCGCGAACAGCACCGCGCGCAACACGCCGACCACCTCCCGGGTGCTGCGCACCGGCGAACGATTCAACCGCGCCTTGTTGGCGCGGCCCGCAGCGATCTCCAGGTCGATCGCGCATTCCCGGCCGTCGTTCACCACGATCGTCGACACCACCGCGCGGTCCGCGCCCGTTCGGATCAATGGCATGTCGGTTCCGACCCGGTGCGAACCCAGGGTGGTCGAATACCACAGGGCCTCAACCAAATTCGTCTTCCCAAAGCCATTGGGACCGACGAACACCGTCCGGCCCGGTTGCAATTCTAGGTCGGCGTGTGCCCAGGACCGGAAATCACGCAGACCCAAATGCCGGACGTACACCTACCCGGGCAACCGGACTGGCATCAGCAGGTACACGTAATCCGTCGGCAACGCGGGGAAGGGTCCGGTGCCGGTGGGGGAGCTATTGCCGTCGAACGCCGGACGCAGCAACGCGGGCTTACCCGGGGTCGTGAAACCGAACGACACCCGCTCCGAATGCACCGACGCAAGCCCGTCGGTCAAATACGTCGGATTGAACGCGATCGTCAACGGTTCGCCAACGAAATTGACCTGGAGATCCTCTTCGGCCCGACCCACATCATCGGCGCCGGCCGCAAGCCGCAGTGACCCCTCGCCGAATTCCATCCGCACCTGCGCACCACGGTCGGCCACCAACGCAACCAGCTTGATGGCCTCGGTCAGCTCGGCCACGTTGATGGTGGCCACCGCAGTGTGCTCGGCCGGCAACAACTGACGAAACTTCGGGAACTCCGCATCGAGGAGCCGAGTGGTGCTGCGCTTGCCGTTACCGCTGATGCCCAACAACCCGTCTTTTCCGACTCCGGCGCCCGCGCCCAGCGACAACCGAACCTCGGATCCGTCGGCGCCGGCCTTGGCCGCCTCGGCCAGCGTCTTGGCCGGCACCAGCACCGCGGCCTCGATGTCAGGCGAGAGCGCCGTCCACGTCAGCTCGCGAACCGCCAGACGGAACCTGTCGGTGGCGGCCAAAACCACCGTGTCACCGGAAATCTCAACCCGGATCCCGGTCAGCATGGGCAGTGTGTCGTCCCGGCCGGCGGCGACGGCGACCTGGCCGATCGCCTCCGCGAACAGGTCCGCGGGCAGGGTGCCGGTGCCTTCGGGCAACGTGGGCAGCGTCGGGTAATCCTCAACCGGCATCGTCGGCAACGAAAACCGGGCGCTTCCGCAGGTCAACGCGACCCGATTGCCGTCCACATAGAAGTCGACGGGCTTGTTCGGCAACGCCCGGGTGATGTCTGATAACAATCTTCCGGACACCAAAACGCTTCCCGGAGAGGCTATTTCGGCCGCAACCTGGGCTTCGGCGGACACCTCGTAATCGAACCCGGAGATCGTCAGGCCGTCATCCGTGCCGGACAGCAGCACCCCGGATAGCACCGGCACCGCGGGCCGGGTCGGTAGGTTCTTCGCAACCCATGACACCGCGTCGGCGAATGACTCTCGCACCAGACGGAACTTCAAGTCGGTGAGGCCAGCTGTTGTCGTCGCCGCGTCCATAGCGTCCCTTTACCTGCCGAGTGTCCAAAAACCTGCACAAACCACGGTGGCTAGCCGCCCGTCGCTAGCAGTCGAACCACAACCGTAGATCTTCTGCGGCCATCTTGAAAGCTAATCGAAAAGGCCGACAAGCCGGGCCAACGGGGGTCGCGGCGCGGCGCGGGCAACGGGTGTCCCCAGGAACCTTTTTCAAAGAAGAATCAACGAATAGATCTCAGTAACAGTATTAAGGGCTGTGCATTCTGGGGACAGCCGGGCTTTGGTGCAGCTAGGGGAGCGGCAGAGTTGTGGAAGACGCGGCTGACAACGATCTCGGGCCTGTTGGGGCGGTGGGGATGGAATACGGATATGCACGGGACCCCCATTGCTGCACCGGTGTTTGGCGGGCTTGTGCACAGCGATGCGCACAACGCCTCTGGGTGTGACAGGTGTGACAGGGGTGCGAGAAGTTTTTTGAAAAACTTTGTCGGAAACGCCGGCGTCAGCGCTTGGACCGCTGCCGGATACGGGTGGTGAGTTCCTTGACGTGATCGAAGACCTCACGCCGCTGGGCCATCTCGGACAAGATCTTTCGTTGCGCGTACATGACCGTGGTGTGGTCCCGGCCGAATGCCTGACCGATCTTGGGCAGTGACAGGTCGGTCAGCTCACGGCACAGGTACATCGCGATTTGCCGTGATTGCGCCAGTGCCCGAGTCTTGCCCGGGCCGCGCAATTCCTCAACGGTGGTGTCGAAGTACTCGGCGGTGGCGGCCATGATGGTGGCCGCGCTGATCTGCATCGTGCTCGCGTCGGCGATGAGATCGCGGAGCACAATCTCGGCCAGCGCCTTGTCGATGGGAGTCTTGTTCAAGGACGCGAACGCGGTCACCCGGATGAGAGCCCCTTCGAGCTCGCGGATGTTGCGTTCGATGCTGCTGGCGATCAGCTCGAGAACATCGTCGGGCACCGCGAGCCGTTCCATCTGTGCCTTCTTGCGCAGAATCGCGATGCGGGTCTCCAGTTCGGGAGGCTGCACGTCGGTGATCAGGCCCCACTCGAACCGAGTCCTGAGCCGGTCTTCAAGAGTGGCGAGTTGCTTCGGCGGCCGGTCAGACGAGATGACGATCTGCTTGTTGGCGTTATGCAACGTGTTGAAGGTGTGGAAGAACTCTTCCTGGATACCTTCTTTGCCCTCGATGAACTGGATGTCATCAACCAGGAGGACGTCGACGTAGCGGTAGCTGCGTTTGAAGGCGACCTTGCGGTCGTCGCGCAGCGAGTTGATGAAGTCGTTGGTGAATTCCTCGGTGGAGACGTACTTCACCCGCATGCCGGGGAACAAGCGTTGGGCGTAATTGCCCGCGGCGTGCAGCAGGTGCGTCTTACCGAGGCCGGACTCGCCCCAGATGAAGAGGGGATTGTAAGCGCGGGCCGGGGCTTCGGCGATGGCCAGGGCCGCAGCGTGGGCGAAGCGGTTGGAGGCGCCGATGACGAAGGTGTCGAAGGTGTAGCGCCGGTTCAGGCTGGTTCCGCCGGCGGCGGCCGGATCGGAGGTGTGCGGACGGTCGGTGAAGTAGTTGGGCCAGCTCTGCTCGGCGCCACCCGCGCCCTCGCCGTTTTCGTCAGCCTCGTCGGCGTCGATCGACGTGTCCAGTGCGTCGTCGTCGGCTTGGCCCAAGGTGTCGACTTGCGGGAAGGCGTCGGCCTGGGCGAAGAAACTCTCGTCGGCGTCCTCGGGGGGCGGAGCGATGCGCACCCCGAGTTGGATCTGCTGCCCGAGCCGACGGCTGAGCGCGTCGGTGATGGGTGCGCGGAGATGACGTTCGATCTCGTTTTGGACGAAGCTGCTCGGAACCGACAACAGAGCAAACCCCTCGACGATCGTCAGCGGCTGGACCAGGTTCAGCCACGCCCTTTGCTGGGGGGTCAGGGGGGTTACGAGGGCGGTGCGATTAGTGGCAACGCCGTCTGCGGGGGACTCGCCGTTGAGCTCGGAGACGACCGCGTTCCAAACTGTTGTGAATCCTGAACCGGGGTCATCGGTCAACGACGTAATCTCCCTGGTTCTCGCAGATCCCGGGTCGAGGGGCGACCACGCTTGACGACAAAACAACTGTCCACATGGTTATGCACAGGTGTGGACAGGATGATCGTAGAGGAGCCGCAGCCTACCGGCGACGGCCCGCGATCTCCGTGCTGATGGCAACCCGTGCGGGTCACCTAGACAGCTAGTCGATCCGCCATCCTCGCTTCGTCGTCGAGCGCCGCTCCACTCTGAAACGGCATTGCCCGAAGTTAACAGTTTTCCGTGCGGCTGCCAACCGTTCTGCTGCATTCCAATCGGCTTCTTTAGGGTGATTCGGGGCGTGCTTGCTGCTTGTTCTCCTATGGTGCCGCAGGGACGGCGTCGAGAACTTCGGTTTTCACGGATGTGTGAGTTGGGTGCGTTTGCGGCAGACCAAGTTTGACCCAGCGAAGGCGCGTCAGTACCCTCAAACAGTCGCCCGAAAGTCGGCGATACGGCTGCGACCCAGACTAAGCACGGGGACCGCGCCGGCCAGCAGCAAGACCCACTCCAACCGACCCGCGGACGAATGACGTGAGCGGCCGGATGGTTCGAATACGAGGAGAACGCCGTGGCCAAGGGCAAGCGGACCTTCCAGCCGAATAACCGGCGCCGAGCCCGAGTGCACGGTTTCCGCCTGCGGATGCGCACCCGTGCCGGGCGATCGATCGTCTCCAGCCGGCGGCGCAAAGGCCGCCGCGCGTTAACTGCCTGATTGCAGCGCCAGGTCTTTCGGCGGTGCTTTCCGCGCGCAACCGCATGAGGCGGTCAACGGAGTTTGACGCCGCGATGAAGTACGGGGTGCGCGCGGCGCAACCCGATCTCGTCGTGCACGTCCGGCGGGCTCCGGAGGACGCCACGGGTCCGCGCGTGGGGCTGATCATCGCTAAACCGGTGGGATCGGCCGTGGAGCGCCATCGCGTCGCGCGCCGGCTGCGCCACGCCGCCCGGGCCATGCTGGGGGACCTCCACCAATCCGATCAGGTGGTGATCCGGGCGCTGCCAGGCACTCGGCAGGCGTCGTCGGCACGGCTCGAGCAGCAGTTGCGTCGCGGCTTGCGACGTGCCTTCGAGTCGGCGGGAACCGACCGGTGAGGCGGACGGCGCGGGTGCGCGCAGTTGCCGGCGGGGCGGGCCGGGCCACCGCGCGGGGGTTGATTTTTCTGATCCAGCTGTACCGGCACATGGTGTCGCCGCTGCGCCCGGCGACGTGCCGCTTCGTGCCAACCTGTAGCCAGTACGCCGTCGACGCCCTCACCGAGTACGGCCTCATTCGGGGGGGCTGGTTGTCCGCAACCAGGCTCGCCAGATGCGGACCGTGGCATCGGGGAGGATGGGATCCGATACCGGATCGACATGGATGCCGGGCGAGCTTCGAAGGCGCCGGCCCCGCAACCAGCCAAGCGGGGCCCCCCGCGCCCGAGCAACGGGAGAGTGAGTCTTTTGTTTGATTTCTTCAGCCTCGACATCATCTACTACCCAGTGTCGTGGATCATGTGGGCTTGGTACAAGTTGTTCGCGGCCGCGTTGGGACCGTCGAACTTCTTCGCCTGGGCCCTGTCGGTGATGTTCCTGGTGTTCACCTTGCGGGCCCTGCTGTACAAGCCGTTCGTGCGCCAGCTCCGCACCACCCGGCAGATGCAGGAACTGCAGCCACAGATCAAGGCACTGCAGAAGAAGTACGGCAAGGACCGTCAGCGCATGGCGCTCGAGATGCAGAAGCTGCAACGCGAGCACGGCTTCAACCCCATCCTGGGCTGCCTACCGATGCTCGCGCAGATCCCGGTGTTCCTCGGGCTCTATCACGTTCTGCGGTCGTTCAACCGCACAACCGGAGGCTTCGGCCAGCCGCATCTTTCGGTGGCCGCGAACCGGGCGACCGGGAACTATTTCTTCAGCCCGGCCGACGTGGCGCACTTCCTGGACGCCAACCTTTTCGGCGCCCCGATCGGCGCGTTCATGACTCAGCATGCCGGGTTGGACGCGTTCACTCACTTCAGCCGGCCCGCGGTGATCGCCGTGGGTGCGCCGGTGATGATCCTGGCCGGCGTCGCGACCTACTTCAACAGCCGCGCGTCGGTGGCCCGGCAGAGCGCGGAGGCGGCGGCCAATCCGCAGACAGCGATGATGAACAAGCTTGCGCTGTATGTGTTTCCGCTCGGCGTCGTCGTCGGCGGCCCCTTCCTTCCGCTCGCGATCATCCTGTACTGGTTCGCCAACAACATCTGGACGTTCGCGCAGCAGCACTACGTGTTCGGGATGATCGAAAAAGAGGACGAGGCCAAGAGGCAAGAGGCCGTTCAGCGACGAGCCGCCAACGCGCCGGCGCCGGGCGCGAAACCGAAGCGCAACCAGAGAACGGCATCGGCGAGCGGCAATGGCTCGTCGACGCGGAACGACGACGACACCGACGCGGGCTCCGTTGCCGGCTCGGATTCCGATGGATCCGATGACGGTGCCGGCGGGGCGAAGACGGCGACGGCGCAACCGGAGAAGCCGGATGCGGCGGGACGCACCAACGGCCCGACCAACCGCACCCCGCGGCCCGGGGCGCGACCGAAGAGACGGAAGCGCTGACGGGCGCCACAGCTTTATTGGGTCCCCCGGGCGAGTGACCCGAACTGGACGGGACCCCTGGATGAGCGAGATGAGGGAGAGAGAGAACGACATGACAGACGCCGATACCACCGAGCGCGACGTTGACGCGGAACTCGACACGGAAGCGCCGGCTCCCGAAGAGGCGGCGACGTCGGACCCGGGCGCCGACCAAGTCGACGACCAGGAGGACCGATTGGTCGCCGAGGGGGAGATTGCCGGTGACTATCTTGAAGAGTTGTTGGACCTCTTGGACTTCGACGGCGACATCGACCTGGACGTCGAGGGCGACCGCGCGGTCGTGAGCATCGACGGCAGCGACGACTTGAACAAGTTGGTCGGCCGCGGGGGTGAAGCGCTCGATGCGCTGCAGGAGCTCACCCGGCTGGCGGTGCACCAGAAGACCGGTGTGCGCAGCCGGCTGATGCTTGACATCGCGGGCTGGCGACGTCGGCGTCGCGAAGAATTGGCCGCGCTGGGCGACAAGGTGGCGCGGCGTGTGCTGAACACCGGCGAGCGCGAGGAGCTTTCCCCGATGACGCCGTTTGAGCGCAAGATCGTTCACGACGCCGTGGCGGGGGTTGCGGGGGTGCACAGCGAGAGCGAGGGCCAGGAGCCGTCGCGGCGAGTTGTGGTCCTGCTCGACTAAGCGAGTGACACCCGTGTAATTCGCGAATGCTCCTGACGGGACGCAGAGGATCGAGGATGTTTCACGTGAAACAAGACCATGAGATGTTTCACGTGAAACATGCCGACGGGGATGCGCCGGTGGAGGAGCGCGCGGAGCCCGGTCCGGTCAGCGACGCCGCAGCAGCCATCTTCGGGGGCCGGGTGGATCTGGCGCAGCGGTACGCCGAGCTGCTCGCCGGCCCCGGTGTCGAGCGCGGACTCCTGGGGCCCCGGGAGGTTGGCCGGCTGTGGGAGCGTCACCTATTGAATAGTGCCGTGGTTGGGGAACTTCTCGATCCGGGTGAGCGGGTGATCGACATCGGCAGCGGGGCCGGGCTGCCGGGAATACCGCTGGCGATCGCGCGGCCCGATCTCGAGGTCGTGCTCCTCGAGCCGATGCTCCGCCGGAGTGAGTTTCTCACCGAGGCCGTGGCCGAACTAGGGTTGGCGGTCGAGGTGGTGCGCGGCCGTGCGGAGGACCCCTGGGTACGCGATCAATTCGGCTCCCGGGACGTCGCGGTGTCGCGCGCGGTGGCAGCGCTGGACAAGTTGGCGAAGTGGAGTATGCCGTTGCTACGGCAGGACGGGCGGATGGTCGCGATCAAAGGGGAGCGCGCTACCGAGGAAGTGGAAGCACACCGGCGTGTGATGGTCGCTTCGGGCGCCGTTGGTGCCAGGGTGGTGACATGTGGCGCGAACTATTTGCGTCCGCCCGCAACCGTGGTTTTAGCGCGACGCGGAAGGCAGGCGCGCCAGAAGCCGGCACGGTCGGCAGACAGGGGGACACGGTGAGTTCTCCACACGATTGGTCCGGGCCACCCCCGCCGGCACCGGCCGTCGCGGAGGCGCAGCCCCAGGCGCCCGTCGCACCCGCGGATGCCGCGCCCTCCGATGTTTCACGTGAAACATCGGAGGAATGCGACACTCCGATCGGCGCCGCCGCCGAGCGCGCGATGCGGGTTCTCCACACGACCTACACACCGCTGCGTCGTCCGCGGCATCGGCGGCTCTTCACCATCGCCAACCAAAAGGGCGGCGTTGGCAAAACCACCACTGCGGTCAACGTCGCCGCCGCACTGGCCGTGCAAGGCCTCAAGACCCTCGTCATCGACCTCGATCCCCAGGGCAACGCGAGCACGGCGCTCGGCATCAACGACAGGCAAGCGGGTACGCCATCCTCGTACGAGGTGTTGATCGGCGAGGTGTCATTACGCGACGCCTTACGACCCAGCCCGCACAGCCCGCGGCTGTTCTGCGTGCCGGCGACCATCGACTTGGCGGGCGCCGAGATCGAATTGGTGAGCATGGTCGCGCGCGAGAACCGGCTGCGCACCGCGGTGGCCGAGCTCGACCAGTTCGACTTCGATTACGTCTTCATCGACTGCCCGCCGTCACTCGGACTGCTGACGATCAACGCGCTCGTGGCCGCACCGGAGGTGATGATCCCGATCCAGTGCGAGTACTACGCGCTGGAGGGCGTGTCACAACTGATGCGCAATATCGAGATGGTCAAGGCCCACCTCAATCCCCGGCTCGAGGTGACTACCGTGATCCTCACGATGTACGACGGACGAACCAAGCTGGCCGACCAGGTGGCCGACGAGGTCCGCCGGTACTTCGGAAGCAAGGTGTTGCGCACCGTGATTCCGCGCAGCGTCAAGGTTTCCGAGGCGCCGGGCTACAGCATGACGATCATCGATTACGACCCCGGTTCCCGTGGGGCGCTGAGCTATCTGGACGCGAGTCGTGAACTCGCCGAGCGCGATTGACCACCATCCGTGAAGGGACGACCATGACGCAGCCGCTACGTAAGAAGGGCGGCCTCGGCCGGGGCCTGGCTTCGCTGATCCCCACCGGTCCTGCGGAGGGCGACTCCGGTCCGGCGACGCTGGGCCCGCGGATGGGGGACGCGGCGGCCGATGTGCTGATCGGGGGCACGGCGCAGGATGCCGCCTCGGTGGGCGCGGTCTATCGCGAGATCGCGCCGGGCGACATCGAGCGCAACCCGCGGCAGCCGCGCCAGGTGTTCGACGAAGAGGCGCTGTCCGAGCTGGTGCACTCCATTCGTGAGTTCGGGCTCCTGCAGCCCATCGTCGTCCGCGCGGTGGCCGGGACGCCGAGCGGCGCGCGGTACCAGATCGTGATGGGGGAGCGGCGTTGGCGCGCCGCCCAGGAGGCGGGCCTGGCCGCCATCCCGGCGATCGTGCGCGAGACCGGCGATGACAATCTGCTGCGCGATGCCTTGCTCGAGAACATCCATCGGGTACAGCTGAACCCCTTGGAGGAGGCGGCGGCGTACCAACAGCTGCTCGACGAGTTCGATGTCACCCACGACGAACTGGCGTCCCGCATCGGCCGATCGAGGCCGCTGATCACCAACATGATCCGGTTGCTAAAGCTGCCGATCGCGGTGCAGCGGCGGGTCGCCGCCGGAGTCCTGTCCGCCGGTCACGCCCGCGCGCTGCTGTCCCTGGAGGCCGGCGCGGAGGCGCAGGAGGAACTCGCCAGCCGGATCGTCGCGGAGGGTCTATCGGTGCGGGCCACCGAGGAAGCGGTCACCCTGGCCAACCGTGGTGATGCGGCCGCCCCGTCGCCGCAACGGCGCAAGCCGATCCAGATGCCCGGCCTTCAAGACGTTGCTGAGCGGCTGTCGAACACCTTCGATACCCGGGTGACGGTCAGCCTCGGCAAACGCAAAGGGAGGATTGTGGTGGAGTTCGGCTCGGTGGAGGACCTCCAGCGGATCGTCGACGTGATGACCCCTCCCAAGGCATGACCGTCCATACGATGTAATTACGTCACTGTGACACCGCTGCGGTTTTGGGCCCCTAAATCGTGCGCTCCATGCGCCACATCTCAGCGGAGTTTCCATGTGCCTCAAGGCCTTTCGCCCTTTACCCGGCCGCCGACCCGGACCGCGGGCCGTTTTGCCGACCCCGCTGAAGTGGCGGGGCAAACACTGGTCCGATGAGGTCAAACTCTCCTATCCTGGAGAGGTTGCCGGGGGCTCCACAATTGAACGCTGCATTACCGCACGGAAGCCAGGAGGCTAGTGTCCGCTCGAATCACGCCGCTTCGGCTCGAGGCCTTCGAGCAGCTTCCCAAGCATGCGCGCCGCTGCGTGTTCTGGGAGGTCGACCCGGCGACCCTCGGTAACCAGGACCACCTCGCCGACCCAGAATTCGAAAAGGAAGCCTGGTTGTCGATGGTGATGCTGGAGTGGGGCTCGTGCGGCCAGGTCGCGATCGCCATTCCGGACGACGAGCGCAGCCACGCCGAGCCGCCCTGCCTGGGGTATGTCCTCTACGCTCCGCCGCGGGCGGTGCCGCGGGCGCAGCGATTTCCCACCGCGCCGGTGTCCGCCGATGCGGTGCTGCTGACATCGATGAATATCGAGCCCGGGCAAGCCGCCGACGATCTGCCGCATGCGCTCATCGCCCGCGTCATCGACGAGCTGGTCCGGCGCGGGGTCCGGGCGTTGGAAGCCTTCGGCCGCACACCCGCGGCGTCGGAGCTACAGGCTCCGCGAGTGGTGGAACCCGATGTCCGGCCGGTGTTGGAGGCGCTCGGCGACTGCTCGGTCGAACACTGCATCATCGACGCCGAGTTCTTGAAGGACGTGGGATTCGTTGTGGTGGCGCCACATCAATACTTCCCGCGGCTGCGGCTGGAGTTGGACAAGGGTCTGGGGTGGAAGGCCGAAGTGGAGGCGGCGCTGGAGCGCCTGCTGGCCAACGCGCAACTGCAAGAGCCGGTGGGGGCGGGTTCTACGGTGGGAAATACGTTGCAGATAAACGAGAGCGGTTAGGAACCGCCCAGCCTGGATGCCCGTTCCACCGACAATTCGTGAGCCAGCAGCTCGGCGAAGGTGAACGTGCCGGTGGGCCGGTCGTTCTTGCCCAGCAGGTAGAGCCGCTTGACCGCGGCGAGGATGCCCTCGGCGATGGCGTCTCGGGTCTGCGTCGAGATCAGCATGGCGCGGTCGCGCGGGTTGGTGATGTAGCCGACGTCGACCTGAACGGTGGGCATCCGGGTCAGCCGCAGCAGGTCCCAGGTCCGGCCGTGCGTCCGGCAATCCCGTAAACCGGTGCGGGCCACCACTTCTCGCTGAATGAAGTCGGCAAGGTTGCGTCCGATCGTGGAGACCGAACCGTGCGAATTGCCGAAGTGGAAGGAGGCCACACCGTTGGCCGACGGGCTGGTCTGGGCTTCGCAGCGCAGGCTGATCATCAGGTCGGCGCCGACGTTGTTGGCCGTGGCGGCGCGTTCGGCATCCGACGGGCTGCGATTGGTCGGCCGCGACAGGAAGGTCTCCATGCCAATGGCGGTCATCCGGCCTTCGAGGCGACTTGCCAAGTCCCACAGCACGTCTGCTTCGCTGACGGGTCCGGCTGGGCCCTGCATGATAGAGCCGTGGTCCGTGCCGCCGCGGCCCGGATCGATGATGATGCGCTTGCCCGACAGTTTGGGTCCGGATCGACGGACGAGCTCTTCCTCGCGGATGGCGTGCGGCGAGCCGCCGCTCACCCGTGAGCTCAGAAAGTACAAGGAGCGCAAGGTTTCCGGGCCGCAGATGCCGTCGGCGGCAAGCCCGTATTCGCGCTGGTAGGACATCAAAGCGTTGTGGGTCTGCAAGCCGAAGTGCCCGTCGACCAGGCCGGTGTAGAAACCGAGGTCCTGCAGCCGCGCCTGCAGGGTGGCGACGTCGTCGCCGTAGAGAGGGGCACCGAATTGGTGATACAGCGTGCGCGCGCCGAGCCGATAGGAGGCCTCCTTCAACGCGCGGTAGGTGGCCTCGCCGACAATGCCGTCCACCAGCAGTCCACGATTCTGCTGGAAGGCACGCACCGCCTGATCAAGGTGGGCATCGAAGACCTCCCGGGCCACATGCCGGCCGGTGGTGACGTCTTCGTCGGGATCGTCCAGCAGCCCTAGCGCGGCCAGCGTAGCCCGGATCTCGGTCACGGCAGCGCTGCGGTCACCACAGCGCAGCGCGTCGCCGTCTTCGCGGCGCGGACTCGACATACCAAGGGCCCTCCGGGACAAACTGACAGGCTGAATACGGGCAACCGCTAAGCGCTATTGTCGCAGATGCTTCTCAATTTCCGGAAAACCCCAGGCTGAGCGTGGGGCGTGGTGCAACGAACCAGGCGGGCCTCAGGTGAGGTTGGGAACCGAGTCGGAAAGCTCACGCAGCAACGCCGCCTTGCCCTTGGCGCCGACGATCCGCTTCACCGGTTGGCCGTCCTTGAACAGGATCATGGTGGGAATCGAAACCACCTGAAAATCGCGGGCCGTTTCCGGGTTGGCGTCCACGTCGAGCTTGGCGATGGTGAGCTGGTCGAGGCGCTCGATCGCGATTTCCTCCAGAACCGGCGCGACCATCTTGCAGGGCCCGCACCACGTCGCCCAAAAGTCAACCAGCACAGGCTTATTGCTCGACAACACGTCGGAAGAAAAGGACGCGTCGGAGACTTCTATTGTGGCGCCAGCCTTTTCGGCGTCGGTCATCGTGGTGCTCCAATCAATGTGTCGGTACCCGCAGCGTTTCCGGTTGCAGCCTCGTGTTCCCGTTCGGCCAGCCAGCGCTCGGCGTCGATGGCCGCGGCGCAGCCACTGCCCGCGGCGGTGACCGCTTGGCGGTAGGTGCGGTCCACCAGGTCGCCGGCCGCGAACACGCCGTCCAGCGAGGTGCTCGTGGTGCGGCCCCGCACAAGTACGTAGCCGTCGGGATCGACGTCGAGGACGTCGCGCACCAGCCCCGATCGCGGCTCGTGACCGATCGCCACGAAAACGCCCGTCACCGCGAGGGCAGTTAGGGTGTCGCGCAACCGCAGTCCGGTCACTGTGGTGTCGCCCTCGACCGCGGCCACGGCGGCGTTGGTGATGAACTTGATCTTGTCGTTGTTGCGGGCGCGGATGAGCATGATCTTGGACGCCCGGAACTCGTCGCGCCGGTGCACCACCGTCACGCTTCTGGCGAAGCGGGTCAGAAAGAGGGCCTCTTCCATCGCCGAGTCACCACCGCCGACCACGGCGATGTCCTGGTCGCGGAAGAAGAACCCGTCGCAGGTGGCACATGAACTCACGCCACGCCCCAGCAACTCCTGTTCGCCGGGGACGTGCAGGTAGCGAGGCGCCGCGCCCATCGCCAAGATGACGGCCCGGGCGCGGTGCGTTTCCCCGTCGGCGGTGACGACCGACTTGACCGGCCCCTCCAGGGATACCGATTCGACGTCTTCCATCCGCAGGTCCGCGCCGAACCGCAGCGCCTGCTCACGCATCTCCTCCATCAACTCCGGGCCGGTGATTCCGTCGCGAAAGCCGGGGTAGTTCTCTACCTCGGTCGTCGTCATCAACGCACCACCGAAAGCGGTGCCCTCGAAAACAAGGGGGGCCAGCTGCGCGCGGGCCGAGTAGAGAGCCGCGGTGTACCCGGCGGGGCCGGAGCCGATGACGATAACGTTGTGGACCGCGTCGTGAGCGTCGTGAGTGGAAGTGTCGGCAGTCATTCGGGCCTTTCAGGTACGGAAGCTACGTCTACGAACGCCAGCGTAGGCGCGGGTGTTCCCGGGCGCTGGGCACCACACTAAGTCGGATGGCGGCGACCCGCTGCGCCCGGCTACGCCGCGCGTGCGATCGGCGCTAGGTCGGATGGCGGCGACCCGCTGCGCCCGGCTACGCCGCGCGTGCGATCGCCGCTAGGGGCGCGGGACCTGCGTGTTGGCCAACAACCCGGTATCGGCGGCGCTGCAATTCAGCGCCACCGCGAAGACCGCCAGGTTGTCGGGCGTGTCGCCGGGCAACACCAGCAGCACGCCGGGGCGGGCATTGATGTCGACCGGCCGCGCGCCCAGTACCTGCGTGGACGCCGGATAGCCGAGGCCGCTGAGACAAGAAGCACGCCGCGCGGGGTCGCTGAGCGGGCCATAGTCCGGGCTGCGGTTGAGCAGCCCAAAGATCTCGTCCTGCGACAGCGGAATGGTCATCGGCGGCGTCGACACCGTGATGTGCTGGGCGGTTGCCGTGCTCGGGGTGGGCTCCGGCGCGTTGATCAGGGCCGCGGTGCCCACCCCGACCGCCGCGAGCACCGCCACCACGCCGGCCACACCGGCGATCACCCTGGCGGACCGGGGATGCGGCCGGGCCGAGTGCGCGACGCCGGTTGGGTCCGCTGAGCGCAGCGCCGCCGAGATGCGGGCGGTGACCTTGGGGGGTACGTCCGGCGCGGACGTCGGATCGCCACCCAACGTCGCGACGTCGCAGCGCACCTGGTTCAGGGCGCGCAGGATTTTCTCCGCCTCCGGGTCTTCGCGGACCCGTTTGCGCAGGCGGGCAGCGGAATCGTCGTCGAGGAGGCCGGCCTGCAGGTCGGCGAGGAGCTCAACCGTCAGGGGAGGGTCCGCCGCACCGTCCGCGGTTTCGTCGTCGGTTTCACCCATCCGCCCCAGTGTCCGTCATGCAAAGCCGCGCAGCCATGGGCGGGTCCTTGTCGCTAACAGGCGGGGCGGTCGGGCGCCGCGCGGACGTTGAGGTAGCCGAGCAGTTCGGCAAGCCGAGCCCGGGCGCGGGAACACCGGCTCTTGACGGTGCCCTCCGCGACGCCCAGCAGCGCGGCGGTGTCGGCCACCGAATAGCCCTGCATGTCGACGGCCACCACCGCCGCCCGCTGCTCGACCGGAAGGCGCATCAGGGCCCGCTGCACCGCGATCGCCGTCTCGACCTGCGCCGTGCGATCGGCGACCGGGTAGACATCCTCGAGCGGGGTCGTCGGGCGGGCCTTGGCGCGGCGCAGCCGGTCCAGGCAGGCGTTCATCACGATGCGATGCAGCCAGCTGCCGACCGCGGCGTCGTGCCGGAACGAACCCGCGCCGCGATGCGCCGAGAGCATCGCGTCCTGCAACGCGTCCTCGGCGTCCTCGCGGGTGCGGGTGGTCAGCCGCGCCAGCCGGTGCAGCTGACGTTGGTGACGGTGAAACAACTCATCGAACGCGTAGCGGTCACCGGCGACATGGGCTGCCAACAGCTCGGCGTCACTGCGTTCGCCCTGGCTGTTTCCCCCGAGACCCACGGCCGGACACTAACCAATCGGTGGTCGCGCGGCACTTCACCAACGGGGGGTCTGTGAGCGCCGTCAGGAGGCTGCCTGAACCGTGACCTCTGACAGGCTGGCCTGGCTTTTGCCGTTGGTGGTTCCCAACGTGGAGATCCACACCAGCACGTTCGACGTCGCCGAGCCGCCCCTGACCGGTATGACGTTGTGCCCGGGCTTGAGCGCGAAGGCCGGAGCCAGCACGGTGGTGTCTTCGAGGCGGGACGGTGCCGCCGTCGACGCCGAGCGGATTTCGACCTTGGTGCCACTGCTCGGGGTGTCGATGGTGACCTGACCGACCACGGTGGGGTTGGGCAGCTGCAACATCAGCCCTTCGCCCTGCTTGAAAGTGGGGAACGGGACGGCGTCGGTGTAGACCTCGGTCGACCAGGCGGTCGAGGGGTCGCCGTCGATCGCCTGCCCGGCCTGGCCGGCATTGTCGGGGTCTCCGTCGGGGGAGTAGACCGTCGCCTTGGTGGGTTTGACGACGCTGCCGGCGACCGCGGAACTGGCAACCGACGACGACGACGACGCCGACGACGGCCCGTTCAGCCCGAGCTCGTCTTTGTTGAGGCCACCGCCGACGTTGCCGAAGATCTTGCTCACCACCGACGCCAACACCAGCAAGGCCACCACGATGACGACGAGGGCGGCGCCGACGCCGATCAGCACGTTGCGGCGCCGGCGCGCGGCCGCCGCGTATTCACGACCGGTGGACACCCGGGTGGTGGGAGGCAGCGCTGGCGAATCGTCGATCGGACCGAGCACCTCGGTGCGGTCGGCCACCGCCGTTGCCTGCTGTAGCAAGTTCAAAAGCGTTGAGGCGCTGCGTATTCCGCCGTCTTCCTGAACCGCACGAACGGCGACCGCGGAAATCTGGAAGGGGATGTCGCGGTGTAGCACCATGGGTTCGACGGGATTACCCGTGGAATCCCGCTCGGCCGGCGCCAGCCCGCTTCGCACCCCGGACTCCGGCAACGGCCACCGATTGACCAGCAGCGCATAGAGTGCGGCGCCGATTCCGCGGATGTCGCCTTGCGGGTTGCCGTCGGGCATGGTCGCGGGGTAGGCCAGCACGACGTCGCCCTCGATGCTGACGCGGACCCGGTTGGGGTGGTCGATCGAGAGGGCGACACCAGCGCGGTGCGCCGCGTCGGCGGCGGCGGCCAGCGACTGCATCGCCCGGACGGCGCCGATGGGCGACGGCGAGGTGTCGGCCACCTCCTGTAGCGAACCGCCGCGGATCCACTCCGAGACGACCAAGCCGCCGGAGCCGGTTTGGACCACGTCGAGCACGCGGGCGATACCGGGCTTGTCGATCCTGCTGAGCCGCAAGGTGCGGGACAGGATGTCTTGCAGCACGTCGTGGGGCAGGGCTCCGTCGGAATCGACGAAAGTCAGCGCCACCTGCCGGTCGAGTTTGGTGTCCAGCGCCTGCCAGAACTGCAGCGGAGGTGCGCCGCCGTGGAAGACCAGCAGCCGGTACCGGCCCGCGGCGATGCGGGCGCCCGGGACAAGGTGGACATCGTCTGCCGAATCCCCGCCCCGCTCGAACGGGATGGGCCCGCCTGCGCTGTCGGCCGAGAGGTCGCCGTTCAGCCGGTCGGACGGGTGCGGCGCCGCGGGCCCGGGCGGGATGTCGGGCTGGAAGTCGTCGGCGACCGGCCTTGCGGGGTCGGGGGGAACTTCGGCGCCTGACCCCAAGCCGGATCCAGCGCTGGATGCGCTTTCCACTGGGCGGTCGGTCACCTCCGGTCCTTTCGCTATTCGGGCGCTGGCTACCCGCTCCGGAGGCCTGCGCCGGATCGGCTCCTGGACCGCATTTACCCCCGGCGGGGACGAATTCCTCTGCTCAGGGTACGTGACGCGGCCCTGCCGAGACGATCCCTCCGGAGCAGCCGGTTTGCGCGAAGCTACCGGGGTGCTCGGGCCGCGGCCAGAAATTCGGCGCCTGAGCGCATCAACGGCCGCCTGCGCTTCGGGCACCCGCGCCCGGACCATGACCGTACCCATGATCGGCAACATGATGATTGCCAGCACCAACAGCCGCAGCAGCGAGCCCGCGCCGCCGTGCGCCGTCAGCCTGGCGAGCCCGAGCAGCCGGTCGGCCACGAGGGCAACCAGGCCGGCCAGCATCGACGCGACGATCGTCACCAGGATTGTCCGCACCGCACCGACACCGATCAGGTGGCCGCCCCTGGGCAGCAGCGCGCGTCGCAGCAAGTAGTAACCGACGACCGCGCCGGCCAGGAATCCGATGCCGTTGGCCAGGCCGAGAAAACCGGCCACCAGCTTGGGGTCGTCGGTGAGGTGGGGCGCCAGCACCGAGCCGACGATCTTGACGGCGGTGATGACGAGGATGAGCACGATCGGCGTCCAGGGTTGCTCGCGCGCGTAGAAGACGCGCAGCTGCAGGAGCACCAGGCCGTACGGGATCAACGTGAACGCCGACAACGCGATCGCTACGCCCAGATATCCGGCGTCGACCTCCCCGAAATGCCCGTAGGCGAAGAGCGCGCTGCCGATCGCCGGGCCGCCGACGGTCATGAACGCCACGATCGGGATCAGCGTGATCAGCGTCAGCCGGGTCGCCAGCGACAGGTCGGCGAGCACGGCCCCGGTGTCGTCGGCGGCCGCGTTTCGGCTCAGCCGCGGCATCACCACGGTCAGCACGGTCACGCCGATCATGCCGTACGGCAGCTGCAGCACCAGCCAGGTGTAGTTGTAGATCGCAGGGCCGGAAGCGGCCGCGGTGCTGGCGATCTGGTTGCCGATCACCAGGCCGAGCTGGCTAATGACTACGTAGAGCACCATCGCCGCGGCCATCGCGCCGAACCGTTTGAGGCGCTGGTCGATTCCCCACAGCGGGCGCAGGCTCACGCGCTGTCGCTTCAGCGCCAGCAGCAGCACGCCGGTCTGCGCAAACACCCCGAGCGTGGTGCCGATGCCGAGCACCAGCAGCTTGGCGTTGCCCATCCGGACGGGGTCGACGGAGAGCTCGCCGGGGACCGCCAGATATACGCCAAGGGTCGCGAGCGCGACGACGTTGTTGACGACCGGAGCCCACGCCGTCGGCCCGAACACGTTGCGGGTGTTCAGGATCGCCATGAACACCGACGTCAGCCCGTAGGCGAGCACCTGCGGGAGCAGCAGGTAGGCGAAGGCGGTGGTCAGTGCTTCGTTGACCTGCGGGGCGCGGCCCAGCATCAGCCGCACCAACAGGGGCGCCGCCACGACCGACAGCGCCGTGGCAAGCAGCAGCAGCGCGGTCGTCAACGTGACCAGGCGCCGCACGAACGCCGCGCCCCCGTCGGGGTCGCTTTGCTCGGCACGCGCGAGCACCGGCACGAATATCGCGGTGAACGTCGCCTCCAGCACGAGCGCCGCGACCAGGTTCGGCAGTTGATTGGCCACCGAGAAGGCACTGGACAGCGCCGCACCCAGGATGGCGGCCAACACGACGATCCGGGCGAAGCCGGTCAGGCGGCTGACCAGCGTCGCGAACGCCATCGCCCACGACCGCGAGACCAGCGCGG
>NZ_JAOPWB010000229.1 GCF_025965855.1 Mycobacterium sp. | reverse complement strand
GGCTGCCAGGCCAGCACCTCGGTCCAGCACCGCGTTTCGGGGCCGCGAGCAAGATCTGCGAAGCCTGATTGGGCAGCTGGACAAATTCGCCGCATACCTCAACGACCAAAAGGGTGACATCATCGCGGCCACCGAAAGCCTGAACAACCTGGTTGGGAAGTTCGCCGCCGAGCAACCGGTCCTGGATCGGGCCCTGGCGACCATCCCCGACGCGCTCGCGGTGCTCAACGGCGACCGGGACCAGCTCGTCGAGGCGGCCGACCAGCTGGGCAAATTCAGCGCCTTGACCGTCGACTCGGTCAACAAGACCAAAGAAAACCTGGTCAAGGAATTACAGCAAGTCGGGCCGGTGCTGGAGTCGCTCGCCAACGCCGGGCCCAGCCTGACCCGGTCGCTCAGCCTCCTTCTCACCTTCCCTTTCCCGAACGAAACCTTCGAGAACTTTCAGCGCGGCGACTACGCCAACCTGACGGCGATCGTCGACCTCACGCTCAGCCGAATCGACCAAGGGATATTCACCGGCACCCGGTTCGAGTGCCATCTGACCCAGTTAGAACTGCAGTGGGGCCGCACCATCGGCCAATACCCCAGCCCGTGCACCGCGGGTACCCCGTCCGTGCGCGGCAATCCGCTGACCGTTCCGTACCACTGGGACCAGGGGCCGTAGATGCATCTACACCGAAGAGTCAAGATCCAACTGGCTGTCTTTAGCGTGATCGCGCTGGTCGCGCTGGCAGTGATGTCTCTGCACTTCGTGAAGCTGCCGGCCATGCTGTTCGGCGTCGGTCGCTACACCGTGAAGATGGAGCTGCCGCAATCCGGAGGGCTGTATGGCACCGGCAACGTCACCTATCGCGGCACCGAGGTGGGCCGGGTGGAATCCGTGCGCCTGACCGACTCCGGGGTCGAAGCTGTGCTGACGCTGAAATCCGGTATCCACATACCGTCGGATCTCAAAGCCGAGGTGCACAGCCAATCGGCGATCGGCGAATCGTACGTCGAGCTGTTGCCCCGCAACGGAACTGCGCCGCCGCTGAAGGACGGCGACGTGATTCCGGTGGCCGACACCTCCGTGCCGCCAGACATCAACAGCCTGCTCACCGCCGCCAACACCGCTCTGGGGGCAATACCTCACGACAACCTGAAGACCGTCATCGACGAGTCGTACACCGCGGTGGGCGGGCTCGGCCCCGAGCTTTCCCGCCTGATTACGGGTTCGTCCAACCTGGCGATCGACGCGCGCAAAAACCTTGACCCGCTGGTGGCCCTGATCGATCAATCGAAGCCGGTGCTCGACTCGCAGACCAACACGTCCGATGCGATTGCGGCATGGGCATCGAACCTGGCCACCGTGACCACTGAGTTGCAGACCCACGACGAGGCCGCCGCGGGCGTCATCGACAAGGGCGGCCCAGCGTTCGACGAGGCACGTCAACTGTTCGAGCGGCTGCAACCCACCCTGCCAATCCTGCTGGCCAATCTCGTCAGCGTCGCCAAGGTCGCCCTCGTCTACCAGAACGACATCGAACAGCTGCTGGCGGTGTTCCCCATGTCCATCAACGCCGAACAGGCCGGCATCGTCGCCAACGCAAACACCAAGCAGGGATACCGGGGTCAGTACCTGAGCTTCAACCTCAACCTCAACCTGCCGCCGCCGTGCGCCACCGGGTTCCTGCCGGCCCAGCAGCAGCGGATCCCGACGTTCGAGGACTACCCGAACCGCCCGGCCGGCGACCTGTACTGCAGGGTGCCGCAGGATTCGTGGCTCAACGTGCGAGGCGCCCGCAACACCCCGTGTGAAACCGTGCCCGGCAAGCGCGCACCCACGGTGAAGCTGTGCGAAAGCAACGAACCGTATGTGCCGCTCAACGACGGCAACAACTGGAAAGGTGACCCCAACGCAACCTTGTCCGGTCAGGGCATCCCCCAGCTGCCACCCGGGTCTCCGCAGGCAGCTCGTCCGCCGGCTGCCGCGCCGCCACCCATAGCCGCCGCGCCGTATGACCCGGCCACCGGCACCTATATCGCACCGGACGGGCGTCAGTACACCCAATCCGACCTGGCCCAAAACGCGCCGAAGGACAAGACATGGCAATCGATGCTGTTGCCGCCCCCGGGCAGATGACAGCAATAACGCGCAAACGTTCCAATCACGATGACGGAGGACAGTATGTTGGTAGCGACTGATTCAGACCTGCGCACGGATGATGACGCAGTCGACCAAGTCGACGCAGTCGACGAAGTCGATGAGATCGACGAGGAGGGCGCAACCTCCGAGCCCGCTGCGGATGACGCAGACAGCGAACCGAAGGCCCGATCCAAAAAAAGAAAAAGGATGTCGCCGCAGCGGTGGGCGACGCTGTTCAGTCTGACGGTCGTCGTCGCCTTGTCGGTCCTCGTGGGATGGTCGGGATTTCGTGTCCACCAGTCGCAGAAGGCAGAGGTCCAGCGAAGTCAATTTCTACAGGTGGCTAGGCAGGGCGCGCTGAACTTGACGACGATCGACTGGCAGCATGCCGACGCTGATGTGCGCCGGATTCTGGACGGCGCGACGGGGGAGTTCTACGACGACTTCGCCAAGCGGTCAAAACCATTCATCGAGGTGGTTAAGCAAGCCAAGGCGTCCACGGTCGGCACGATTACCGAGGCTGGGCTGGAGTCGGAGACGGCCGACACAGCCCAGGCGCTGGTGGCGGTGTCCGTGCAGACGTCGAATGCCGGCGAAACCGATCAGGAGCCGCGGGCCTGGCGAATGCGCATCTACGTGCAAAGAGTCGGCGATCAGGTGAAGGTTTCTAACGTGGGATTCGTGCCATGATGCGGCTCAAGTCACGCCAAGCCGGCGACCAGAAGGGTATCGGCTCCGAGATGGAAACACCGGCTGAGCCAGTGCAAACGGCGATCATTGAGGACGAGACCGCGCAGGACGCGACCGTTGCGGATGACACCGCCGCCGACACGACAGCGAAGGACGATACCGAAGTCAGCGAGACCGGCACGGAGCCAGACGGGGCCGACGATGAGCCGCCGGCGAGAGAGCGCCGCCGCATCCGCTGGTCGCGGCTGATCACCTACGCGCTGCTGCCCGGGCTGGCTTTGCTGCTGGCATCAACAGCGGGCTATCTGAAATGGCAGGACGTCTCTCTCCGCGACGCTGCGGTTGCCCGCGCGGAATCCGTGCGGGCGGCCACCGACGGCACCATCGCGCTGCTGTCCTACCGGCCCGACACTGTGCAGAAGGACCTTGAGGCCGCGCGGGCCAGACTGACCGGCACGTTCCTCAGCTCCTACACATCGCTGACCCACGATGTGGTGATCCCAGGAGCCAAGCAAAAGCAGATCTCCGCGGTGGCGACTGTCCCGGGCGCCGCCTCGAAGTCGGCGACCGCCAACCACGCCGTCGTCCTGCTGCTGGTGAACCAGACCGTTATTGTCGGCCAGGACGCGCCGACCAACACCGCATCCAGCGTTCGGGTCACCCTCGACAACATCGATGGCCGTTGGCTGATCTCCGGATTCGATCCAGTCTGATCGGACGACGACCGTGCAGCACCGATCCGTATCCCATCGCACGCAGGACAAACTGCTTGCGGCTGTGGTTTTCGCGTGTGCAGGTCTACTCGGTGTCGTGCCAGTCGCGGTCACACCATCTGCACGCGCCGATGTGGTGGCCTATCTGGTCAACGTGACGGTGCGCCCCGGCTATAACTTCGCCAACGCTGACGCCGCCTTGAGCTACGGACATGGCATCTGCGACAAGGTATCTCAGGGCCGCACCTATGCGCAGGTGATGGGCGACGTAAAGGGCGACTTCAACACCTCCGACGAATTCCAGGCTTCGTATCTGATCAGTCAGGCGGTTAACGAACTGTGCCCCGCGCTGATCTGGCAGTTGCGAAATTCGGCAGCACACTACCGGCCACCGCTCGCCGGCGGCTGAACAAGAGGAGATCAACATGCAGTATCGGCCGCTTGCCCCGCCCGCCTTGGTGGTCGTCGCCGCCATGCTGGGTATGCCCGCCGCACATGCGGATGGTGACAACAACACGCTCGTACCGAACAACAAGCGACTCAATGACGGCGTGGTCGCCAACGTCTACCAGATGCAGCATCAGGCGGGCTGCACCAACGACGTCAGAAACAATCCCCAGCTTCAACTGGCTGCCCAGTGGCAAACCCACGATGTGTTGAACAACCGGAGCCTCGACGGTGACATCGGCTCAGACGGGTCCACCCCCCAAGACCGCGCCGGCAGAGCGGGCTTCCACGGTCCAGTGGCCGAAACCGTGGCGATCAATCCCGCCCTGGCGATCAGCGGCATCGAGTTGATCAACCAGTGGTACTACAACCCTGCGGATTTCGCGGTCATGTCCAATTGCGCCAACAGCCAAGTCGGGGTGTGGTCGGAAAACAGCCTGGATCGCACCGTCGTAGTTGCTGTCTACGGGCAGCCTGCGCGCCCACCGCAGGCACCGCCAACGGGGCCTGCGCCTGTGGCGGCCATGCAGGAGAACATTCCGCCCGATCCGACCCCGGACTACGACGCCAGCGACGAGGTCGAATTCGGCATCGGCTGGCTGCCGTGGATCCTGCGCGGCGTGTACCCACCGCCCGGCCAGCCGCCGCAGTAGGCGAGCGCGGTGATCGGAACGGCCCAACGATCACACGGTCGCCAACACAGCGAGGTGAGTGCATGCAGAGCCGATACATTGCCGCGGCAACGCTAGTAATCGGGGGCGTCGCAAGTTGTTCGTCGCAATCGCCGGCGCAACCGACACTGCCCGAAGGCGCCTTGGCCGCCGGCACCGCGCAAGTGATTATCGATGCTGCGGGCAGCAAGACAACGGGTGACGTCAGGTGCCAGACCATCCAATCTCTGACGAGCGTCGTTATCGGCCAGACCGACGGTGAGGTGACTTTGCTGGTCGACAACGCGACAGCACCGACAGCAAAAGCGGTCACCTTCAACAACGTCGGCGGGTTCACCGGCAGCTATTGGACACATCTGCAGGGAAGTGCCCAAATCACTATGGTGGACCGGACCTACAGCATCACCGGTACCGCGGACGGCTTCGCCGCCGAGCACCCCAGCACCCGCACTGCGGAAACCTTCGCGGTAAAGGTGGCCTGCTAGCGTTCGCCGAGGACCGGCTGCACTCGTTCCCCCAGGCTGCTCGCGCCAGCCTCCGCAGCGGCGGCTGATCGTGGCGGCAGGAGCGACGCGGCAGCTCGCACCAGTAGGACCGCGAAGCAGATGCTCAGCACCGCTGCGGCCGCAACCACTGGCGTCGAGGTGTGCTTGAGATGCACGGCGATGATGGTCGGCCAGCCCGCGCCAAAGTTGGCCATGAAGAACGTGCACGGGAAAAGCACGAAGAGGCCCAGCAGCTGCCACTGACCGCTGCAGCGTGCACGCAGCTGCGTCGCCGCCACCGCGAAGCAGATCACCTGGGCGGCTTCGAGCACGCCAATCACCAAGGGGTACTGGAAGATCCGGAAGACGTGTGGCCCCCAGTAACTGTAGAGGCCGCCGTTGATGCCGACGATCTCGAACGTGGCCGATTCAAGCAACGTGATGCCGGCCCAGACAAACAGCGTGCGGCGAGTCATTAAGCCGCGGGCGATCTGGCGACTGATATAGATAGCAGGGGCGGCATACAGCACCACATAACCGCTGTGCGTCCAGATCGGTTGCGGGATGTCGAACGCGGTGAAATGCGTCCACATGCCTGGTGTGGAGTAGAAGTACAGCATCATCGCCACGTCATAAAGCGGCTCGGCGAATGCGCCGACCAAGGCCCCCAACACCACGAGCGCATAGAACGGCGTCCGTTCGCGCATACCCATCCGGATCGCGATTACCAACAGAATCGCCGTCAGGCCCCAGCTGAGGTCCGTCAGGATCGCCTGCGTGGTGAGGTTCAATTGGTGATCGATCGGTGGCACGTGGCCAGGGTACGGGACAGCTCACCCAGTGCGCGTCCCCCAACCAGCGGGATTTTCTCCTCCGACAGAGTGACAGCGCTACTCCGAAACGACTCACACCACAGTCGCGCCGTTTATGTTGCGCCGAGATCGACATTCTGCAGCGAAAGATCTGGCGTCCCAGCCGCCGCGATCGGCGCCGAACCGATAACGGGCCCGGTAGCGGCCCGGCGCCTCGCGGCAGCGCCCGCTGCGATCGATCTCGCGCATGATCGTCGACGGCGCCCGTCCCAACCGGCGAGCCATAGATCGAATCGACTCGTGACATTCGGTGCCGACCCGGATCTCCTCGCGCTCATCGGGCGACAACCGCGGCCGCTTCTGCCCCTGGGGCTCCTTGAACTGTGCCTTCACCCCGCCAGCATCACGAAACCACCGCCCTCCAGTGGTTTCCGACACGCCGAGCCGCCCCGCGGCCACCCACGGCGGCACACCCTCGGCGACCAATTCCCAATACCGACGCCGAACCAACTTCAACGCCAACAGACGGGCCATCAACACTCCTCACCGCGAAGTGTTGCAATCACCCCTTGAAATCAACCGAGAAGAGTTCTGCAAAACGTGCATGCCGATGCAAATCAGGTGTGCGCAAAGCCTTCGGCGGCTAGCCGCTCGCCAGCGGCGAGGAAAGAACTCACCAACGTGGGATCGGCGTAATACGGGTCTCCCACACCGTTTTCGAACCGCCTGCGGCTGTACTCGTAGAGCGCGGCAAGTTTGTACATCGCCAGCGTGGCATACCAATTGACTTCCGACACGTCAGCCCCGGTGCGGTCGGCGTACCGGTCGATCAGCTCCGTGCGTCCGGGGTAGCCGGGCTCCCGCACCGCGGTGCCCATCGCCGACGTCGGGACCAGAGGCTCGTCCGGCATAGGGTACGAGGTGAGCAGGTATCCCAAATCGGCAAGGGGATCGCCGATCGTGGCGAGCTCCCAATCGAGGACTGCGGCAACGTGACCGGTTGCGGTGTCGACAATCATATTGCCGATGCGAAAGTCATTGTGAACAATCGCATTTCCCGATTCCGGCGGCAGGTGCGCCTGCAGCCAGCCGTCCAGCGCGGCGAAGGCGCGCGGCACGCTTCCGTCGGCCGCGATCAGCGATCGCATCCTCCGCAACTGCCGCTCGTTGAACCCGTCGGGCTTGCCGAAATCGCCGAGCCCGACCTCACGCCAAGCCACCTTGTGCAGCGCGGCGAGAGTATCCACCAACGATTCCCCGATGCGCCGGCGCAGCTGTTCGTCGTCCTGTGGCGCGGGCGTCGATTCGGTGATGACGACCCCATCGACGAAGTCCATGACATAGACCGGCACGTCGAGCAATTCTCCGGCGGCCGCGACAGCGCGCACGCGCGGAGTCGGGACGTCGGTCCGCTCGAGCGCGGTCAGCAGCCGCGCTTCCCGCAGCACATCGTGAGCGCCCGGCGGCAGCGGCGGCGGCGGTGGTCGGCGCACGACCGTTCGCGAATGCCCGTCTGATACCAGGAATGTCAGGTTGGAGTGTCCGTCGCCGATAGCCTCGGCGGAGATCGCTGGGCCGCAGAGTCCGCGGTCGGCCAAAAACAGGCCCAATCGTGAGAGCTCCTGCTCAGACCATGACCACATCAGGTCTCCCGCGCCGACAGATAGTCGAGATAGCTCCCCTGCCAATGTGCCTCGAACTGTCCGGCACCTTGTTCGCCGTCGATGACCGCTCGGCAGGCACCTTCACGGATCACCGTTTGCAACCTGTCGTGCGTAGGCAACTCGATCACACCGAAGACGTCGAGTTCGAGCTCCGTTCGCGCACCGGTGCTGTCGATCAGGGTCGAACGGAGTCGACGCTGGCGCATCTGTTCACCGTATTCGGCGTGGTGGTCGATGCGGTTGACCGGGTAGGTGACCCCGTCGCGGACGACGTAGCCGGCGAAACCCCACTCGCCCTTGGCGATCCATATCCATCCGTTGAGCGCCTTCCCCGATTCGGTATAGGCGACAAACCATTTCCAATGCTGCGGCACGCCCCAGTCGCGGACTCCCCAGGAGTGGTCGCGGTGACCCATTCGGTCCCACTCGATGCGGCGGCCGGCGACTTCGAGTCCACCGCGCACCCGACCCGTCTGCTCGATCCGGTTCACCGCGAACCACGACGGGAGGCCGTCCGGATTGCGGTGATAGCTGAACGCATCGTGAATGCCCTTGAATGCAAACTCGATTCGGACGTCGTCGCGGTCGTAAGTCATGAGGCAGGTCTTGCGCAACTCGGGTTGCGTGAGAGTCAACCCGTCGAACGAGAATTCGTCAAAGTCCGCATGTTCCGGAACCCGCCCCTGGTGGAGGTGCTGGGCCAAGGGGCGCTCGTCTGGGCCCCAGACGCAGACGTTGTAGCCGGCCTTCCCGCTGCCGGTCAGGTAGAGGTAGACCTGCACACCGAGTTCTTCCTCCGGCATGACCAACTGCCAGAACAGGCTGTCGCGTATTCTCTCCCCGGCAAACGGGCGGTGTCGCAGGTCATCAGCCGGGCCGAGCCCGTCGCGCAGCTGCCCGGCGGTGGTCACGGCGTCTGCCCTTGCAGGCTCGCCAGCGCGCTGCGGGTCGTCGGCACCTGCATCGCCAGCGTCTGGCCACGGACGTCCACCTCGAGCGCGGACCGGAATGAGTTGTTCTCGAGGTTGCGGACCAACGCATTCTTGGTGGATCTCGCGCTGTCCTCAGAGTTTTCCGCGATGCTTTCGGCCAGTTCGATCGCCGCGTCGAGCGCGCTGCCCGTCTCGGTGAGCTGGTCGGCCAGTCCGATGCGCCGGGCTTCGACGGCTCGTACCGTGCGTCCGGTGAATGCCAGCTCCGCCGCCCGGCCCGGTCCGATCAGCCGGATCAGGTTCCAGGAGGTGCCAAGCTCGCCGATCGACAGCCCAACCCGCACGAACCCGGCGCTGAAACTGGCGGTGTGGTCGGCTATCCGGATGTCGGCGGCCAGTGCCAACGACAGTCCACCTCCGGCCGCCGGGCCGCTCACCGCGGCGATCACCGGATACGGCAGCGCGCGCAGCCCGGTGGACCCGCACGCGGCCGTTTCGACGAGATCCGTGAATTCCGACACCGACAACCGCGTGAGGACATCGACCTCGTCCAGGTCGAAGCCGGTGCAGAACGCTTTTCCCCCCGCCCCGGTGATGATCAACGCGCGCAGCGGCGCATTGCGCAACATCGCCGTAGCCCAGGCGATTTCGCCGAACATCTCCACCGTTTGCGAATTTGCCCGGTGTGGTCGGTTGACGGACAACACGACGATGCCGTGAGCGTGCTCGTCGAACGTCAGCGTGCGCGCCGTGCGCAGCTCGTCGAGGACGCACGCCAGCGGGCGTCGCGACACCCGATTCCATTGCGAGGTGGTGGTCATGCTCAACGTCCGGAGAAGTTTGGTGACCGTTTGGCTTTGAAGGCCTGCAGCGCCTCGGTCATGTCGTCACAGCGCGTCAGGAGCGCCTGCCCGCGGTTTTCCAATTCGAGCGCCGCCGCGAAGGACGCGACTTCCATGTTGGCCTGCAGCGCGCGTTTGGAAATCCGGATGCCGCCGGGGGAATTGGCGCAGATCTGGCCTGCCATCGCCAGGGTCTGGTCGAGCAGGTCGTCGGGGCCCGTCACCCGGTTGAGCAGGCCGAGCCGTTCCGCCTCGTCGGCCTCCACGATGCGGCCCGTGAACCCGATCTCCGCGGCGGCCGAGGGACTGATCAGGCGCGGCAGCAGCCAGGAGGCACCCAGGTCGCCGGCCGATAGCCCGATCCGTACGAAGGCGGCATTGAACTTCGCTTTCGGGGAGCCGAGCCGGATATCTGCCATCAACGCGAGCGACATGCCGCCGCCGGCGGCGGGGCCGTTCACGGCCGCGATCACCGGGACCGGTACCGCACGGACGGCGCTGAGCGCGCGAGCGGCGCGCTCCTGACGATCCAACATGCCCAATGCAGACAACGAGGCCAGTTCTTCGGCTTCGTCGAGGTCGTATCCCGCGCAAAAAGCCTTGCCCGCGCCGGTCAGAATCACCACCCGTATGTCGCGGTCGTCACCCACCGCCCGCGCCACCGACTCCAGCTCGTCGAACATGGTCATGGTCATGGCGTTGAGGCGGTCGGGTCGGTTCAGGGTCACCTGGACCACACCGTCAGCAGGAGCCTCGAGAAGCAACGTTTCATAACGCTTTTCGAAATCGATCATGACAGCTACTCCATCAGTTGGGTCACGCGAATTGGGGTGCTCGCTTGGCGATGAATGCGCGGATTCCCTCGACCGCCTCACCCCGCTCGAACAAGTCCTGGACCTGCTCGACCTCAAAACGCAGCCCGTCAGGCAGCGGGCGGTCGTAGGCTGCATCGACTGTGCGGACGACGGCCAGCTGGGCGGATGTCGACGCCGCGGCCAACTCACGGGCCAGTTGCCACGCCGCGGCCCTGGCGGTGGTGTCCGGTTCAGCGAACCGGTCGATCAACCCGATCCACAACGCCTCGTCCGCCTCGACCTGGCGCCCGGTGAGCATGAGGTCCAGTGCTCGGCCGCGTCCGATGAGGCGGGGGAGTCGCTGAGTACCTCCGGCACCGGGGATCAGGCCCAGTTTGACTTCGGGCAGGCCCAGCCGAGCCCGGGCAGCCCCGACACGCAAGGTGCACGCCATCGCCAATTCGAGACCGCCGCCCAGGGCGAGCCCGTCGACGGCGGCCACCGAAATCAGGGGCAGGGCCGCGAGGCGCTCCAGCGCGCCGCGTAGCGCGTCGCCGTACTCGCGAAACGAAGCCGAGTCGACCGCCGACATGTGTTTGATGTCGGCGCCGGCAGCGAAAAAGCCATCCACCGCGGAAGCGACCACCAACACCTTGGCGTCGACGGTTTGGGCGTAGTCGATTGCGGTATGCAAGCCGGCGATGATCTTGAGCCCTAGCGCGTTAGCCGGCGGCCTGTCGAGCACGATCTCGACAATGGCCCCGTCACGGTTCCAGGTCACAGCCTCACGGCTTTGTGGTTGCGTCACGCAAATCTCCCTTGATTGCACGAGGATTGGGGTCAGGACATCGTGAGTCCGCCGCTGACCGACAGCGTCTGGCCGGTGATGTACTCCGCGGCATCGGATGCGAAGAAGGCGACGGCAGCGGCGATGTCCGACGGCTGGGCCAAGCGCTTCATCGGCACGGAGCGGGTCATGCCGCCGATCACCTTGTCGGCATCCTGCCCGGAGCTGTCGGCGAACTTGCGCAGCGCGGGCGTGTCGGTGGGCCCGGGGCAGACGGTGTTGGCTGTCACCCCTTTGGTCGCCACCTCGCGGGCCAGCGTCTTGGTGAAAGCGATGATGCCGCCCTTGGCGCCGGAGTAGACCGCTTCCAACGATGAGCCGACGCGGCCCGCGTCCGAACCGATGTTGATCACCCGACCGAAACCGCGATCCACCATGCCGGGCACGACGGTGTGGATGACGCGCAGTGCGCCCTTGAAGTTGATCTCAAGGATCTTGTCCCAGAAATCCTCTGAGGTTTTCAGAAACGGCATGAAGTCGTCCCAGCCGGCATTGTTGACCACGATCTCGATGTCCCCGAGCTCAGCGGCGACGGTGTTGACCGCGGCGCGCACCGATTCGGTATCGGTGACGTCGACGTGGACCGCGATGGCTTCGCCGCCGGCGCCGGCGATGCGCTTTGCGGTGGCTTCTGCCGCCTCCAGGTTCAGGTCGGCGACCGCGACCCGGAACCCATTGGCTCCCAGGGTCTCCGAGATGCCCTGGCCGATGCCTTGGGCTCCGCCGGTGACGAATGCGACACGGTTGGTCATGTTTTCTCTCCTTTGAGTGATCGGATAGCTCAGCGGCAGGATGGAGCGTCCGGGTTTGGCACCCAGTCGATCGGACCGGCGACGATGGAGTGGCTGGTCAGTTTGCGGCCGAGCACGCTTTGAGCGGCGCGCGCCGCATCGATCAAGGCCGGCAGCGATACCCCGGTGTTCACGCCCATTTCTTCGAACATGCTGATCAGGTCCTCGGAGGCGATGTTTCCGGTGGATCCCGCCGGCACCGGGCAGCCGCCGAGTTCGCCAAAGCTGGATTCGAAGCTGACGCACCCTGCTTGCAATGCTGCGTAGGCGTTCGCCAGTCCCTGGCCGCGGGTGTTGTGGAAGTGGGCGGTGACCTCAATACCTGGCAGCCTTTCGATCGCGGCTGCGAAGAACTCGCCGACATAGGAGGGGTTGGCCATCCCGGTGGTGTCGCCGAATCCCACCTCGCTGGCGCCCGCGGCCGCGAACTGCTCGGCGATGTCGAGCACCCGCTTCATCGGCACCTCGCCCTCGAACGGACAACCGTAGGACGTGGCGATGACGGCGGCGCAGCGCAAGTCCTCGGCGACGATGCGCTTGGCGATGACCTCGTTGTCGGCCATGGACTCGGCGATGGTTCGATTCACGTTCTTCTTGTTATGTGTCTCCGACGCGCTGACGAAGATCGCGACGTCGGAGAAGGTCTCGCGCACCTTGAGCGCATTGTCGAGTCCTTTGCTGTTGGGCACCAACACCATCAGCGACACGTCCTCGGGCACATCGATGCCGCGCAGCACCTCGACGCCGTCGGACAGCTGGGGGATGACGTCCGGACGGACGAAGCTGGCCACCTCGATTCGGTGCAGGCCGGTCCGGGCCAGCCGGTTGATCAGGTCGATCTTGTCGGTCGTGGCGATGGTTTCGGGTTCATTCTGGAATCCGTCGCGCGGGCCGACCTCGCGGATGTCGACATGCGCGGGCAATCTGCTCACAATGCGCTCCTTTCCTGGTCGAGCTGATCGCGGAACTCGGGGGCTGCGATTGCGGCCAGCCGTTGCGCTCGCTCCCTCAGGCCGCAGCCGCGCAGGTGCGCGACGCCGTATTCGGTGACGACGGTGTCGACGTCGGAGCGCGCGGTGGTGACCACCCCGCCCTCGAGCGAGGTTTTGATTGTGGACTGACCACCCGATGTGGCCCGCAACGCGATAATCGACCGTTTGCCGGTGAGCGCGGCGGCCCGGGTGAAGTCCACCTGCCCGCCGACGGCGCCGACATAGACGCCGCGGCTGACCTCGGCGCCCACCTGCCCGCTCAGGTCGACCTCGACGGCGAAGTTCACCGATACCAGCGAATGCAGCTGCGAAAGCACCTGCGGGCTATGGGTGTAGCTGGTCGGCAGGAACCTGGCGGGTAGCTCGGGCACCCGCTGGTACAGCTCGGCCGAACCCAGCGCGGTGCCCGCGACTATCAGCCCGGGGTCGATCTCCTTGCGGCTGCCGGTCACCACGCCTTTGTCGAAGAGCCGGAGCAGCCCGTCGGTGACCATGCCCGTGTGAAACCCCAAATCCTCGTGTTCGGCCAGCGCATCGAGCACCGCGGCGCCCAGCGAGCCGACCCCCAACTGCACGGTGTCGCCGTCGTCGACGAGCTCGGCGACGTGGACGGCGATGCGCTGCTCGGTAGCACCCGGTGCGCGGGTCGGATCTTCGGCCAGCGGCCGGTCGGTGCTGATGGTCGCCGCGAACCGGTCGAGCGGAATCCGTGGGGAGCCAACCGTGGCCGGCATTCTTTGGTTGATTTCGGCGATGAGCACCGGCGTGTACCGCATCGCGTCGGCGACGTAGTCGACACCGATGCCCAAAGAGCACGTCCCGTCCTTGTCGGGCGGGGACACCTGCACCAGGCCGACGTCACACGGCAGCCGGCGTTCGGCGAACATTCGCGGTAGCGCCGAATAGTGGCACGGCACCACCTCCAGGCGTCCGGACCGGCTCAGTTCCCGGAGGTTGCCGAGCCCGCCAAAGGACACCATCGATATCCGGTTGGGTATCGTGACCGCGAGCTGGTCGTTCCAGCTCAGCCCGGTGAAGGTGCGGATCGGACCGATCAGGGGATTCTGCAAGATCAGCGCATCGACCAGCGGACGCGGCTCCGCGGCGGCTTGACCCCACCAGACACCGTCGCCTCGGGACAGAAACTTGCGGAAATCGATCACGTCGGCACCCGCTGGATCAAGGTTCCGGTGCCAAGGCCTCCGCCGCAGCACATCGACACCAGGCCAAGGTCGGCCTCGCGGCGTTCGAGTTCGGCGACCAATGTCGCCAGCAACCGGGCGCCGGTGGCGCCCACCGCGTGACCCAGCGCGATGGCGCCGCCGTTGACGTTGACGCGATCGGCGTCCGGACGCAGCTCCCGCTGCCACGCCAGCACCACCGAGGAGAACGCCTCGTTCACCTCGAACAGGTCGATGTCATCGATGGATAATTCGTTGCGCTCCAACAACTTCCGGGTTGCGGGAATGGGCCCGGTCAGCATGATGATGGGGTCGACCCCGACGGTGGTTTGGTCGATGACGCGGGCACGAATCCGCAGCCCGAGCCGACGCGCGGCATCGGCGGAGCACAGCAGCACGGCGGCGGCGCCGTCGCTGATCGGCGACGAGGATCCGGCGGTGATTCGCCCGTTCTCCTTGCGGAATGCCGGCTTCAGATTAGCCAGCGTGTCCACGGTGGTCTCCGGGCGCACGCATTGGTCGGCGTGGCGGAGCTGGCCGTCGAGCGTCATCGGCACCATCTCGGCAACGAATCGGCCGTCGGCGATCGCCTTGGCGGCGTTCTGGTGCGACCGCGCGGCGAACGCATCCATCTCCTCGCGGCTCAGCTGCCAGCGATCGGCGATCAGCTCGGCGCTTTCGCCTTGGTGCACAAAGCCGTAGCGGTCGCGTAGCTCGGCCGGCCACGGGTCGCCATACAGTTCGGAGATCTTGACGGGCGAGTCGATGGGCACATGGCCCATGTGCTCGACACCGCCGGCGATCACGACGTCGTGAGTGCCCGACGCCACCAACGCCGTGGCCATTTCCACCGCGGTCTGCGCAGAGCCGCAGCGGCGATCCAGCGTCGTCGCCGGCACCTCAGGCGGATAGCCGGCTTGCAGCCACGCGTTTCGGGCGATGTTGCGGGACTGTTCACCGAACGGGGCCGTGCAGCCGATCACCAGATCTTCCACCAGCGCGGGCTCGATTCCCGTGCGTCCGATCAGCTCGGTGTAACAGGCGGCGAGCATCGCGTTGGGGTGCGTGTCGCGGTACCAACCGCGCTCGGGATGCGATTTGCCCACCGGGGTGCGGACGGCCTCGGCGATGTAAACCTCGCGGCCCGCCGAAACGAACGGTCCGGTCACGGTGCGGCCCATCAGATCACCGTCCCGCCATCGACGGGCAGGACCTGGCCGGTGATGTAGGACCCGGCATCGGAGGCCAGAAAGACGAATGTCGGTGCGATCTCGTCCGGGAAAGCCCAGCGCCCCAGGGGAATTCGCGCCAACGTCTTCGCCGCAAGCTTTTCGTTGCTGCGGATGTTCTCGGTCATCGGGGTGGCCGCCAGCGGCGCGACGGCGTTGACGGTGATGGATTGGCGCGCGAGTTCTCGGGCCAGCGACTTCGTCAAGCCGACGATGCCGGCTTTGGCCGCGCCATAGTTGGCCTGACCGATCGTTCCGGTGAGGCCCGCCGCGGAGGTGACGTTGATAATGCGTCCGGTGCCGTCGTTCGGCAGGTGCGCCAGTGCCGCCTGACTGCACACGAAGCTGCCCACGAGGTGGATGTCGACGATCCGGCGGAAATTCTCCTCCGAAAGGTCCTTGAACATCGCGGGCGCGACAGCGCCGGCATTGTTGATCAGGACATGCAATGTGCCACCGCCGAGTTCGGCCGCCGCGGCCGCGGCCTCGGCCGCCGCAGCCGAGTCGCGCACGTCGAGGACGAACGGTTGGGCCACACCGCCGGCGGCGGTGATCGATTCCGCGGTCGCCGCGGCCGAATCTTTGTCTATGTCGGTCACCAGCACCGAGGCCCCAGCCGCAGAGAAGGCGCGCGCAATCGCCTCGCCGAGACCGCCGCCGGCGCCGGTCACCAGCGCGGAACGCCCGTCAAGCCGGAAGACGTCACGTCGCGGGGTCATCAGTAGCTCCTCGGCAGGCCAAGCACGTGCTCTCCCAAGTAGTTGAGCACCATCTCCTGGCTGATCGGGGCGATCCGGGTCAGCCGGGCTTCCCGGAAGTACCGCGCGACGTGGTACTCCTCGGAGTAGCCCATGCCCCCGTGTGTTTGGAGCGCCCGGTCGGCCGCGTCGAACGCCGCGTCCGCGCAGAGATATTTGGCCGTATTGGCTTCGCGTGCACAGGGTTTGCCGTTGTCGTAGAGCCAGGTGGCCTTGCGCAGCACGAGCTCGGCGGCGTCCAGGCGGGCCAACGAGTCGGCAAGTGGGAACTGGATTCCCTGATTCATTCCGATCGGCCGGCCGAACACCTCGCGTTCGTTGCCGTACCGCACGGCCGCGCGCAGCGCGGCGCGTCCCATGCCCAACGCCTCGGCGGCGATCAGGCATCGTTCGGGGTTGAGTCCGTCGAGGATGTAGCGGAAACCCTGGCCTTCTTCGCCGACGCGATCCTCGACGGGAACCTCAAGGCCGTCGATGAACAATTCGTTGGAGCTGACGGCATTTCGGCCCATCTTGGGAATCGGGCGGATGTCAACCTTGTCGCGGTCGAGATCGGTCAGGAACAAGGTCATGCCATCGGTCTTGCGTGCCACATCCTCGAACTTTGTTGTGCGGGTCAGCAGCAGGACCTTTTCCGACTCCAGCGCCTTGGAGATCCACACCTTGCGTCCGCTGACCACATAGTGATCGGCCTCTCGTCGGGCGAACGTCGTGATCTTGGTGGTGTCCAGCCCCGCGCCCGGTTCGGTGACACCGAAACACACATGCAGATCACCAGTCACGATGCGGGGCAAAGTGCGGGACTTGAGCTCATCCGACCCATGCACGATCACCGGGTGCATGCCGAATATCGACATGTGCATCGAACTGGCGCCATTCATCCCGGCGCCACTGGCCGCAACCTCCTCCAACAGGATCGAAGCCTCGGTGATGCCGAACCCGTGACCGCCGTATTCCTCCGGTGTGGTGATCCCGAGCCAGCCGCCCTCGGCGAAGGCGTCATAGAACTCCGTCGGGAACTCGTGATTCTGGTCCTTGGTCATCCAGTAGTGATCGTCGAACTTGCCGGCCAGTTCAGCGACCGCAGCGCGAATGGTCTGCTGATCCTCGCTCAATTGGAAGTCCACAACGTTCTCCGCTCGACTACGGCCGGGAATCGGTCTGAACGTTAATCATACTAATGGACAGACCAAAATGAAAGCGCCATGTTTGAGGCGGCGGTCACTCCGCGACGTCAGGCGGTGGCGGGGATCAATGGAAGGGCGCCGGCGATGCGTTCGTTCCAAGCCGACGGCGTGCCGAACAGCACTCGGTCAAGCTTGGCGCGCTTGTAGAACAGCTGGAGGTCGTGCTCCCAGGTGTAGCCGATGGCACCGTGCAGGGTCAGCGCGCTGTCGGCGATCTCGGCGGCGCCACGGGTCACCTGCGCCTTCGCCACAGCGGCATGGGTCGCGCGCTCAGGCAAGCCTTCCTGGGCGGACTGTGCCGCGTAGCAGACGATGGACAGGGAGGACTCCACTGCGACCAACATCTGCGCGGCGGCATGTTTGACCGCCTGAAACGAGCCGATCGGCTGGCCGAATTGCTGGCGCTGCTTGCTGTAGTCGACCGCGAGCTGGAGCATCCGTTCGGCTGCGCCCAATGCGTCGGCGGCAACGAGAACCGCAGCCCTGGTGGCGATTTCGCCGAGGGCGGCGATGGCGTCGGTGTCGAGGCGGCGTGCCGTGACGCCATCAAGGACGACATCGGCGGCGTCTCGCGAACGGTCCAACAGCGGCCGGGGGTGAACACCGACCCCCTCGGCGGCACTGTCCACCAGCCAGAGGGAGGTGGCCTCGCCATCAGCCACCGGCACCAGGAACTGCCGGGACCGAGCGGCGCCCAGCACGCACGGTATCCGCCCGTTCAGTCGATCGTCGCGGCTCTGCACCGACGGCACCGCCACCGGGATCCGATCCGCCCGGACCGCCAAGGCGGTGATTTCACCGGATTCCGTGGCCGCGCGCATCAACGCTGGCTCGTCGGAAAGGGCCGGCAGCACGATCGCGGACTGCAGCCAGCCGGACGACGGCGCGGCCGCGCGCCCGACCTCCCGTGCAGTGAGCGCCAATTCCAGCAGGCCGCCGCCCTGACCGCCGAGGTCTTCGCTGAAGCCGACCGCGGCCCAACCCTCGTCGACGAAGAGTCGTTCGAAGGCGGCGGGATCGCCGGCGTCCAACCAGCGACGGACCGACGACGAGTCGGCGCGTTCGCCCAACCACTCGCGCAACGACGTCGTGAACAGTTCCTGTTCGTCGGAAAGCTCAAGGTGCATTGGCATTTCTCCTGCCACCGTGGCCGTGTGCCAGGTCGGTTCGTGAACGGCCGAAGATAATAAATGGTATCTTAGGTCTGACCATAAACCATGAGAGGCGCTCGATGGAAGCAGCCGATCCCGCGAAGCGGAAGTCGCACTCCGAGTTCAGGCTGGACCCGGTCGAAGTTCCCAAGGCGTCCGGCGTGCTTGCCGACGAGCTCCGCGAGCGGATCTTGACAGGTGAACTCGCCGAGGGTGACCCGCTGCCCGCGGAGCGCGAACTGGTCAAACAAGCACAGATGAGCAGGGCCACCGTGCGCGAGGCGCTGCGCATCCTTGAAGTGCAAAACCTCGTTCGGATCAAGGCGGGACGCGCCGGCGGCGCGTTCGTTCAGCGGCCCACCACCAAGTCGATGGCGAACTCCGTGAGCATGCTGATCCGGGGCAGGCACATCAAACTCGTGGACCTGATGGAGACCAGAGAAGCTCTCGAACCGTTCTGCGCCGAGCTTGCCGCCGGCAACCGTACCGACGAGGACCTCGCCGAACTGGGCCGGGCCAATGACGCCATCGCCGAGCCTCAAGCCAGCCTCGCGCAGTTCCTGCAGGCCAACCTAGATTGGCACGTGGGTGTGGCAACGGCCAGCCACAACGAGCTGCTGACGGGATTCATGAGCGCGCTCTCGCAGGCCATCTACGCCGGCACCGAGAACGCCGCGTTCGTGGACGCCGGAGTCCGCGCGATTACCGCCAAGACACACCGCGCGATCACCGAAGCAATCCGCGATGGCGACATCGGGGCGGCCGGACGTCGCATGCGCAGGCACGTGCACACCTACGCCGCCGCGGTGACCCTGTCGGATGAACGTGACGCGATCGTCGTCGGGCAGCCCGCAGTCGGGGAGTAGCGGGCCCAAAACACCCCGATGAAGAGAGCAAAAAGTGCTCATCGGGGGGAAGCCTGCGGCGCGCGCGTCGGCGAGGATGACGGTGCATAACTAGTCACGGGGTGCCGCGCACCGGGCCGCAGCGGCGAGTCGGTCGATGGCGCGCTGCCAGGATGCGCCAGGAAGGACGGACGGCGTCATGGAGGAAGAATCCAACGCGAGCCAGACCCCCTTCCGATCGAACAGAAGCCCGCTCGGCCGGCGCATCGGCGCGTGGTCAGCATGAGTCCTTCTCAGCGCCAACCCAACGTCGTCGTCCTCGGGGGCGGCTCCTGGGGAACGACCATCGCGTCCATCTGCGCGCGCCGCGGACCCACGCTGCAGTGGGTGCGCTCAGAGGTCACGGCGAAAGACATCAACGAAAACCACCGAAACAAGCGCTATCTCGGCAACGACGTCGTGCTGAGCGAAACTCTGCGCGCCACCACCGACTTCTCCGAGGCGGCCAATTGCGCCGACGTCATCGTCATGGGTGTGCCGTCGCACGGCTTCCGTAAGGTGCTGAGCGAACTCGCCAGTGAGTTGCGCCCGTGGGTTCCGGTGGTGTCGCTGGTGAAGGGTCTCGAACAGGGCACTAACATGCGGATGAGTCAGATCGTCGACGAAATTCTGCCCGGGCATCCGGCCGGCATCCTGGCCGGGCCGAACATCGCTCGCGAGGTGGCCGAGGGCTATGCGGCGGCGGCGGTACTGGCAATGCCGGACCAGCATCTGGCCGCAAAACTCGCGGAGCTATTCCGTACCAGGCGATTTCGGACGTACACCACCGATGACGTGGTCGGTGTCGAAATGGCTGGCGCCCTGAAGAACGTCTACGCGATCGCCGTGGGCATGGGCTACTCGGTCGGCATCGGCGAGAACACCCGTGCCATGGTGATGACGCGCGCGGTGCGCGAGATGTCCAAGCTCGGCGAAGCGGCCGGCGGGCACCGCGACACCTTCGCAGGCCTGGCGGGTATCGGCGATCTCATCGTCACCTGCACCAGTCAGCGCAGCCGCAATCGGCATGTCGGCGAGCAGCTCGGCGCGGGCAAGCAGATCGACGAGATCATCGCATCGATGAATCAGGTCGCCGAGGGCGTCAAGGCCGCCAGTGTCATCATGGAGTTCGCCCTGAACTACGGCATTCCCATGCCGATCGCGCGCGAAGTCGACGGCGTCGTCAACCACGGCGCAACCCCGGAGGAGGCGTATCGCGGCCTCGCGGCTGAGAAGCCCGGCCACGAGGTGTACGGCGCAGGGTTTTAGCCCGCGATTTCCGGGAGATGCCCCAAATAGGTGACCAAAAGGCGCTCGTTCGGGTGAAGCGTGGGACGGGCCGCGTCGGTGACGATGGAGATGTCGGGGGCGCTTGGCGTCCTCCGACCGCCGATATCGCTCGTAGACCGTCATTAGGGAGCAGATCCGATGGCCATACATGCCGAACCCAGCGCCGTCACCCCCGCGCGTGGGTTGTCGCCGTACCCAACCGATTACAAGATATGGAAGATCCTGGGGTGCGCGGGCCCCACGTTCCTGGTCCTGTTCGTCGCGCTGTGGGGATTCCTGGGCCGCAACATGCCGCCGTTCTCGCCCAACGCGACGCCGGATCAGGTTTGGGCGCACTTCTCCCAGCTCAGGCTGCCGCTCTTGATCGGGATGAGCGTCGCCCTCACGATAACCTCCTTCTACATGGCGTGGAGCGTGGCCATCGCCCGGGTGATGGAACGTGTCGAGGGTCCCGGCGGTGTGTTGTCCAAGCTCGAGATGATGGGTGGCACGATCACCTGCGCGCCGATCATGACGGCTTGCATGGCATGGCTGACCGCCGCGCACGAGGTCCATTACCTCGATCCAGGCGTCGTGCACATGCTCTACTGGATGGGCTGGCTCCTATTCGACCTGGCGTACTTCGTCACCTCTCTGCAGATCGCCGCCTGCAGCATCGTGTTCATGCGAGACAAGCGGGAGAAGAAGCTGGTTCCGGACGCCGTCAGCTGGTGGGGCTGGATCACGTTCGCGTCGTTCTTCGTGGTGAGCGCGATCCCGTTTGTGACGACAGGGCCGCTGGCCTTCAACGGCGTGATCAGCTTCTGGGTCGCGTTCTTCACCTGGTTCTTCTGGATCCCGTCGCTGTCCTACTTCGTCGTCAAGGCCGTCGACCGGATCCAGGCCGAGGATGAGGCCGCCGGGCGCGTCAACGCTTAGTCGTGTGGGGGTTGTTACTACTGACCGAGTGAAACCCAGACGCCTTCCCGGTGTGGATGGTGTCTGGGTTTTCATCGGCGCCGACTCGGTCATTTTCGCGATCCTGTTTCTGACGTTCATGCAGGATCGGCTCAAGGACCCGGCCCTCTTCGAGGCCTCCCGGCACGCGCTCAACATAAACCTGGGCGGCATCGACACGCTGATTCTGCTGACCAGCTCCTGGTCGGTCGCGCTTGCCATCCAAGCCCTCAAGCGTGACCTCATCGACCGAGTGCCCCGCTACCTGCTCGGCGGCGTGGTCACCGGGCTGATGTTCGTGATGTCCAAGTCGATCGAGTACTTCCAGAAGTTCGCCCACGGCATCATGCCGGGCACCGACGCCTTCTACATGTGGTACTTCACACTGACCGGGATCCACCTCACGCACGTGGTGGTGGGCACCAGCCTGCTGACCTTCTTGTGGATCAGGTCGCGAAGCGGCGCCTTCAGCAGCGCGCACCGGGCGGTGCCGGAATCGGTGGCCTCATTCTGGCACCTAGTCGATCTGTTGTGGATCGTGCTGTTCCCCTTGCTCTACCTAATGAAGGCGGCCTGATGTCAGTGTTGCGTGAGCGGGTCACTTTGGTTTGGTTGGGCCTCATGGCTTTGACCTGCGTTACGACGTGGGGACTGTCCAAAGATCTAGTCCGCCCTGCCGTCGCGGTGGTCGGGATCTTTCTGATCGCCGCCGTGAAGGTCAGGTACGTGATGCTGGACTTCATGGAACTACGGCAGGCACCGCTCCCGGCGCGCGCCGCATTCGAGACCTGGCCCGTGGCGGTGACGGCGGTGATCCTGGGCTTGTGGTTCGCCACTCCAGCCATCATGTGAGGCCGCGTCTCGGGGTCCCAGACGCCTACAACCCCTTGGGCGGGTCGCGGACCGCCTGCACCGCCGCCGCGTCGCCGTCGAACTCGACGCGTGCCTGACGCCCGACGGAGAACAACAGCAGCTCCTCGGGAGCGCCGGTCACCACGACCGCCGGCCCCTGACCGGCGGTCAGCACCGTCTTGCCCTCCGGGATGCGCAAGGCCACCCGGCCGGGGACCTTCGCCAGCGTCAGGCGGGCCATCAGCGACAGCGTGCGGCGCAGCGCTCGGCACAGCCCTTGTTCGAGCACGCGCGGCTCCCAACCCGGCTGCGCTCGGCGCACGTCCTCATGGTGGATGAACATCTCCGCGACATTGGCGATCGGGTCGAGCAATATGAACGGTGAGTAGACCGGCGGGCCGGCCGCGACCTTGTTCACCAGCTCGTCCCAATCGTTCTTCGAAGCCACCTCGTCCTGCACCTTTGCGGTGTGGGAGGCGAAGAACGGGATGAGGATGCCCGGTGCGGCGTCGGGCCGGTATTCCCGGATCACCAGGTGGGCGGCTAGGTCTCGCGTCTTCCAGCCTTCGCACAGGGTGGGCGCATCGGGCCCGACGGCGCGCATGGTGTCGACGAGGGCGGCGCGTTCGCGCTGAGCAACGGACATGCGTCGAGGGTAGGGCCAGCCCCTGGGCGTGGACCATCCGCATCTCGGTAAATTTGGAAAGTCATGTCCCGAAGGAAAGTGCAGGGAATGTAATGAACGCACGTGTCGAGCAGTTGGAGTTTCAGGCGGAGGCCCGGCAACTGCTGGATTTGATGGTTCACTCGGTCTACTCCAACAAGGATTCGTTTCTGCGGGAGCTGATCTCGAACGCCTCCGATGCGCTCGACAAGCTGCGGCTGGAAGCCTTTCGCAACAAGGACCTCGACGTCGACACCACCGATCTGCACATCGAGATCGACGTCGACAAAAGCGCAAGGACGCTCACCATCCGCGACAACGGCATCGGGATGACGCGCGAGGAAGTGGTGGACCTGATCGGGACGCTGGCCAAGTCGGGTACCGCCGAGCTGCGCCAGCGGCTCAGGGAGTCGAAGAACCTCGAGAACACAGCGGCCTCCGAAGAACTGATCGGCCAGTTCGGCATCGGCTTCTACTCGAGTTTCATGGTCGCCGACAAGGTTGAGCTGCTGACCCGCAAGGCCGGCGAGAGCGAAGCCACCAGGTGGGAATCCAGCGGCGAAGGCACCTACACCATCGAATCCGTCGACGGCGCCCCTCAGGGAACCTCGGTCACCCTGCACCTCAAGCCCGAAGACGCCGAGGACGACCTGCACGACTACACCGCGGAGTGGAAGATCAGGAACCTGGTCAAAAGGTACTCCGACTTCATCGCCTGGCCCATCCGGATGGAGGTCGAGCAACGCAGCCCAGCCGCCTCGGAAGAAGGGGAAGGTGGCCAGGAGACCGTCACCCTCGAGACAGAGACCCTCAACTCGATGAAGGCGCTGTGGGCCAGGCCCAAGGACGAGGTCTCCGACGAGGAGTACAACGAGTTTTACAAGCATATCGCGCACGGCTGGGATGACCCGCTCGAGGTTATCGCGATGAGGGCCGAGGGCACCTTCGAGTACCAGGCCTTGCTGTTCATTCCCTCCCACGCCCCGTTCGATCTGTTCGACCGCGACTCCCACGTCGGAATCCAGCTGTATGTCAAGCGCGTGTTCATCATGGGCGACTGCGACCAGCTGCTGCCCAAGTACCTGCGCTTCGTCAAGGGCGTCGTCGACGCACAAGACATGTCGCTCAACGTCTCCCGCGAAATCCTGCAGCAGGACCGGCAGATCAAGGTGATCCGCCGCCGGCTGACCAAGAAGATCTTGTCCACCATCAAGGAGCTGCAGTCCGAGCGGCCGGACGACTACCGCACCGTGTGGACCCAATTCGGCAGGGCCATCAAGGAGGGCCTGCTGTCCGACGCCGACAACCGCGACATGCTGCTGCAGATCTCCTCGTTCGCGTCCACCCACAGCGAGGAAGAGGCCACCACGCTGGCCGAGTACGTCGAGCGCATGAAGGAAGGCCAGACGCAGATCTTCTACGCCACCGGCGAGACGCGCCAGCAGCTGGTGAAGTCGCCGCACCTCGAAGCGTTCAGGGCCAAGGGCTACGAGGTCCTGCTGCTCACCGACCCGGTCGACGAGGTGTGGGTGGGAGTCGTCGACGAGTTCGACGGCAAACCGCTGCAGTCGGTGGCCAAGGGCGAGGTCGATCTCGACTCCGAAGAGGACAGTAGCGACGCCGAGCGCGAGGAGCAGCAGAAAGAGTTCGCCGACCTGCTGGCCTGGTTGAAGGAGACCTTGAGCGAGCACGTCAAGGAAGTGCGGCTGTCGACCCGCCTGACCGAGTCGCCGGCCTGCCTGATCACCGACGCCTTCGGGATCACACCGGCGCTCGCCCGCCTCTACCGTGCGTCCGGGCAGGACATTCCGGTCGGCAAGCGAATCCTCGAACTCAACCCGAATCACCCGCTCGTCACGGGGCTGCGGGACGCGCAGAAGAAGGCGGACGACGACACTGCGCTCACTGTGGTCGCCGAGACCGCCGAATTGCTCTACGGCACAGCGCTTCTCGCCGAAGGCGGCGCGCTCGAGGATCCGGCACGGTTCGCCGAGCTGCTTGCGCAGCGTCTGGCGCGCACGGTGTGAGCGTTACTTGGCGTTTCGGGTGGCCATCGACCTACCAGGGTTTCGCCCCTTCAATGCAGTAGTCAGGGGGCATTAAATGCGATTGAATTCCGGCTGGAAGGGATAATCACATCGCATGGCCAAGTTCCGGATCGTCGACCCACATGGCGGGATTGTGGCGACCAGGCATTTCGAGAGCGCGGAGGCCGCACACGCGTGGTTCACCCAGGCCATCGCGGGCAGCCCAAAGCTGGGGTGGCGCATGGAGGTCGACGACGAGGGACAATGGGCGTTCTTCGATGACACCGAAGGCTTCACCGCCCCGGCGAGCCACCGCCCGTTTCGGCGTTGAATTACCGGGCCTGCTGTCTGCCGCTTCCACAGCTCTTGATTTCGCTCGAATTTACCGACGCGACAATTTCGGCGGGCTGCCGATTGATCGAACAACCTCGGCATTTTGGCCGAGGACGCGGTGGAGTAGTTCGCCGGTGCCGAGCAGGTGCTCGCTGACCACGCCCGCCAGCGCCACACCGGCTCGCGCGCAGGCGAATTCCGGCAGTCGTACACCCGTGTCAACGGAGGCCAGATGACTTCAACGACGCGACGGGCGAGTCTCACCAGGCGTCGCACACCGCTCAATCGTTCCCAGATCGCGGGATTCTGGGGCGCATGGACGGGCTGGACGCTCGACGGAATGGATTCGTTCATCTACGCGCTCGTGCTCGCCCCCGCGCTGACCGAGCTGCTACCGCGTTCGGGTTTTGCCGCGACATCGACCAACGTCGGTCTCGCGGGATCGATCCTGTTTGCCCTGTTCCTCGTGGGCTGGGGGCTGTCGTTCATCTGGGGGCCGATTGCCGACCGCTTCGGGCGGACCAAGGTGCTGGCCGCGACCATCTTCACCTTCGCGATCTTCACGGGGCTTTCGGCCGCGGCGCAAAACGTCTGGCAGCTCGCTATTTTCCGCTTCATCGCGGGTGTCGGTATCGGCGGTGAGTGGGCGCTCGCCGGGACTTACGTGGCCGAGGCGTGGCCCGAGGACCGGCGCAAGATGGGGGCGGGTTACTTGCAGACCGGCTACTACGCCGGATTCTTTCTGGCGGCGGCCCTGAATTACACGATCGGCGTGCATTTCGGTTGGCGCGCAATGTTTCTTACCGGCGCGGTGCCCATCGTCGTCGCGATCCTGATCCTCACCCGCGTACAGGAAACCGAAAAGTGGGAGAAGCTCGAAGCTGACTCCACGGTTCGCGTGAAGCCGTTGCGCGAGATTCTCGGGCCCCGCTACCGGCATCGCACCTGGGTGGCCTGCGCGCTGCTGACGATTGCGATCGTGGGCCTGTGGGCCGGAGCCGTCTACGAACCCACGGCCGTGATTCAGCTGGCGCAGCACGCGGGTTTCGACAAGGCCGGCGCAACCAGAACCGCATCGTGGGCCACGGGCCTGTTGTCGATCGGCACCATCTTGGGGTGTCTGATCGTGCCGGTGCTCTCGGAGCGCATCGGGCGCCGAAAGACGCTCGCTATTTACTTTGCGGGAATGGCTGTCTCGATCGCCGGCAGCTTCGGCTGGGCGTTTTATCTGCCGAACGGGCTCGCGCCGTTCATCGCGTGGCTGTTCGTGCTCGGGTTCTTCGGCGGCAACTTCGCCATCTTCAGCCTCTGGTTACCCGAGCAGTTCGAGACGCGCGTGCGCGCGACGGCGTTCGCGTTCTGCACCTCGTTCGGCCGCTTCGTCGGCGCCGGCGTGAACTTCCTGCTTGGCGCGGCGGTCCTGCACACGCACACGCTGGGCTTTCCCGTCGCGCTGACGGCCATCGCGTTCGTCATCGGGCTTTTCGTCATCCCGCTGGCGCCCGAGACCCGGGGCGAGGCTTTGCCTCAATAGGGGTGGCGTCACAGCGCCTAGCGGCCGAGCTGGACGGCTTTGACCACCAGCAGCAGCGCGCCGATGACCAGGTAGCCGCGCAGGGCGATCATGCCGAGCCGGGTGCCGGGGGACCAGGTCACCGGTTCGAGCAGGGTCAGCGGCGGCATCCGCCAGGTGTTGCGGTCGACGGCACGCGCCGGAGGCTTTGCGGCCGGTGGCGCGGGCTGGCCGCGGGCCATCCAGCGCAGCGCCGGTACCGCGGCCGCCGCGAGTATGACCAGCGCCAGGGTCAGGTACCCGGCGACGGCAACGACGTCGATGTGGGGGAACAGGGTGGTAGCCATCAGGATCCCCGACAACAGCAGCAGTATACCGACGATCAGCCCGGCGACCCAGTTGATCCAGCCCCGATTGACCCAGGGCCCCAACACTTCCCGGTCGTTGCACAGCAACAGGAGGAACACGCTGGCGCTGGGCAAGAGCAGGCCGGCGAGGGCCTGCACGGCGGTGGTGATCAAACCCAGCGGGGCACCGGGGATCAGCACGATGGCCGCGGCCAGCGCCACCATCGCGGTGTAGGACAGGTAGAACTGCTTGGCGTCGGCGAACCCGCGGTGCAGCGAATGCTTGAGGCCGAAGACGTCGCCGAAGGCGTAACTGGTGGCCAGCGTCACCGCGGCGGCGCCGATGATCGAGGCGTCCATCAGCACGATGGCGAAAAATGCGCCGAGCACCCCGCTGTGTTGGCCGAGCAGGTGCGCGATGGCCCCGGCGTCGGTGAAGCCGCCCAGGGTGTTGGTGGAGCGCGCTGCCCATTCGCCGGTCATCACCAGCGCCGAGGCGCCGACGATGACGACGAAGGCCCCCAGCACGGTGTCGGCGCGTTCATAGGCCATGAAACGCGGCGTGATCCGTTTGTCGACGACATTGGACTGCTGAAAGAACAGCTGCCAGGGCGCGACGGTCGTGCCGACGATGGCGATGATCAACAACACCGCATCCGAACTCACGCCACCCAGGATGCTCGGCACCACAAAGGACTTCGCCGCGTGCGCCCACTGCGGGTGCGACAACAACAGCATCGGGATCTGCAGCAGGGTGACGGCGATGAAGACGAACATGGCCCGCTCCCACCGCCGGAAGCTGCCGCTTGCCATGATGGCGACCAGCGCCACCGCCGAGATAGGGACCACAACGTATTTGGACACGCCGATGTAGTCGGCGGCCAGGGTGATGCCGATGAACTCGGTGACGATCGTCAGGAAGTTGAGCAGGAACAGGTCACCGACCGAGAACCAGCCCCAGCCGCGGCCGAAGCGTTCGTTGATCAGCCGGGCGTGACCCACCCCGGTGACCGCACCGAGCCGGACCACCATCTCCTGGTTGACGATGAGCACCGGGATGAGCAGCAGCAGCACCCACAACAGGGAGTAGCCGTAGTTCTGGCCGGCCTGGGCGTAGGTGGCCACCCCGCCGGCGTCGTTGTCGCCGACCATCACGATGATCCCGGGACCGACGATGGCCAGCAGCGTCAGCAGCCGGGTCTTCCACGTCCGCGGACGGTCAATGTCGCTGAGTTTGATGCGCCCGAACGCACCCTCGATATCGCCCAGGTGTGCATTGTCGAGCACCGCGCTGCGCCGGGCCGCGGCCGGTTCGGCGCTGCCGGCCGGCGCCACGGGGTGTGCGGTCTCGTCGGCGCTTGACGTCACGGTGCCTCGGCTCCGGGGGCGTGGCTGTCGGTCGGTTGGGTGATTTCACGGAACGGACGGGGGGCGGGTTCGCGTCGGCGCCAGTCCTCGGGGATGGTCGCTTCCAGCACGTCGTCGACGGTGACCACCCCGAGCACGCGGTCCTTCTCGTCGACGACGGGGACAGAGTAGAGGTTGAAGTCGGCCATCAACAGCGCGATGTCGGTCAGATCGGCGTCGGCGCTGACGCATACCGGATCGGAATCCATCAGTGCCCCAACGCTTTCAACGGGATCGGCCTGCAACAGGGTGATCACGGACACTACACCGGCCAGCCGTCCGCCTTCGTCGAGAACATGCAGCTTGATCAACGCCTCCGGCTGGACGTTGCGCGCGGCGGCTATCAGCGCCAGCGCCGAGCCCACGGTCGCGGTGGCGGCACAAGAGACGAAGTCGACGTTCATCAACCCGCCGGCGCTTTCGGGGTTGAACCCCATCAGCGTGATCACCTTGGTGCGCTGCGGGCCGGGCATCAGCTCCAGCACGCGCCGGCGTCGCGACTGGCGCAGGTCGGTGATCGCGTCGGCGGCGTCGTCGGCGCGCATCCGGCCCAACAGGGCGGCGACCTCGTCGTCGGGCATGCCGTTCAGGAGCCGGCTGGCCTTGTCGGGGTCCAGCTCCTCGAACACGTCGGCTTCCAATTCCGGGTCACTGCGGACCCGGTCGAGAATTTCGCCGCCTTCGGCCTTGTCGGCCTCCTCGAGTAGATCGGCGATCTCGGCAGCTTTGAACCCGCCGACTCGACCCCAGTGACGACGCACCGCATCGGAGCGGACGTGACCGATCAGCGGTTCGAACGCCTTCCAATCGCGGGCCGCATGCCCGCCGGAGTGCTTGATCAGCCCGAACAACGTCGGTGGCCGGCGGGTATCCAGCCGCGCAACCACCCACCCGGCGCCGGTGTCCTCGAGCTCGACGTCGTACGCGCGCACCAAATCCGCGGCGGCCACATCGATCAGCCGGTGACCCAACACGTCGGCACGCAACAGCACCTCACCGTCGCGGCGCTCGAAGCCGCGGAGGTCAACTTTGTTCTTGGTCAGGACAATCCGTTTCGGAGCGAACTCGTCAATGGATTTGGTGCCGATGAACACCCGACGCCCGCCGACCCCGGCCACAATCCCGGTCACTGCCGGATAGTCGTCCGCGCCCCCCAGCCGCACGATCACGTCCTCGACGCGGCCCACGGCCTCACCGGCGCGGGCCACGACCGGCGCGCGCAGCAGCTCGGAGAGATGGATCACCGGCAGCCCACCGCGGGGCTTCGCCGTCTCTGATGTGCTCACTTGTCCTCCTCAACGCTGTGCGACAGTCGTCCGCAGGATGCCATGTGCGGGTACGGCTTACAACCAGGTTCGGTGATGGCGCAAGTATCGTGGCTTGACCGGCTCGGCCGCCAGAGCGTACGCCGCCGCCGCGGGGGATAGCTAGAGCCAGTAGGTAAACGTCGGGTGGCAATCGGGAATACGGCCCGCCGGCCGGTTACCTAAATCGCTTGTGCGGGTGAGTTATTGCTTGTCGACTTTGCCGGCGATCTGATTGGCGACGGTGACGGCCAAGTCCCCTGGGTCCTTGCGGCACGCGTCGACGTCGATCACGACGTTGTTGCGCACGGTCAACGCCCGTTGGCAGCTCTGGGACAGGGTGGCGCCGTTCTTGCTCGCGGTCACGCTCGTGGTGGTGCTCAAAACCCCGTTGGCGTTGGAGACCGCTCCTGCCTTCCACTGAATTTCAGGCGCGTCCGCGTCCCCGGGAATCGTGCCCTGGCGGTCGGCGCAGGCGGGCCAGCGCTGGGTGGAGGCGGTGAAGAAGGCGTTCGCCTCCTTGGCGGAAGGGAACAACACCACCACCTGGGTCACCTCCGGGTCTGGATCGTTCGAACCGGGCGGAAGCGGCGTCGTGTCGCGTTCCCCGTGAGACGCCGTGTTCCCGCTGCCGGCATAGACGGGGGCCTCGCCGGGGTGCTGAACGTAAAGGCATTCGGCCGGAAATTTGTATCCCTGCGGGTAGGGCGAATTGCTGTCGTCGGGCAGCGTGTCGGATTTGTCGGCGACCGTCGTTCCGTTGGCGCCCACCGCGCTGTCGATCTCGGGCGGAGTGAGCATGAGGTTCAGCAGCACGCCCTGGGCCAGGGGCGGCTTCGACGGGGTGGTGGTGGTCGTCGATGACGAGGCGGCGCCGCCCCCGTTGCTGCTGTCGCAGCCCGCGACCAGTATCCCGACGGCGGCGATGGCGATCGCGGCGGTTTGCTTGCGCATGGTTTTAGTGCCCTTCGTGCTTGAGTTGGCTCCTCAAGCGCTCCGCGCACCCCCACGCGTCGGCTATTCAGAGATGGTTTGCGGGTGGAGCATACGACAGCACGCGCCGTCGCACACTGTGGTATGCCCGAAATCGAGTTCAACTCTGTGTCACCGATCGTGCCCGTTCAGAATCTGGATGTCGCGCTTGACCGCTATCGCAAACTCGGATTCGACGCGCGCGGCTACGAGGGCCCAGAGCGCTACGGGTTCGTCGACCGCGGCTCCGTCTCGATCCACCTCACCGAATGGGCCGAGCACGATCCGCTGCGCACCGCCGCCAGTGTGTATCTCTACGTCAGTGACGCCGACGCCCTCTACGCGGAGTGGGCGGCACTGGAAAATCTCGCCGGCCGCCTGATCGAACCACACGAGACGCCCTACGGCTTAAGGGAATTCGCCTACGTCGATCCGGACGGCACCCTACACCGGATCGGTTCGCGGGAGATCTGATCGCGTCGCCTGGCTGTGGGCCAGCGCCACCGTCGCCGCGATCATCACCGCGACCGACACGCCGATCGCGACCATGCCGATGTTGTTGGTGCTCAGCGTCTCACCCAGCACGGTGACGCCGAGCACCGATCCGACGATGGGTTCGGCGACGGTCACCGCGGGCAGCGACGCGGTCAGCGAGCCGGCCCGAAATGCCGACTGCTCCCAGGCCGTGGCGGCGAGGCCCAGCACCGCCCACACATACAACTCGGGTGTGCGCAGCAGCGCCGGGATGCCGTGGCCGAGCTGGTCGACGACACCCTTTGTCAAGACCGTGAACACGCCCCACAGCGAACCTGACATCACCCCCAGCAGCAGCGCGCCGACCCAACCCGAGAACATCCGAGCGCCAATCACACACAGGAACAGGCCCGGGCCCATCACCAAGCCGACGATGATCCATGTCCGAACCGACCCCCTCGGGATCCCGGCCTGCGGGTTGCCGACCGTAACCACCACGGTGACGGCGGCGGCAAGCAGCACGCCGCAGATCCCTTGCCAGCGAGTGATTCTGCGGTGGTCGACCGCCGCACTGATGAGCAACGCGAACAGCAATGAGGTCACCGACAGCGCCTGCACCAGTACCACGGAACCCAGGCCCAGAGCCGCGGCTTGCAGGCCGAACCCGGCGGCGGCCACGAGACTGCCCGTCCACCATCGGCGATCGCGCAGCAGCCGGTGAAAAAGTGCGAAGGTGCCGACCGGTTTGTCTGTGACCTGTTGGGCGGATCGCTGCTCGAGGACATCGCCGATGCCGATCATCAACGCGGCCGCTAATGCGAGCAGTACCGCGATGGCCGTCGTGCTCACGTGGACCTCTAGCTGTTCCGCCTGATTTTGAGCGCGATGGTGATCATCGGAATCTGTAGCGGCAGCCTGGCCAGCGCGGCGATGCGCATCGGCCAGGGCTTGTCCCACCACAACCGAACCATGTTGACGTTGGCCGGGAACACGCTGACGAACAGCATGGCGGCCGCCAGGGCGGCCAGCCGTCGGGTGCGTCGCGGTACCAGCAACGTTCCGATGGATAACTCGGCGAGTCCCGATGCGTAGGTGTAGAGCCGTGCGTCTCCCGGCAGCTCGGCGGGAACGATGGCGTCGAACGGTTTGGGTGCCAGGAAGTGCAGGGTGCCGATGCCCACGAGCATTGTCGCGACGCGGTGTGCGGCGGTCTGGGTCGCGTCAGGTCCGGCGAGGGGTGTGGTGGTCATGGACCCATTGTGTCGTGCGCGGTGGCCGACGCTCGCCGCCAGTCGCTTACGCGGGCGTAACGCCATGGCGGGATTTCATCGGTTTTCTCGCCGTGGCGTTACGCCCGTGGCGCTGAATCCGCTCCAGCGAACCGCGATGGGAAAGATCTGCCAACCGACCGCGGCGGATGGAACCTACCCCGTTACTATTGCTCATACGGTATTGGATACGATTCCAGCCACCCGTTGCTGCCGACCGCAGCCGAAACAGTCCGAGGTTGAGAACATGGCTACACCCGTGATCGTCGGAGCCACCAGGACGGCGATCGGCCGCTCCTTCAAAGGCGCCCTCGCCAACACGCCGCCCGAGACGCTCATCACCATGGTGCTCCCCGAGGTGGTGCGCAGGTCGGGCATCGACCCTTCCTTCATCGACGACATCATCTTCGCCGAATCACACTACGGCGGTGGGGATTTGGCTCGTTACGCGGCCGCCGCGACGGGCATGGAGGACATCCCCGGCCAGGCGGTGAACCGGCACTGCGCGGGCAGCCTCACCGCGATCGGCAACGCCGCGGCCCAGATAGGTTCCGGGATGGAGCGCGTGCTCATCGCCGGTGGAGTGCAGTCGCTGTCGATGACGCCGTTGATGAACCAGCGGATTCCCGGCCCCGAGCTGAAGTTCGAGGAGCGGTGGTTGCCGCCCACGCACGTCGAGACGCCGGACGCGCCCACCAGGGACATGTCGATCACCGTGGGGTGGAACACCGCGCAGACGGTCGGCATCACCCGCGAGGAGATGGACGCCTGGGCGGCTCGGTCGCATGAGCGCGCCATCGCGGCGATGGACGCGGGGAAGTTCCTCGACGAGATCGTCCCGCTCAAGGTCACCCAGGCCGACGGTTCGGTGACCGATTTCTCGGTCGACGAGCATCCCCGGCGCGACACCACCGTCGAGAAGCTTGCCGCGCTCAAGGTGCTGCACCCCGAGATCGAGGGATTTTCGATCACGGCGGGCAACAGCAGCGGCACCAACGACGCCGCCGCAGCGGTCGCGTTGGTCGACCGCGACTACGCCCTCGCCGAGAAGCTGAACGTGATGGGCACGGTCAGGGCGTGGGCCGCCGTGGGCGTACCGCCCAGGGACTGCGGTCTGGGTGCGGTCAAGGTGATCGGGAAGGTGCTGCAGCGGGTCGGGCTGTCGGTCGACGACGTGGCGCTGTGGGAGATCAACGAGGCGTTCGCCTCGGTGCCGATCGCGGCGTGCCGCGAGTACGGCATCGACGAGGAGAAGGTGAATTTCTCCGGTAGCGGGTGCAGCCTCGGCCACCCCATCGCGGCCTCGGGCGCACGCATGATCACCACGCTGGCCTATGAGCTGGTACGGCGCGGCGGCGGAATCGGTGTCGCGGCGATGTGTGCGGGCGGCGGTCAGGGCGGCGCCGTCGTCATCGAGGTCTGATCAACGGCTAATTGCAGAACGTGTAGCCGATGAATTGGGCGTCGCGGGCGTTGCCACCCGAGTAGTTGACGTAGTGCACTGCCGGCATTCCGTTGTACTGGGTGTTGGTTTTCTGAGCGGTGGGCGGTGGGGCCGCCTCCGGGAAGGCCAAGACCAGGTCGGCAAAGATCTTCAGCCCTGACTGGCAGATCGCGTCGGGGCGCGGCGGCTGCGCGTTCCACGCATGCACGACAACCGGGTCGGTGAGTTGATACCCGGCCGCGCAATTGGGATCGCAGATCTTGAACACGGCGGTACCGGTCCCATCGGCGCCCTGCGGTCCCCATGAGGTCCACGACATGTCTTGCAGCGCAACGGCTACGCTGGCGCATCCCAAAATACTGAGCTTCTTCGGACGCTCGACCGGCGGGACCGACGGGTTGTAACACCCGGGGATGGCGAAACTGGTCGGTTGCGATGTTTGGGTGGGGGCCTGGGCCGGAGCGCCCTCGTGGCGCTGGAGCAGCTTGACTCCGACGAAGGTGAGTACCCCGATCAGCAGAACAGCCACGACGACGCCGACGACCCCCCGGTTGCCCCCCGGAAACCGCAGCCGGCTCGATGACGAGACGTCGCCGCTCACGCTTACTAGGTTATGGCAGAAACGTCACACCCGGGGGGCCCTGTCCCAAGAATCGTCGCACGGTAAATTTGGTCAACGCTACCAACTTATTGAGGATTGTGATCGCTTGTGGAGTCACCAGTGAATGACCACGCGCTGGCCGCGCGGTTGGCCGCGGAGGCGGGGCGGCTGTTGCTCGGGGTGCGGCAGCAATTCGCCGATGCCGACGCCAGCGAGCGGAAAGCCGCGGGGGACAAGCAGTCCCACGACTTTCTCATGGAAGCACTCGCCAGCGAGCGGCCTGACGACGCGGTGCTATCCGAGGAGGGCGCGGACGACCCGGTACGACTGCGATCGGAGCGGGTGTGGATTGTCGACCCGCTCGACGGCACGCGGGAATTCTCCGAGCTCGGGCGCAACGACTGGGCGGTGCACGTCGCGCTCTGGCAGACCGGTGAGCTTATTGCCGGTGCAGTAGCGCTACCGGCGCAGGGCATCACGCTGGCCACACCAGACGTTGATGCACCTCCCCCCGCGCCAGGCAAGCCGCGCATCGTGGTGTCCCGCACCCGGCCACCCGCGATCGCGTTGGCCGTTCGCGATGCCCTGGACGGCATATTGGTGGAGATGGGTTCCGCCGGAGCCAAGGTGGCGTCGATTGTGCAGGGGTCGTCCGACGTGTACGTCCATGCTGGCGGTCAATTCGAATGGGACTCGGCTGCCCCGGTGGCGGTGGCCCGGGCCGCGGGTTTGCACACCTCCCGCATCGACGGTTCGCCGCTGGCGTACAACCAACCGGACCCGAAGCTGCCGGACCTGGTGGTCTGCCGCCCTGAGCTCGCCGCAGCCGTACTCGCCGTCACCGGCTGACGTCTGATCCGGCTGCGGACGAGGATTCGCCGCGCTGTGTCGTCGAAACTGTAGTGAAACCCCTGATGTGTCGGATGCTCCCGGACCCATAGCGTCGGATCTCGCAACGCTTGGTCACCGGGAGAGGAATCCGAACGTGTTGAGCGGTCACGTCGTAGTACGTCTGGCGCGAGTCGGGTTTGCCGGGCGGGAAGGCATAATGTCCGCTAGGTTGGCGGCCACTGCCGTGGGATTCGCGCGGGGAGGAGTGCCCGGAGGCTACAGCCTGATCTCGACGTCCACCCCACCGCCGCCGCCTGCGATTCCGCTGACACCGAACGTCCAAGGGTACGTGCGCGTGGAACTCGTTGCCTGTCAGACTGCGGCGAACAACTGGCCGACGACCAAAGGTGGGCAGCATTACCACACCGTCAGCGTCACAGCGAATGGCCAATTGCATTGGGTGGAAGCCGATCTCGGTGCGCTCGAGGGTCACGTAACGCTCGATTTTCAGACCTACAGCGCACAGGGCTGGACGATCGTCGCCACCCCAGACGCCACGAAATTCACCAATGACCGCAGCGGTCACGGCATGTCCGTTAGCGATCGAAGTGTGACGTCGTTCTGAACCTCAAGGCTTCCGAAAGTGTGGGGGCAACCCTGATTCAGCGACCGATGCGTGAAAGTAACGTCGAGAACGAACGTTAGGAGTCCCTCATGAAGGCGAATGTCAATCACCTTATGGCCGCTGTGGCGCTGGGCTGTGCGGTGGCAGGCTGTCAATCCCACGCGAGTAGTCCAAGTGGCCAGCAAAGCGGTTCGGCCAGCGCAGCCCCGGGCGCAAGTAAGACCGCCAAAGCGATCGATGCTTGCTCAATGCTGTCGCCGCAAGATATTTCGTCGATTCTTGGAATCACCGTGCCGGGTAAGTCGGCCGGCAAGGACCCTGAGATGGGTAGTTGTTCCTGGGACAACCCGACCACGCTCGAGTCCGTATCAATTACGATCAGCAACCCAGGCACGGCACGTAACAACAAATTGCCTCCACCGGAGCCCGGCTTCCCGGATCCCTCAACGCCGGGACCCGATGGCACGCGCCTGCTGGGCGGCGGCCAAGTCGAGTTCGCTGCCGGCAATAGGGTCAATACCGTTCAGGTTGCGGTGCTGAAACTCTCGCCGGACCAGGCCAATTCGGCTGCCATCAACCTCGCCCGAAAGATCGCGCCCCAGGTACCGCAGTAGGAACGGTTGCATCCGGACTTGGGCGATCAGTAATCGCCAGTGTTCGACCATCCGACGACGGCGCTGATCCTTTCCGCAGGAGCCCCGGCATCGGCGCACACCTGCGCGACCGTTTCTGCCGATTCGGCGGCGAAGACGCCGAAGGCGTAGCCATCTGCAGGGACGGCCAGCGCCATCAGCAACCGAATCTGCGCACCTCGCGCCGAGATGGACGCGGCGCCGTCGTTGAGACGTCCCGCCGTCTCGCCGATGGAACGGGCCGGCGCCCGGGGTCCGTACCACTCGACGAGGAAACGCTCAAGATTCGCCGCGTCAAGACCCATTGGCCCAAGCTACCGACCGTCGGCCCGGCTGGCATCAGGGGATTTCCTACTGTTTGGGCGATTCGGATTCGTGGGTCCCTCGATGACCAAAGCAGACGGTTCGCAAAGCGCCGAGTCAAGGAAGTGGACGAGGGCCTGCTCCTCTGCCCGTCGGCTTACGATTCGCTCCACCATTGTTGACAGGGGTCAACCCCAATGTGGGCTTGACCCCGTTTGGTGGACACGGGGTCAAGCGGCTTGTGCCGTCTGAGTGAGTTGGTTTTCGAACTCGACGGGGCTGAGCATACCGATGGATGAGTGGCGTCGGCGCCGGTTGTAGACCCGTTCGATCCAGTCGCCGACGGCGAGTTTCGCCGCAG
>NZ_JAOPWB010000182.1 GCF_025965855.1 Mycobacterium sp. | reverse complement strand
TGACAACCAGTAGGTCGTGTTTGTTCAACGGCGAGACCTCAACGCTCACCAGAACCTCATGCGGACCCGGTGGCGGCGGCTCCTCGATGTCGACGACGCGGATCACCTGTGCGGGGTCGCCGAACTGTTCAATCTGGATGGCGCGCATATCAATTCCTCTCCATCGAAGGTGAGGCCGCTGTGTGAGCCTGCCTAACGGATACGCTCTATTACCCCGCGAAGTGCGGCCCCGCTACTGCGGCTCCTTACCGAGTCTGCAGGTTGGCATCATTTGATGATTCATATTTGACAATTATTTTGGCGAAGACGCGGCCCGGCCCAGTGAACGCCTGATGTGCGTCAACAGGTAAACGAGGGCAGCGCGTCGGCGCGGCCCACGGGCCGCAAAGAGATAGCCGTCCACCCACGATCAGGTGTTCGCGTCAATTGTGCTGGCCTGGGCGCACGACACCGGGGCAGATCTGGCCAAGACCAACGCCAGCGGTGGCGCCATCGCGATTGGTCATCCGCTGGGCGCCGGCGGCGCGCGCATCATGACCACGTTGGTCAACGCTCTTGAACAGCGGGGTGGACGCTATGGCCTGCAGACCATGTGTGAATGCGGCGGCATGGCCAACGCCACCATCATCGAACGGCTTTAGGAGCCCGGCCATGCCGCGCGAGACCCAGTTCGACGGCGTGCGAGTGCGCTACGACAGCGCGAAGAGCTACGACGAGCTGCTGGCCGATATCGGCGACAAGCCGGTGCGCATCAACGAATTCGCGGTGGCCGCCGACAGCTGGCAGGCCTACCAGGAGAAGGTCGAGCCCCACGCCGGGCCAAGCGGTTTCATGTTGTTCGCCCTGCTCGACCACGGCGCGTGGATCGCCAAGGCCGGCATCGACGGCAAGGTGATGCGCGTGATCCTCGGCAACCCGCTCATCGCGATCACGATGCTGCGTCACGACGTGAGCGCGGGGTTGTTCGCCCCGGTCGAGCTGCTCCTGATGGACGAGCGCGAGAACCGCAGCAGCCTGAGCTACGTCAAGCCGTCGTCGCTGATGGTCGTCGAGCACAATCCAGAACTGCTCAGCGCCGCAGAGGAACGCGACGCCAAGCTGGCGGAGCTGGCAACCAAGGTGACGAGCGGCTCATGACCCGCGCTGGGCCGAATCAGAGCCAGCCGGTGCGGGCCGCGGCAACCGGCTGGGCCGGGGCCGGGGCCAATTCCCCGTCTCGCACCCCGTCGAGCATCCGTTTCACCGCGGCGACGATCTCCGGGGACGCCGCGGCGAGGCCCGCCTTGTCGGCTTCGCCGACCTCATCGGCATCGACTCCTGCCCGGGCCAGCACGGTGGCCGGGTCCGCCAGCTGATCGGCCAGCCACGACAGCGGGTCGGCTGAGAGCTCGGGGACGAAGTGTCGGCGTCCCGGTTCCCAACCGTCGAAACTGGGGTGGTGATGGGCCCGGTCCAGCGTCCCGGGTGGGCTCTCTGCGGATCCGAAAAGGTCTACCCGCCACACGGGGCGGGTGAAGGCGATCGGGATGCCCGCGTAGATCGATCCCTGGGGCTCGGCCCGGTCGATAAGGCGGAGTTCCAGTCTGATTCCCCGCTCCGGGGTCTCCTGACCGGTGAGCGGGCGCGGGTCGACGAAATACATGTCGCCGACGACCACACCCAGGGCTTCGAATCCGAACGCTACGAGCATCGCGTGCCTTTCCTCGTACCTCCTCGAGCGTAGACCTAGGCGCTGGGGGCCGCGTCGTCCGCGAAAATGCAATGCGCTCGGCGCGCTCTCCGGGACGGCAGGGTTGATCGGAGCACGGGTGGGACGCAGCCCAGCCAAGCCCTAAGAGCTGATTCTGCGGCGAATGATTTCTGGATTGTACTGATCCAGTTAAAACGCCTGTGCCACTGGCTATTCGGCGAAAGCGCTCGGTGCAAACCCCTAGGCCGCCAGGACATGCGGCCAGAGGCGCCTTCGGCGGCATTTCACCCGCTCAATCCCGTCTTCGCGATGGCCTTCGCTAGCGGACGCTTGCGTCAATTTGCGCTGGTCCGGCGTCGCTGCGCGTCTCGATGGCCTTGACGCTGTGGCTGAACGCCTTCCTCAATACGCCCTTGCCGATGGTTCCGAGTACGGCCGACAGGACGCGTCCCTTGAAGTTCTTGCCCTCGCGGACAATGACAACGTCCACATTCGTGGTGCCGTCGGGACGGGGGCTGAGGGTGTAGACATAGCCTGACGCACCTCCCCAGGTGTTCGAGTCGGTGGTCGTCAGCGTGATGTGGTTGGGATCGGACCAGTCGTAGTGCAGGCGTTCCCAGATGCCGCCTGAACCTTCGGTGACATCGGCGTCGCGCGCTCCCTTGTGGTGCACTTTGAGGTCGCCATCGGCGCTGTTCGGAAAGAGCTCGGAACGGCCCGGTCCGAAGTCAGTGAGCCCGGCGATGAATTGCTCGGGGGTTGAGGCTGTCGACCGGTGGAAGTGAATCGTGGACATCGTGTCCTCCTTGCTTGATGGATTTGATCTTTCGTCCATGGGAAGCGCATCGCCGCCATTGCGAATTCCTGCTTGGACCTCGGGGGGAAGCCTTGTTGATCCTGGTATTGCGAGGGACAGCCTTAAGATTGGGCAATGTCGCCATCGGCCAGCGCGCTGGGTGACTTCCTGCGCGCACGCCGCGAACAAATCCGCCCCGAGGATGTCGGGTTGGGTTCCGGACCTCGCAGGCGCGTCCCGGGATTGCGCCGCGAGGAATTGGCGATGCTCGCCGGGATTAGCGTCGACTACTACCTGCGACTCGAGCAAGGCCGTGACCAGCACCCGTCCGCACAGGTGCTCGATGCGCTCGCCGGGGCACTGCGACTGGATGTCAAAGCCACAGAACATCTTCACGGGCTTGCGGGCTTGCGCGCGGCGCATCGCCCTCGACCTGTTGCAGAGACGGCGGCTGACGGTCTGGATCAGCTGATCGAGCACATCTCGCTTCCGGCGATCGTCGCCAATCGATACCAGGATGTGTTGGCCGCCAATGCGATTGCCCGCGCATTGTCACCCGGGTTCGCCCCCGGCGAAAACTTCCTGCGGTGGCGTCTGTTGGCACCGGCTGCTCGCGATTTCTTCGTCGATTGGGACGAGGCAACTGAGGTCGCGGTGAGTGGGTTACGGGAATCCGCGGCCGGCGACTTGGGCGATCCCCGCTTACGCGCCTTGATCGACGAACTCTCGGCAGCCAGCAACCGGTTCGGCGAACTCTGGGCGCGCGCAGATGTCGGATACCGCACCGGCATCCTCCACGTGCGACATCCCGTAGCGGGTGATCTCTACCTTCGCCGCACGAGGCTCAGCGTCCCCGACTCCGACACTCAGGTGTTCATTTACCACCCCGAGCCGGGCAGTGATTCGGCAAAAGCGCTCGAGACACTCGCAGCTTCATAACCCGAAGTGGATGAGCGCGGCCCAACAGGGGCCACGACTCTGGACAGGAACTCGCTGCCGCGGCGTTCAGCATGGGCATTCGCAGGCAGGGCATCGGCCGTCTTCTCTTCGGCCGTCGGCTCGAATGTGTCGAACAGATCTACCTACTATGATTCGAACACCAGCAGCGGTTTGCCCCCGTGTGCGGGAGCTTCGGCCAAATAGACGGCTTCGCTGAACTTTTCGACCGGGATCGGCTGGCCCTCCGGCACGCGCAACGCGCCGCTGTCGGCGAGCCGAACGGTGCGTCCGATCGCTGCGGCCATCCGATCCTTCGGGGTATCGGTGAACCAGCGGAACAGCCAGAACCCCCGAACGGTCTTGGTTTCGTAGATCAGCGAGCGCGCGAAGATGGGGATGGTGAGTTTGTCGGAATCGGTTTGGCGGTGCGTGGACAGCGCACCGTAGACGACCAGCTCACCGTGCGGTGCCAGCGCACGCGACACGTCCGCACCCACCTGACCGCTGACGCAGTCGATCGCCTTGGACACGCCTTGGGGGCCTGCGATGTCGGCCACCCGTTCGCACAGGTCCTCATCCTCGGTGCAGGTCACCGCGGTGCCCCCCAGCGCGAGGATGTCCTCGACAGCGGATCGACGGCGGACCACGTTGAGGGTCTTGAAGCCGATGTGCGCCCCGAGTTGGATCACCGACTGGCCCACTGTTGAACCGGCCGCGGTCTGCAGCAGCCATTCGCCCGGTCGGACATCGAGTTCATCACCGGTCAAGATGACGGCGGTGAGCGGATTGGCGAGAACCTGAGCGGCCGTGGAATTGCTCATGCCGGCGGGAACAGGCAAGACCCGCCCGGCATCGGCAACCACATACTCCTGCCACGTGCCGGTGACTCCGATCGTGATGACACGTTGCCCGACGGTCAGACCCTCTGTGCCGCTGCCAAGTTCGTCGATCACACCGACGGATTCGATTCCGGGCACTGTCGGGAACTCCGGGATAAACCCGTATCTGCCGCGGATGGTATGCAGATCGCTGGCATGGACAGGTACAGCGCTTACCCGGATCCGGACCTGGCCGGGACCGGGTTCCGGTATCGGGCGGGTCTGCAGGTGCAGGACCTCGGACGGTTCGCCCAACGTATCGGCGACGACAGACCGCATCGTTCGCATTTCCCTGACGCCCCTTCGGTCGGATCCCGATCCCACATTGGTTCGGCCGCATAGCGTCGGCCCCGCCCCTGGCGGCGAAGATCCGGATCAGCGCGCCGATTACAGCCGTACCAGCTCTAATGCTGCCACCACGGCGGGGTTTTTAGGGTCTCAGAAATGGGACGACCTTCCGAACCGAATCGGATCGGTATGGTATGGCAGCCCCAAGGTGACGTCGTCGGCGAGGGTATCCAGCCACAGTGGGGTAGTACGGTTCGCCCATATCGGTCACGCCCGCGCCTCCCTCGGACCCCGGCACGGGGCCTCCCCCAGCCTGGTCCGCGAAAGAGACAAGCGCCGAACGTGCACCCACGGCGAAAAAGAAGCGGAAATCTCGCGCGGTGTACACGCTCGGCGAGCGACGGCTAGGCGGCCAGGCCGTCCCTGCGGCCCTGTGCCCGTTGGCTCTTGGCGCGCTTGGCGCGCCGCCAGCTACGCACGGTGGCAATGGCGGTATTGAGGCCACGCCGGCGGCCGGTCGCCGGATCGGTGCCCGCGAATCCGGACTCCAACTCCGCGAACATCCGCTCGCTGCGGGTCTCCGGCGCGTTGTCGGCGTCGTCGCGCAGGTACTTGTTCGGCAACGACAGTTTGGCAATCGTGCGCCAGGTCTTTCCGTATTGCACCAGGAAAGAGCCTGTGGTGTAAGGCAAGTCGTACTTGTCGCACAGCGCGCGCACCCGCACCGAGATCTCGTGCAGCCGGTTGCTCGGCAGATCGGGGTACAGGTGGTGCTCGATCTGGTGGCACAGGTTGCCGCTCATGAACCGCAGCAGCCATCCGCCTTCGAAGTTGGCGCTGCCGAGCATCTGGCGCAGGTACCACTGGCCCTTGGTTTCGCCGATCATGTCGGTCTTGGTGAACTTCTCTGCGCCGTCAGGGAAGTGGCCGCAGAAGATCACGGCGTTGGCCCAGACGTTGCGGATGACGTTGGCGATCGCGTTGGCCGTCAGCGTGGAGCGGTACGTCGCGCCGGGCGACAGCGAGGTCAGCGCCGGGAACGCAACATAGTCCTTGACGGCCTGGCGGCCCGCCTTGGCCACGAACTCCAGGGTCCGCTGCCGCAGCTCGTCCTGGTCCATCCGCTTCTTGACGATCTTGCCCAGCTCGACGTGCTGCAGTCCGACGCCCCACTCGAAGCCGAGCGCCAGAATGGTGTTGTACACCAAGTTCAAGAGATTGAATCGCTTCCAGCGCTGGTCGCGGGTGACGCGCAGCAAGCCGTAGCCGACGTCGTCGTCCATCCCGAGGATGTTCGTGTACTTGTGGTGCACGAAGTTGTGGGTGTAGCGCCAGTGCTTGGACGACCCGCTCATGTCCCACTCCCACGTCGAGGAGTGGATCTCCGGATCGTTCATCCAGTCCCACTGGCCGTGCATGACGTTGTGGCCGATCTCCATGTTCTCGATGATCTTGGCCACGCCCAGCGTGACGGTGCCCGCCCACCATGCCGAGCGCCGCGAACTGGCGGCCAGCACCAGCCGGCCGGCCACCTCCAGCGCACGCTGCGCGGCGATGGTGCGGCGGATGTAGCTGGCGTCGCGCGCCCCGCGAGAGTCTTCAATATCCTGGCGGATGGCGTCCAGCTCAACGGCCAGGCTTTCGATGTCAGCGTCCGTCAGATGGGCGAATACGTCGACGTCTGTGATCGCCACTCGTCGTCATCTCCCTACTGTCCTGTTGTCTGGTCAATGCCTACGCTATCGTAACCTACGAATCCGTAGGTTACCTGTGAGTAATCTTTAGATGTCGAGCACGCAATCACCGGAGGCGGCCGACACGCACGTCTGAATCCGCGTCCCGGGCTCGTGTTCGGTGCCGGTTCGCAGATCGCGAACGTGGCCGTCCACCAGGCTTACCACGCAGGACTGGCAGATGCCCATCCGGCAGCCGAAGGGCATCTGCACACCGGCGCCTTCGCCGGCATCCATCAACGACGTCGCGGCGTCGGCCGCGGCTTCGCGCCCGCTGCGTGCGAACGTGACCGTTCCGCCGGCCCCGGCGGGCGCGGCCCTGGACACGGCGAACCGCTCCAGGTGCAGCCGGTCGCCGATGCCCGCCGACGACCACACCTTCTGGGCCTGGGTGAGCATGCCCTCCGGCCCGCATGCCCACGTCTGACGCCCGCGCCAATCCGCAACCTCGCGGTCCAGCGAGGCCAGGTCGAGTCTGCCTTGCGTGCGCGTCTCCCGCACCTGCAGGCGGTAGCCCGGCTGATCGGCGGCCAGCGCGGCCAGCTCCCCGCGGAACATCACGTCGGACTCGGTGGGCGCCGAATGCAGGTGCGTAACGTCACCAATCTGGTTGCGGCGCACCAACGTCCGCAGCATCGACATCACCGGCGTTATCCCGGAACCGGCCGTGAGAAACAGGATCGACGGCGGCGCCGGGTCGGGCAGGACGAAGTTGCCCTGCGGCGCGGCCAGCCGCACGATGGTCCCGGGCTCGACACCGGCCACCAGGTGGGTGGACAGGAATCCCTCGGGCATCGCCTTGACGGTGATGGTCACCGTGCGCGGGGCACCCGACCCGGAGGTCATAGCCGGGCTCGAGGTCAGCGAATACGACCGCCACCGCCAGCGCCCGTCGACCAGCAGCCCGATCCCGATGTACTGGCCGGGCTGGTAGTCGAAGCTGAAGCCCCAGCCCGGTTTGATCACCAGGGTCGCGGAATCTTCGGTCTCCCGGCGGACATCGAGGATGCGTCCCCGCAATTCCCGCGCGGACCACAGCGGGTTGGCCAGGTGCAGGTAGTCGTCCGGCAACAGCGGCGTGGTGATGCGCGCGGCTAGCTTGCGCAGCGCGTGCCAGCCGGGATGTCTGTCGGCCCCGGCGACAACGGGGCGCTTGGTCTCGACCACGTTCGCGGTGATCGATTCGTATCGCTTACTCATTGGAAGCTCCTGCTCACGATGCGGCGCTTGGCTTCCGCTCACGGTGGAGGCGGTTCCAGGCCCGCCCCTGATAAAGGCTACGGTACCGTAACTTACGGTGTCGTATCCAGGCGCGCAGGTCGCGAATCCGTCACATTCGGCTCGTCAGAGCAAGTCAAGCAGGAAAGGCAATTCCTGGTTCGCGTACCAGGCCAGCTCGTGGTCCAGCGCGTCGCCGACGATCAGCTCGGCGTCCTCGTCGCCCAGGTCGGCGGCGTCGATGACCTCGATGGCCCCGGTGACGGCCGGCTCGGCGGCGGCGTTGTCGACGTAGGCGGCAACCACCTGGTCGATCGTGACGGACGCGCCCAGCCTGACCACGGCGTCGTCGAGATCGGGACGGTACTTGGCGTCGTCGACCTCAGCGGCCAGCACCGCGCGCCGGGGCGGCAGGGCGGCCTGGTCTCCCGGAACATCGGCCGCCAGCAGCCGCAGCGACGCCAGCGACGCCTCGCGCAGCGCCACGTCGGCGAGCTCGTCGTCGTCGCCCTCCGCGTAGGCCTCGCGCAACGTCGGCGTCACCGCGAACGCGGTGCCGTTGACCGGCCACAGGGAGCCGTCCGCGACGAGCCGCTGCAACATCGCCAGCGTGGCCGGGATGTAGACCTGGATCATCAGCCCCCGACTAACGTGGCCGCGTAGTCGTCGACGTAGTTCGACAGCTCACGCGGCGGGCGCTGGTAGTTCGCGCTCACCACCGGCTCCTTGGGCAGCTTGACCTTGGGCCGGCCCACGTCGTAGTACTCGATCGTTGACAGCAGATGGGCCATCATGTTCAGCCGGGCGTGCTTCTTGATGTCGGATTCGACTATGTACCAAGGGCTTACCGGGGTGTCGGTGTGCACCATCATCTCGTCTTTGGCGCGCGAATAATCCTGCCACCGATACAGCGAGTCCATATCCATGGGGCTGAGTTTCCATTGGCGGACAGGGTCATTCAGTCGTGCCCTGAACCGGCGCAGCTGCTCGGCCTCGGAGACGGAAAACCAATACTTGCGCAACACGATCCCGTCGTCGATCAGCATCTGCTCGAAGATGGGCGTCTGCCGCAAAAAGAGCACATACTCCTGTGGCGTGCAGAATCCCATGACCCTTTCCACTCCGGCGCGGTTGTACCACGATCGGTCGAAGAGCACGATTTCGCCTCTGGCGGGTAGGTTGGCGATGTAGCGCTGGTAGTACCACTGGCCCCGTTCGCGATCGGTCGGCGCGGGCAATGCCGTGATACGGGCGACGCGCGGGTTCAGGTATTCGGTGATCCGTTTGATCGTTCCGCCCTTGCCGGCCCCGTCGCGGCCCTCGAAGAGGATCACGACACGCGCACCAACATGCCGCACCCACTCCTGCAACTTCACGAATTCCGTTTGTAACCGGAATATTTCGGTTTGGTAGACATCGTCGGATGTCTTGCGCGCGGGCGGCGTGGCCGATTTCTTTCCGCTCGCCTTGGCCGACGCCCCGTCATTTGTCGCAGTGCTCACAAGAACGAATCATAGATCCAGGCACCGATTTTCACCCCGACTAATCAGCGGGAAGCTTCGAGAAGTTCCTCGAGGGATTGGGTCAACAGGCCCGGCAGCACGTCGACGTCGCTCATCGCCTCGCGATCGGCGTTGATTCCGAAATACAGCATGCCGTTATAAGAGGTCACGCTGATCGCCAGCGCCTGATTGTGCAGCAGCGGTGGGACGGCGTAGGTCTCCAGCAACTTGGTGCCGGCGATGTACATCTGCGACTGGGCGCCCGGGGCGTTGGTGATCAACAGGTTGAACGTCCGCTTGGAAAAGCTCGGGAAGCCGGTGGCGACGCGGATGCCCATAGCGTGCAGGGTCGGTGGCGCAAAACCCGACAAAGTGACGATGGTCCGGGCGTCGACCAGGCTGGCGGCGGTCGGGTTGGATTCGGTGGCGTGGGCGATCTGCGACAGCCGCACCACCGGGTTGGCCTCCCCCACCGGCAGATCAACGAGGAAGGGCATCACCTGACTGATCGTTTGGCCGGGGCGGGTCGAGTCGAGTCCGTCGTCGGCGTAGATCGAGAGCGGCGCCATCGCGCGGACCGTCGCGGTCGGTGACACCGCTACCCCGCGCGACAGCAGCCAGCTGCCCAGTGCGCCGGCCACCACGGCGAGTACCACGTCGTTGATGTCGCAGTCGTAGCGCGCGCGCACGGCGCGGTAGTCCTCGAGGTTGCCGCGAGCGACCGTGAACCTGCGGTGGCGCGAAACGGTCGCGTTGAGCGGGCTACTGGGCGCCGTGCCGCGCGCCACCGCGCGCGCGATGTCGACGGCGCGGCGGCCCGCTTCGACGAGCTCGCCGTAGTTGGTCACCAATCCGGCCACCGCGGACCCGACGGCCTGCAGCTGCGTGCCCGGCCCGGCCATCCAGTCGCCGATCGCACCCAGAGCCAACCGCGTGTTACCGGGGTCGCGTTCCGGTATCCAGATGTCTTCGGGGAACGGCGGCGGACGGCGCGTCCGGTCGGCGATGACATGGCCGATTTCCAGCGCCGTCATGCCGTTGATCAGCGCCTGGTGGGACTTCGTATACAGCGCGACCCGGTTCTTGGCCAGGCCTTCGACCAGGTACATCTCCCACAGCGGCCGCGACTTGTCCAGCGGCCGCGCGGCCAGCCGCGCGATCAGCTCGTGCAGCTGCTCGTCGCTGCCCGGCGACGGCAGCGCCGACCGCCGCACGTGATAGGTGATGTCGAAGTCGTTGTCGTCGAGCCACACCGGCCTGGCCGTGCCGATGCGCACTTCCCGAACCTTCTGCCGGTAACGCGGTATCTGGGGCAGTCGCTGTTCGATGGTGGCCAACAGCGACTCGTAACTCAATCCGGCGCGCGGGCGCCGCAGGATGGACAGCGACCCCACGTACATCGGGGTGGTCGAGTTCTCCAGCCGATAGAAGGACGCATCCGCCGGGGACAACCGGGTCACCATTACGGCGCGGTCCTCCTCGTCAATTCGTCCTCAGTCCTCGGGTGAACGGCTGTACCCGCCTACGGTAATCGTCGGGCCGGACCAAAGTTCGGGGCGGGTACGCGTGCGCTCGAGTTGTGCCATGATGACCACTTACCAACCACCGTCTGCCACTCTCCAGCAGGCTCCCGTTGATCGATGGAGAGTGCGCGTTGACCGTTTTTGCCGTGATTCCCGTCGTCGACTACGAGCCGCCGCGGCGCGACGTCCCCCAGTGCCGCCGGTCCTCCCAACCGACGCTGCGCCGCCGCGCGCGTGCGCCCCGCCGGCCCTACGCCGCGCAACCGAACGGGCAACAACAGGAACCGGCGGCGGAGACCACCGTCGGCACGTCCGCGCCGATGCGCCAAGCGGCGATCTTCGCCGACGCCGCGCTGCGCCGGGTGCTCGAAGTCATCGACCGCCGCCGTCCCGCCGCCCAGCTGCGACCCATGCTGGCGCCCGGATTGGTGGATTCCGTGCTCTCGATCGGCGGTTCGGTGGCGGTTCGCCCGCGCGGACATGACGGGGCCGCGGTGCTGCGCCGGATGCGGCTCCAACCTTCCGGGCGCCGCGACCCGGAAACCGCGGCCGAGGTTTTCGGGTCCTACAGCCGCGGGGACCGGATCCACGCCATCGCGTGCCGCGTGGAACGGGTGGCAACCGGCCGATGGCTGGTGGTGGCCCTGCACATCGGTTGACGGTCAGTTGGGTGCGCCACCCGCGTACCGAGCCAGCACCGGACCCGCGATCGCCATGACGAAGACATACGACGTCGCCAGCGCGGCAACCGCGGGGATGGAGGTGCCGACCAGGCCGATGATGATCAGCGAGAACTCGCCCCTGGCGATGAGCGCGGCGCCCGCGCGCAGCTGCCCGCGCCGCCCCACGCCATCGCGCCGCGCGGCGAGCATCCCGGTGGCTACCTTGGTCGCCGCGGTGACGGCGGCCAGGGCCAGCGCCACCGGCAGCATCGGAAGAAGCTCGTGCGGGTCAACCGAGAGGCCGATCGCCAGAAAGAAGAGGGCCGCGAACAGGTCACGCAGCGGGCCCAGCACCCTGCGGGCCCGGTCGGCCGTCGCCCCGGTCAGGGTCAGGCCCACCAGGAACGCGCCGACGGCGGCCGACGCGTGCAGGACCTCCGCCACCGCCGCCACCATCAGGGTGACGCCGAGGACCCTCAGCAACAGCTGCTCGGAGTCGGGGTGCTCGACCAGCCGGCCGACGTGGTGGCCCCAGCGGTAGGACGCCGCGAACGCGGCCAGCAGCGCGCCGACCGCGCCGGTCATGCCGGCGACCGCATGCACCCAGCCCCCGCCCGACGCCACCACCGCGAACAGCGGCAGGTAGGCGGCCATCGCGAAATCCTCGAGAACCAGCACCGAGAGCACCGCCGGCGTTTCCCGGTTGCCGAGCCGGCCCAGGTCGACCAGCACGCGCGCGATGACGCCCGACGACGAGATGTAGGTGACCCCGGCCAGGGCCAGGATGGCGACGCCGTCCAACCCCAGCAGCCAGCCGGCCACCGCACCGGGGGTGGCGTTGAGGACGATGTCGACGCCGGCGGACGGCAGGTGGTGCCGCAGGCTGCTGGCGAATTCGGTCGCCGAGAATTCCAGGCCCAGGGTCAGCAGCAACAGCACGATGCCGATGGGCGCGGCCGTCTCGATGAACTCGCCGGCCGCGGCCACCGGCAGCAGGCCGCCCTTGCCCAGCGAGAGGCCCGCCAACAGGTAGACCGGTATCGGGGACAACGCGAAACGCCGTGCGACCGCGCCCAATACGGCGAGCGTGGTCAGGAGGGCGCCGAGTTGGAACAGCAGCGCCCCCGAAACCTGCATCCGCTCAACCCTTATCGATGATCCGCTCGACACCGGCGATGCCGTCTTCGGTGCCGATCACGATCAGAACGTCTCGCGCTAGCAGCATTTCGGCCGGACCGGGCGAGGCGAGTACCTCTTCGTTGCGCACGATCGCGACGATCGACGCTCCGGTGCGGGTGCGGGCGCGGGTGTCACCCAGCGGGTGGCCCACGAACGGGCTGCCCGCCACGATGTGGACCTGCCCCGTCTCGAGGCCCGGCACCTCTCGGGAGAGTTCGGTGAACCGCTCAGCGATGCGCGGCGCGCCCAGGATCTGGGCCACGGCCTCGGCCTCGGCGTCGGTCAAATGCAGGACCGGTCGGGCCCGGTCGGGATCGTCGGTGCCGTACAGGACGACGTCGAAATCGCCGCCGCGGCGTGCGATGATCCCGATCCGGTCACCCTGGTGGCTAGTGAACTCGTACCGTAGACCGACGCCGGGCAGCAACACCTCCTTGACATCCATGCCGTCCATCCTCGCAGCTGGGCGGGACCGATGTAAGCGGCCGCGGGCGTAACGCCACGGCGAAATATCGCACGGAAATTCGCAGTGGCGTTACGCCCGCGGGCTTCGGCAAGCTTCTCAAGAGTTAGTGCTGGCCAACCGTTTCGGCCGGTTGCCGGGTCCGCCCGGGTAGCAGCATGGGCACCTCGCGGCGGTAATCGCGGTATTCGTCGCCCAGCTCCGCTACCAGATTGCGCTCTTCGAGCTGCACAGCGATCAGGATGTAACCCGTCATGGCGATCGAGAAGAGCAGGTGTCCGGCGGTCATGGTGGGCGCCGCCCAGAAGGCGATGAGGAAACCGAGCATGAGCGGGTGGCGCACCAACCGGTAGAGCAGCCGGGCGTTAAAACCTATGTGGGTATAGGGTTTTCCGCGCCACGCCAGATACACCTGCCGAAGGCCGAACAGGTCGAAGTGGCTGACCATGAAGGTCGAGGCCAGCGCGATCGCCCAGCCCAGCCAGAACAGCGCCCACACTGCCAGACGTCCCGCCGGCTGCCGCACATCCCAGATGACGGCCGGCATGTCTCGCCATTGCCAGTAGAGCAGCACCAGCACGGCGCTTGACAGCACCACATAGGTGCTGCGCTCCATTGACGGCGGCACGAACCGGGTCCACCACGCCTTGAACGCCGGCCGCGCCATGACGCTGTGCTGGACGCCGAACGCGCCCACCAGTAACGCGTTGACCACCACAGCCTGACCGATCGGCGCGGGGAGCCCGTGATCGACGGTTCGAGGCACCAGGATGTTGGCCACGAAACCAATGAGATACAAGAAGGCCGCGAGGAACAGCAGGTAAGCCGCCGCGCCGTAACCGATGATCAAGTAACGCTTCATGGCCTCAGTGTCCGGCGCGCAAACACTTTGGCATATAGCTCATTTGCCTCAACTTCGCGCGACGGGCCCTAGTCAATTCTGACTACGGCCGCCGGCGAGGTTAACGCCTCTTCACCGATTTCGGCGGTTTGGCGCCGCGACCCTGCCGCCGCGCGGCCTCACGACGCTCGCGGCGGCTGGCGCCGCCGGGCACACCGGCCGGCGTCTTCTGCGCGCCACCGCCGTTGCGTTGCACCTGCGCCGAACCGTCCTCGGACGGGCCGGAGTACGTGAGGGCGGGCACCTCGTCATCAATGCCCTTGGCGCGCAGCGTGCTTGGAGCCTCTTCGCGCTCCACGGCGGGCGCTTCGCCTTCGCCATCCGGCTGTCCGGCAGCGGTGGTCCCCAATTCCGCCAGCCCCTCGGGCATCTGCACCGGGGCGACCTGGGGAGCGGGCGCCGCCTCCACGGTGACATTGAACAAGAAGCCGACCGACTCCTCTTTCATGCCGTCGAGCATGGCCATGAACATGTCGTAGCCCTCGCGCTGGTACTCCACCAACGGGTCGCGCTGCGCCATCGCCCGCAGCCCGATGCCCTCCTTGAGGTAGTCCATCTCGTAGAGGTGCTCGCGCCACTTGCGGTCGATGACGTTGAGCAACACGTTGCGCTCCAACTGACGCATCGCACCCTCGCCGGCGATTTCCTCGAGCTCGGCTTCCCTTGTGGCGTAAGCGCGTTCGGCGTCCTTCAGCAGCGCGTCGAGCAGCTCCTCGCGGGTGAGGTCGTCGCGGTCGGAGTCCGCGTCCGGGTGCGTCAGGCTCTCGTGCGCGATCCCGAGCGGGTACAGCGTCTTCAGCGCCGACCACAGCGCGTCCAGGTCCCAATCCTCGGCGTAGCCTTCGACGGTCGCACCGTCGACGTAGGCGGTGACCACGTCGTGGACCATGTCCAGCGCCTGATCCTTGAGGTTCTCGCCCTCCAGGATGCGGCGGCGCTCGGCGTAGATCACCTTGCGCTGCTGGTTCAACACCTCGTCGTACTTGAGGACGTTCTTTCTGACCTCGAAGTTCTGCTGCTCGACCTGCGTCTGGGCGCTCTTGATCGCGCGGGTGACCATCTTGTTTTCGATCGGCACGTCGTCGGGCAGGTTCAGCCGGTTGAGCATCGCCTCCAGGGCGGCACCGTTGAAGCGGCGCATCAGCTCGTCGCTCAGCGACAAATAGAAGCGCGACTCCCCCGGGTCGCCCTGGCGGCCGGAACGGCCACGCAGCTGGTTGTCGATGCGTCGCGACTCGTGGCGTTCGGTGCCCAGCACGTACAGGCCGCCGGCCTCGATCACCTCGGCGGCCTCCGCGCCGGCCTCCTCCTTGACGATGGGCAGCTCCTCGTGCCAGGCCACCTCGTACTCGTCGGGCGTCTCCACCGGATCGAGGCCCCGAGCACGCAGCCGCTGGTCGGTGAGGAAGTCGACGTTGCCGCCGAGCACGATGTCGGTGCCGCGGCCGGCCATGTTGGTGGCGACGGTGATGCCACCGCGGCGGCCCGCCACCGCGATGATGGTCGCCTCCTGCTCGTGATACTTGGCGTTGAGCACGTTGTGGGGGATGCGGCGCTTCTGGAACTGCCGCGACAGGTACTCCGAACGCTCGACGCTGGTGGTGCCGATCAGGACCGGCTGCCCCTTGTCGTAGCGCTCCTCGACGTCGTCGACCACCGCGATGTACTTGGCTTCCTCGGTCTTGTAGATGAGGTCGGAGCAGTCGGTGCGGATCATCGCCTTGTTGGTGGGGATGGAGACCACGCCCAGCTTGTAGATCTCGTGCAGCTCGGCCGCCTCGGTCTGGGCGGTGCCGGTCATGCCGGCGAGCTTTTCGTAGAGGCGGAAGTAGTTCTGCAGCGTGATGGTGGCCAGCGTCTGGTTCTCGGCCTTGATCTCGACGTGCTCCTTGGCCTCGATGGCCTGGTGCATGCCCTCGTTGTAGCGGCGGCCGATGAGCACGCGCCCGGTGAACTCGTCGACGATGAGCACCTCGCCGTCGCGGACGATGTAGTCCTTGTCGCGGTTGAACAGCTCCTTGGCCTTCAACGCGTTGTTCAGGTAGCTGACCAGCGGCGAGTTGGCCGCCTCGTAGAGGTTGTCGATGCCGAGCTGGTCCTCGACGAACTCCACGCCCTTTTCGTGCACGCCGACGGTGCGTTTGCGCAGGTCGACCTCGTAGTGGATGTCCTTTTGCATCAGCGGCGCCAGCCGGGCGAACTCGCTGTACCAGTTGGAGGCGCCGTCGGCCGGACCGGAGATGATCAGCGGAGTGCGGGCCTCGTCGATCAGGATGGAGTCGACCTCGTCGACGATGCCGTAGCTGTGACCGCGCTGGACCAGGTCGTCGAGCGAGTGCGCCATGTTGTCGCGCAGGTAGTCGAAGCCGAACTCGTTGTTGGTGCCGTAGGTGATGTCGGCGTTGTAGGCGACGCGCCGTTCGTCGGGCGTCATCTGCGCCAGGATCACCCCGACCTGCAGGCCCAGGAAGCGGTGCACCCGGCCCATCCACTCGCTGTCGCGCTTGGCCAGGTAATCGTTGACCGTGACGATGTGCACGCCCTTGCCGGCCAGCGCGTTGAGGTAGGCGGGCAACACGCAGGTCAGGGTCTTGCCTTCACCGGTCTTCATCTCGGCGACGTTGCCCAGGTGCAGCGCGGCCGCGCCCATCACCTGCACGTCGAACGGGCGCTGGTCCAGGACCCGCCACGCGGCCTCGCGGGCCACGGCGAACGCCTCGGGCAGCAGGTCGTCGAGGGACTCGCCCTCGTCCACGCGCTTCCTGAACTCGTCGGTTTTGGCCCTCAGCTCGGCGTCCGTGAGCTTCTCGATGTCGTCGGACAACGTGTTGACATAGTCGGCCACCCGCTTGAGGCGCTTGACCATGCGACCTTCACCAAGGCGCAGCAACTTCGATAGCACAGCTATGTCCCCTGTTGGATGTCGATCGTCGGGATGAGGCGCCATCCATCGTAGGTGACACGCTCGTAAAGCCGGCGACGTCGGCGCTCGGCGGTCGGGCCCAGGTCAGGAAAGCCTGATCAACCCGTAGTCGTAGGCGTGCCGGCGGTAGACGACGGATGGCCGTTCGGTCTCCTTGTCGTAGAACAAGAAGAAGTTGTGCCCGACCAGCTCCATCTCGTAGAGCGCCTCGTTGACCGACATCGGCGTGCCCTGGTGCTCCTTGGTGCGCACCACCCGCCCCGGCTCGTGGTCGTCGTGCTCCACTCCGGCGCCGTCGTGTTGGTGCGGCTCCACCGGTTCGTCGTTGAAGGCCTTGCCCGGCGACGGCGCCACCGCGGTGGCGGCGGCCAGGGACACCGGCGTCTTGTCGCCGTAGTGAACCTTGCGGCGGTCCTTGACGCGGCGCAGCCGGTTCTCCAGCTTGTCGACCGCGGACTCGAAGGCGGCGTAGAAGCTGTCGGCGCAGGCCTCCGCGCGGGTGACCGGCCCGCGCCCGCGGGCGGTGATTTCGACGCGCTGACAGGACTTGCGCTGACGCCGGTTGGGCGCGTGTTTGAGCTCGACGTCGAAAAGGTAGATGGAGCGATCGAATCGTTCGAGGCGGGCGAGTTTTTGCGAGACGTAGATGCGGTAGTGATCGGGGATTTCGACGTTGCGACCCTTGAACACGACTTCGGCGTTGATGGTCAGTTCGGCCGGCTCGGTGTTTTCTGCCGGCGGTTGCTCGAGAATCTGACCGGAATCCGCGGTAAGCCTTGACATACGTGTCAACTCGTTTCCTTTTCCACGTCGCACGCGCTGCGTGCCGGCTGTTCAGAGGACGCGCCGACGGGGTTGGAACGGTTTCCAGAGGTCACCGCGCAGGCTGCCCGCCGATGCAAGGTGTCGAATACTCACCCCCTCCGCGAGTGGCGTATCGACCCGGGAAATCGCGACGAATGCGTTGTGACCCGGGCCCAGGATGTTCCTGAAGGTTGTCCTCGACGTTAGCTCGTGTTCGCCTTGGGATGCCACTGATTTCGCACAGCTGTTGCGAGTTCTTCACAACCTCTTGCCCGCCGCACAGTTTCACGCGGCCGCAATCGCCAGCACCGCGGCCACGCGAACCCCGGCGGCGCGCAGTGTCCGCACCGATTCGCGGGCCGTCGCCCCGGTGGTGACGACGTCGTCGACGACGAGGACCTCACAGACTTGCGCGCCCGGCCGCCGGCCGCGCAGCACCACCCGGCCGGCGATGTTGCGCTCGCGCGCGGACGTGCCGAGCCCCACCGAGTCGCGGGCCAGCGCCTTCATCCGCAACGCCGGCGCGACGTCGATGTCGGGATGCCCGGCCACCGCGGCCCGGGCCAGCCGGGTGACGGGGTCGCCGCCGCGCCGGCGCGCCGCCGAACGCCTCGTCGGTGCCGGCACGATCGTCAGCGGGGTCTCGATCATTCCCCACGTCAGCAACCGGTGGACCCCGACTGCCAGTGCCCGGGCCATCGGCGCCGCGAGGTCGCCGCGCCCCTTCTCCTTCATCGCGAGGATCGCCCGGCGGCGGGCGCCGGCGTAGCGGCCGAGCGCGAAGACCGGCACCTCCGGGTCGATGCGGGGGTTGACCACGTGCGGCTCGTCGGGCTTGACGTCGAGCTCTAGCGCGCATGCCTCGCACCAGCGGGTCGACGGCGCCCCGCAGCCGCCGCATTCCAGCGGCAGGATCAGGTCGAGCACATGGTCAGTGTGGCGGGCACGGCCGACATCGAGGCGCGGCTAGCCCGGCAGCACGGGCGCCGCCCCGGGCACCGACAACCCGGACACCTCCGACCAGCTCTGCTGGCTTTCGGGGGCCGAGGCCGAATACTGCAGCACGCCTTGCGGAGCCGCGACGTACACGGTCGACGGGTTGGCCGCGACCGTCGTCAGCGGTGTCCGCAGGCCGCGGGCCGGGGCGTCGGAGTTCACCCCGTCGAGGTTGACGTAGGACACCGGATGGCTGGTGTCGGTGCGGGTCACCACGATGTCATCGCCGGTCCGCCACGACAGCGAGACCACCGAATTGCCCAGGCCGAAACCCAGCCGCCGCGGGTAGGTCAGGGCGTACTGCCCGGCCTGGGTCTGCTCGACACCGGCGAGGATCACCTGGCCGTTGATCACCATCGCGGCGCGGGTGGCATCGCGGGACAGCTGCAGGTCGGTGATCGGCCCCGGGAAGCTGGCAGCCACCACCGCCGAGTCGACCGGGATCCGCGCGGGTTGCCCCGACGCCGGCTCCTGAATCGCCCGCAGCACGTTGTTGTTGTCGACCACCACCCACACGGCGTCGTCCAGCGACCAGCTGGGCCGCGTCAGGCTGTGCCCGTCGGCGGACTGCACCGCCTCGCCACCGAGGTCACCAATCCACAGCGACGCCGCCTGGTCCGGGGCGCCGCGTCGCAGCGTCACCACCGACGCCACCTGCCGCCCGCTGCGGGACAGCGCGGCGCCGGTCTGATCCCCCATCCGCCCGAACGCCCCTGGCACGGTGGTGGCGTGCTGCCCGTCCAACCCGACCAGCGACCCGTTGACCAGGGCATGCACCCCCGCCCCCGCGCCGTCGGCCACACCCGGGTCGGTGGCGGCGACGTCGGAGGTGGTCCACCCGTCGGCGAACCTGTCGTCCAGCGGTGCGCCGTCGGCGTTGATCACGTACGGGCCCCTGATGTCGGCCCGGGCCAGCGTCCAAATGATCTGTGCGGCAAGCAATTGCCTGCTGTGCGGATCGGTGGTGGACAGTTTCTCCAGATCGATGCGGGCGCCGCCGTAACCGCGCCCGATGCCATTCTTGCCACCGTCGGCCCGCATCACCGGCCCGCGCAGCCGCAGCGGCGGGGCGAGCAGGTTGCGCACCGTGTGGGCCATCTCGGGGCGCGGCCCGGCCAGCAGCTTGGACACGAGCTCGGTGGCCAGCTGGTCGTGATCGGACACCGCGACGTAGCGGGGATCGGGCACCACCGTCTTGCCGGTCGGGTCGGCGAAGTACAGCGTGTTGCGTTTGTAGGTCGCCTGGAACTGCTGCCAGTCCAGGAAGACCCCGTTGGGCAGGCGGTCGATTCGCCAGCCCCCCGACGTCTTGACCAACTCGATCGGGCCCGGGTCCGGCAGCACGCCCTCGGCTGTTTCGAACACACCCACATCGGACAGCGAGCCCAGGATGTCGGCCCGCATGGTCACCGAAACCCGTTCGGCGCCACGGGTTTCCACGAACACCACGTGGTCGATCAGCAGGGCGCTACCGGCGTCGTCCCACGCGTTGGACGCCGACTGGGTGAGAAATTGCCGCGCCGCCAGGTGCCGGTTCGCCGGATCGGCTGTGGCCTTGAGGAATTCGCGCAGCAACACGTCGGGATCCATGCCCGGGGTCGGCTTGGGCAGGTTCGACGGCGCCGGCCGTTCGACGGTGCCGATGGCTTGCGGGGCCGAGAAGCTGGGCACCCCCGCACAGCCGGCGAGCAACAGCGCCAGTGAAAGCAGCGGCAATATCGTCAGCAGCCGCCGCATCAGATGCCCCTCTCGGCGTGCTCGCGTGGGCGCTGGCGGTCCTGGCGTGGCGGCGCGGGCGGCTCCGAGATCGGCTTCAACGGCAGCGGGCTGGTGGTGACCTTGTGGCCGCGAACCAGCGGCAGCGTCAGCCTGAAGCACGCCCCCTGGCCGGGCTCGCCCCACGCCTCCAGCCGGCCCTGGTGCAGCCGCGCGTCCTCGATGCTGATCGCCAGGCCCAGCCCGGTGCCGCCGGACCGGCGCACCCGCGACGGGTCCGAGCGCCAGAACCGGCTGAACACCAGCTTTTCCTCGCCGGGCCGCAGCCCCACCCCGTGGTCGCGAACGGTGACGGCGACGGTGTCCTCGTCGGCGCCCATCACGATGCGCACCGGATTGTGCTCGGCGTGGTCGATGGCGTTGGCGATCAGGTTGCGCAGGATCCGCTCCACCCGGCGTGCGTCGACCTCGGCGATCACCTCCTCGCTGGGCATGTCGACGAGCAGCTCGATCCCGGCCTCCTCGGCCAGGTGGCCGACGCTGCCCAGCGCGCTTTGCACGGTGGTGCGCAGGTCCACCGCCTCGACGGACAGCTCGGCCACACCGGCGTCGTGCCGGGAGATCTCGAGCAGGTCGTTGAGCAGGGTTTCGAACCGGTCCAGCTCGCTGACCATCAGCTCGGTGGACCGGGCCAGCGTGGGGTCGAGGTCGGCGCTGTGGTCGTAGATCAGGTCGGCGGCCATGCGCACGGTGGTCAGCGGGGTCCGCAGTTCGTGGCTGACGTCGGAGGTGAAGCGGCGCTGCAGGTTGCCGAACTCCTCGAGCTGGGTGATCTGGCGGGACAGGCTCTCGGCCATGTCGTTGAACGACACGGCCAGCCGCGCCATGTCGTCTTCACCGCGCACCGGCATTCGTTCGGACAGATGCCCCTCGGCGAACCGCTCGGCGATCCGCGACGCCGACCGGACCGGCACCACCACCTGGCGGGAGACCAGCAGCGCGATCCCGGCGAGCAGCACCAGCAGCACCGCGCCGCCGGTGATCATCGTGCCGCGCACCAGCTGGATGGTGGCCTGCTCGTTCTTCAGCGGAAAGATCAGGTACAGCTCGAGGTTGGCCACCTGCGACGACGTCGGTGTGCCGATGACCAGCGCCGGTCCGGAGAAGCCGTCCGTGTGCACCGTGGCGTACTGATAGGCCGCCTGTCCGGCCTTGACGAAGCCGCGCAACGCGTTGGGCACCTGGTCGACAGGTCCGGCCGTGGTGGCGGCGCGCGGTCCGTCGCCCGGCACCATCAGGACCGCGTCGAACGCGCCGGCCAGCCCGGCGCCCGAGGCGGGGTCGGTCTTGGACGTCAGCGTGTTGCGGGCCAGCTGAAGGCTGCTGTCCAGGGAGCGCGTCTCCTCGCCGTTGACGATCCCGGCGACGGTCGTGCGCGCCCGCTCGATCTGCTCGATGGCGGCCCTGACCTTCACGTCCAGTACGCGGTTGGTGACCTGGCTGGTCAGCACGAAGCCGAGCGCGAGGATCACCGCCAGCGAGAGTCCGAGGGTCAGCGCCACGACTCTCAGTTGCAGCGATCGGCGCCAGGCAACGCCGACGGCTCGACTCAAGGCGCCCATACCGCGGGTCATGGGGCCAGAGCGCCCCCAGCGACTCCTAGTGCGTTGCCGCGAGCCCCACCACATCAATGGCGCCGCTCCCGGATCACGGAGGTCCGGCCTTGTATCCCACTCCTCGAACGGTCAACACCACGGTCGGGTTCTCAGGGTCTTTCTCGACCTTGGCCCGCAGACGCTGGACGTGCACGTTCACCAGGCGGGTGTCCGCCGGGTGCCGATATCCCCACACCTGTTCGAGCAGCACATCACGAGTAAACACCTGGCGCGGTTTGCGTGCCAGCGCGACCAACAGGTCGAACTCCAGCGGTGTGAGGGAGATCTGCTCGCCGTTGCGGGTGACCTTGTGCGCGGGTACGTCGATGTCGACGTCGGCGATGGAAAGCATCTCGGCGGGCTCGTCGTCGTTGCGCCGCAGCCGCGCGCGCACCCGGGCGACCAGCTCCTTGGGCTTGAACGGCTTCATGATGTAGTCGTCGGCGCCCGACTCCAGGCCGAGCACCACGTCCACGGTGTCGGTCTTGGCGGTCAGCATCACGATGGGGACGCCGGAGTCGCCGCGCAAGACCCGGCACACGTCGATGCCATTCATGCCCGGCAGCATCAGGTCCAGCAGCACCAAATCGGGGCGCAACTCGCGCACCGCGGTCAGGGCCTGAGTACCGTCACCGATGACCGCGGTGTCGAAGCCCTCCCCACGCAGCACGATGGTGAGCATCTCAGCCAGCGAAGCGTCGTCATCGACGACCAAAATCCTTTGCCTCATGGAGTCCATGGTGTCACCAGATCGGGATAAAACTCGGGCACCACACGGGCGTTTCTTGGGTGATGGGGTCAAATACCGTCAAAATCGCCCATCTGGAGCCGTCAGAGACGCCGCCAGCGCCCCCGGATCGACGTCCGCGTCGACGACCAGCCATCGCCCGCCCCAGCCGGCGGCGGCCAACTCGGCGTAGACGGCGCCGGTGCGCTGCTGCAGTCCGTCGTCACGTTCGTAGCTGTCGCGCGCGCGGCCCGGCTCGTCCTCGGCCCGATGCCGGGCCCGCTGCGCGGCGAGCTCGGCGGGCACCGCGAGCAGCACCTGCCAGTCGGGCGGGGGCAACCGCAACCGCGCGTATTCGAGCCGATGCACCCAGGCCGCCGCCTCCCCCGCCGCGTCCTGGTGCAGGCGCGCGGCGCTGTAGGCCGCGTTGGAGGCGACGTAGCGATCCAGGATCACCACGTCGTGCGCACGGCCCAGCGCCTCGATTTTGCCGACCGCTCCGGCGCGGTCGAGCGCGAAGAGCATCGCCATCGCGTACGCCGACGACGCGAGGTCGCCGTGCTCGCCGCGCAGCGCCTCGGCCGCGACGTCGGCGGTCACCGATTGCCCGTAGCGCGGGAAGGCCAGCGTCGCCACCGACAGCCCGGCGGCCTTGAAGGCTTGTTGCAGGCCCTCGGACAGGGTCCGCTTGCCGGCGCCGTCGACGCCTTCGATCGCGATCAGCACGGCGCGAGCCTATCGCCGCCGGCCGAGCGCCGGACTCAGTAGCGGTAGTGGTCGGCCTTGTAGGGGCCCTCGACGTCGACGCCGATGTACTCGGCCTGCTCCTTGGTCAGCCTGGTCAGCTTGCCGCTGAGGGCCTCGACGTGGATGCGGGCCACCTTCTCGTCGAGGTGCTTGGGCAGCCGGTACACCTCGTTGTCGTACTCGTCGTTCTTGGTCCACAGCTCGATTTGCGCGATCACCTGGTTGGAGAAGCTGTTGCTCATCACGAACGACGGGTGTCCGGTGGCGTTGCCGAGGTTCAGCAGCCGGCCCTCTGACAGCAGGATGATCGACTTGCCGCTGTCGGGGAAGGTCCACACGTCGACCTGCGGGCGGATGTTTACCTTGGTGGCGCCTGAGCGCTCCAGTGCGGAGACCTGGATCTCGTTGTCGAAGTGCCCGATGTTGCCCAGGACCGCGTGGTCTTTCATCGCCTTCATGTGCGCCAGCGTGATGATGTCCTTGTTACCGGTGGCGGTGATGACGATGTCCGCCTCGCCGATCGCGTCCTCGACCGTCTTGACGTCGAAGCCCTCCATCAGGGCCTGCAGCGCGTTGATCGGGTCGACCTCGGTGACGACGACCCGCGCCCCCTGGCCCTTGACCGACTCCGCGCAGCCCTTGCCCACGTCGCCGTAGCCGCAGATCAGCACCTTCTTGCCGCCGATCAACACGTCGGTGCCCCGGTTGATGCCGTCGATCAGCGAGTGGCGGCAGCCGTACTTGTTGTCGAACTTGGACTTGGTGACCGAGTCGTTGACGTTGATCGCCGGAAAGGCCAAATCGCCGGCCGCCGCGAACTGGTAGAGCCGCAGCACGCCGGTGGTGGTCTCCTCGGTGACGCCCTTGACCGACTCGGAGATCTTCGTCCACTTGTCCTTGTCGGTCTCGAACCGGCGGCGCAGCAGCTCCAGGAAGACCTTCCACTCGGTGGAGTCGTCGTCCTCGGCTTGCGGCACCACACCGGCCTTCTCGTACTGCGCGCCGCGCAGCACCAGCATGGTGGCGTCGCCGCCGTCGTCGAGGATCATGTTCGCGGGCTGGTCGGGCCAGGTCAGCATCTGCTCGGCGGCCCACCAGTACTCCTCCAGCGTCTCGCCCTTCCAGGCAAACACCGGTACGCCCTTCGGCTCCTCGGGCGTGCCGTGCGGGCCGACGACGACGGCCGCGGCGGCGTGGTCCTGGGTGGAGAAGATGTTGCACGACGCCCAGCGGACCTCGGCGCCGAGCGAGACGAGGGTCTCGATGAGCACGGCGGTCTGCACCGTCATGTGCAGCGAGCCCGAAACCCGCACCCCCTTGAGCGGTTGCACTTCGGCGTACTCGCGGCGCAACGACATCAGACCCGGCATCTCCTGCTCGGAGAGCTCGATGTCCCGGCGGCCGTAATCCGCCAACGACAGGTCGGCGACCTTGAAGTCGATGCCGTTGCGAACGTCGGGAGTTAACGCGTTTTCGGTCGTCGTCATAACGTGACTCTTCCTTCTTCAGCCTTCTTTGGTGGCCACTCGGATCCAAGCGGTACTTAGCTTAGGTATGTTCTTCCGCCACTGTAGTCGCGGGTGCCCGCGTCCCAAGGGTCAGGCAAGCTCAGGGAAGTTTGACGACACCGTGGCGCTCCGCGAACGGCGTCATCAGCCGGGCCAGGTCCGCCGCCACGTCGTGATTGGCCTCCGGGGGCATGGACACATAGCTCAGCGCCAGCCGCACGATGGCGCGCGCCAGCACCCCGGCGTCCTCGTCACTGGTCGCCACCCAGCTGTGGGTCAACGCCGAGGTCAGCCGCGCCGACGCCCGCGCGATGATGGGCCCGCTGTCGGTGGTGATGATCTGCAGCAGGTCGGGCTTGGCGACGCCGGTCAGCAGCGAGATCACCAGCGGGTCTGCCGCCGAGTCCGCGAAGAAGGAACGAAAGCCCTGCAGGAACGCCTCGTGGATGTCGCCGACATTGGCGTCGATGGCCGCATGGACCGCGTCGACCAGGCGATCGGCCAGGCGCAGGGCGTAACCCTGCGCCAGGCCCTGCCGCGAGCCGAACTCGTTGTAGATGGTCTGCCGGCTGATGCCCGCGGCGCGGGCCACGTCCGACAGCGTGATCGCCGACCAGTCCCGGGCCAGCAGCAGGTCCCGCATCGCGTCCAGCACCGAGTCGCGCAGCAGGACGCGCGACGCCTCGGCGTAGGGCATCCGCTTCACAGGCGCGAGACTAGCGCTCACGGTCGGGCCACCTCCACCATCTCGAAGTCGGATTTCGCGGCGCCGCAGTCCGGGCAGCTCCAGTCCTCGGGGATGTCGTCCCAGCGGGTGCCGGGCGCAATCCCATCCTCCGGCCAGCCCAGCGCCTCGTCGTACTCGAACCCGCACTGGATGCAGCGGAACAGTATGTAGTCGGTCTTGTCGTACGTCACTGGCTTACCCCTTCGCGAATCGCGCTGAAGTCCGGCTTCTCGCGCACCGAGCAGTCCGGACAGCACCAGTCGTCGGGAACGTCATCCCACCGGGTGCCCGGCGGGAAGCCTTCCCGCGCATCGCCGTTGGCCTCGTCGTAAACGTAGTCACAGACCGGGCACTGGTAGGCGGCCGTCATGCCGGGACCTCCTGGGCTGCGCCGTAACGCGCCAGCAGCTTTTCGCGCAACCGCGGCTGCAGGTTGACCCTGGTGATGTCGCCGTCGTAGTGGGACAGCACGCGATGGTCCATCACCCTGCGCCACAGCGGCGGGAAGTAGGTGAGCGAGATCATCGACGCGTACCCGCTCGGCAGGTTGGGCGAGCCATCGAGGCTGCGCAACGTCTGGTAGCGACGGGTCGGGTTGGCGTGGTGATCGCTGTGCCGCTGCAGGTGGTAGAGGAACAGGTTCGTCACGATGTGGTCGGAGTTCCAGCTGTGGACCACCGCGCACCGCTCGTAGCGGCCGCTGGCGTTGCGCTGCCGGAGCAGCCCATAGTGCTCGAGGTAGTTGACCGCCTCGAGCAGGCTGAACCCGAAGACCGCCTGGATGATCACGAACGGGATCAGCGCCGGGCCGAAGATCGCGATCAGCGCGCCCCACAACGCCACCGAGATCAGCCAGGCGTTGAGCACGTCGTTGGACAGGTAGGTCCTGGGATCCCAGGGGCTCTTGCCCAGCCGGCGCACCCGCTGGGCCTCCAGCCCCAACGCGGAGCGCAGGCTGCCGAAAACGCTGCGCGGCAAGAACTCCCAGAAGGTCTCGCCGAAGCGCGCCGACGCCGGATCTTCCGGCGTCGAGACGCGCACGTGGTGACCGCGGTTGTGCTCGATGTAGAAGTGGCCGTAGCAGGACTGGGCCAGGGTGATCTTGGACAGCCACCGCTCGAGCGAGTCCTTCTTGTGCCCCATCTCGTGGGCCGTGTTGATCCCCACCCCGCCGAGGACCCCGACCGACAGCGCCACGCCCAGCTTGCCCGCCCAGCCCAGCGCGCCGTCAAAGCCGAGCCAGCTCAGGTTCGAGGCGGTGAACAGGTAGGCGCCCAGGATCACGCTGAGGTACTGGAACGGGATGTAGACGTAGGTGCAGTAGCGGTAGTACTTGTCGTTCTCCAGCTGTTCGGCCACCTCGTCGGGCGGGTTCTGCCCGTCGGGCCCGAAACGCAGGTCGAGGATCGGCAGCAGGACATACAGCAGGATCGGCCCGATCCACAGCGGCACCTGCGCGGCGGCGTGCCAGCCGAACCGGTTCGTCGCCCAGACGATCGGCAGCATCACGAACAGCGCCGTCGGGGCGATCAGCCCCATGAGCCACAGATGGCGCTTCTTGTCCCGCCAGACCGGCGCCTCGGCTTGCCGGCTTGATTCGGGCCGCAGTGTGGTCATATGCCAAACCTCCTTGTGAGTCATGCCACGTCGAGGTTGGACAATACCGGGCTTTGCGTCTTGTGTCTAGACACAGAATGCGATTTTGTAAACCATGGGCATTAGCTCGCCGGGCCGGCTTCCACCCGGGCCACCGCGGGGAGCTGCCCGGCTTGCCGGCGTCCCTGAACGGAGTGCGAGTACCCGTAGCCGGCGTAGATCGCGGTTCCCACGACCAGCCAGACGCCGAACCGGACCCAGGTCAGCGCACTGAGGTTCAGCATCAGCCAGGCGCACGCAGCGATCGAGGCGATGGGCAGCCACGGCACAAACGGGGCCCGGAACCCCCGCTCCAGGTCGGGCCTGGCCCGGCGCAGGACCATGACGCCGGCCGACACCAGCATGAACGCGAACAGCGTGCCGACGTTGACCATCTCCTCGAGCTTGGTTATCGGGAACACCGAGGCCGTCGCCGCTATCACGACGGCGACTAGCACGGTGATCCGCACGGGAGTCCCGCGTGCACCGGTCTTGGCCAGCGACCGCGGCAGCAGCCCGTCGCGCGCCATCGCGAACAGGACGCGGCACTGCCCCAGCACCAGCACCATCACCACCGTCGTCAGCCCCGCCAGCGCACCGATGGCGATGATCTTGCTGGCCCAGTCGATCCCGTTGGCCGAGAAGGCCGTGGCGAGGTTGGCCGGCTTGTGGCCGGGCACGGTCTTGAGTTGGGTGTAGGGAACCATGCCGGACAGCACGACCGACACCGCGACGTAGAGGACGGTCACGATCGCCAGGGACGCCAGGATGCCCCGCGGCACGTCGCGCTGCGGCTGCTTGGTTTCCTCCGCCATGGTGGCGACGATGTCGAACCCGATGAACGCGAAGAACACGATCGATGCTCCCGCCAGCACGCCGTACCAGCCGTAGTGACTGCTGTGCGCCCCGGTCAGCAACGACAGCACGGACTGGTTGAGGCCCGACGCCTCGTGCCCGGCCTCCGGCTTGGGAATGAACGGCGAGTAGTTGGAGCCCTTGATGTAGAAGACGCCGACCACCACGACGAACACCACCACCGACACCTTGATGCCGGTGATCACCGCGGAAAATCGTGACGACAGTTTGGTGCCCAGGCCGACCAGGGTCGCAACCACCGCGACGATCAGCAGCGCTCCCCAGTCGAGGTTGACCGATCCGAGTTGGACTGTGCCACCGGCGAATCCGAACACGTTACCCAGGTAGCTCGACCAGCCCTTGGACACGACGGCGGCGCCGATCGCCAGCTCCAGCACCAGGTTCCAGCCGATGATCCAGGCCAGGAACTCACCGAAGGTGGCATAGGAGAAGGTGTACGCGCTGCCCGCCACCGGCAGTGTCGAGGCGAATTCGGCGTAGCACAGGGCCGCCAGCGCGCAGGTGACCGCCGCGATCACGAACGAGATGCAGATGGCCGGCCCGGTGATGTCGCCGGTGGTCGACGCGGTGACCGTGAAGATGCCGGCCCCGATCACCACCGCGACGCCGAACACGACCAGATCCCACCAGGTCAACTCCTTGCGCAGCCGGGTCTCCGCCTCGTCGGTGTCGGCGATCGATTGCTCGACCGATTTCGTGCGCCATCGATTTGCCATTCGCCCGCCGTTTCCCGATGTGCTCCCAATCCGCTCACGTCCGTAGGACCGCACAGTACTGGGTAGTCTGCGGGCATGGCGGGTAGCGGGGGAAACATGAGGGACCACGCGGTGGTCATCGGGGGCAGCATCGCCGGTTTGTGCGCAGCGCGGGTGCTGTCGGATTGCTATTCGCGGGTCAGCGTCTATGAGCGCGACGAGTTGCCGAGCGCGCCGGCGAACCGCGCGACGGTCCCCCAGGACCGGCACCTGCACATGCTGATGGCCCGGGGAGCGGCGGAGTTCGAGAGCCTGTTTCCGGGCCTGCTGGACGACATGGTGGACGCGGGCGTGCCCATGCTGGAGAACCGGCCGGACTGCATTCACCTTGGCGCCGCGGGCCATGTCCTGGGGACGGGGCACACGCTGCGCGACGAATTCACCGCCTACGTGCCCAGCCGCCCGCACCTGGAGTGGCAGCTGCGCCGGCGGGTCCAGGACATCGCCAATGTCGAGATCATCCGCCGGTCGGTGGCCGAGCCGCGGTTCGACCACGCGCGCGAGCGCGTGACCGGTGTGGTGCTGGACCCGCAAGGCCGTGGCGAGCCGGAGTTCGTAGCGAGCGATTTGGTGGTCGACGCCGCGGGCCGGGGCACCCGGTTGCCGGTGTGGTTGGAGCAGTGGGGATATCCCCGCCCGGTCGAAGCACTGATCGACATCGGCATCCACTACGCCTCCCACCAGTTCCGCATGCCGGAGGGCGTGATCGCGGAGAAGGTGGTGGTCGCCGGCGCCTCGCACGACGAGTCGCTCGGGCTGGGCATGCTGCATTACGAGGACCGCGTCTGGGTGCTGACGACGTTCGGGGTCGCCAACGCCAAACCGCCGGGGACGTTCCCCGAGATGCTCGCGCTGGCCGGCAAGCTACTGCCCGCGCATTTCAATGCCGCGCTGGCGCAGGCCGAACCCCTCGGCGAGCCGGCCTACCACGCGTTCCCGGCCAGCAGGTGGCGCCGCTACCACAAGCTGGACCGCTTCCCGGCCGGCATCGTTCCCTTCGGTGACGCCGTGGCCAGCTTCAATCCCACCTTCGGGCAGGGCATGACGATGACGTCACTGCAGGCCGGTCACCTGCGGCGGGCTCTGCAATCCGATGACCTTGCCCGCGAACTGAATAGGGCCACCGCCAAGACGACCTACCCGGTTTGGATCATGAACGCCATCGGCGACATCACCTTCCACCACGCCGAGACCAAGGGAACCGTCCCGTGGTGGTGGCGACCGTCCGGTGCGCTGTTCGACCAATTCCTCGGGGCCGCCGAAACCGAACCCGTTCTGGCCGAATGGTTTTTGCGCCGGTTCTCCCTCCTGGACAGCCTGTACATGGTTCCGCCGCCGCGGATCGTCGGCCGCACCATGGCGCACAACATGCGGCTGTGGCTGCGCGAGCGCCGGAAAATCGCCAAGGACCGGCGGGCCGTCACAGCCCTACGGTCGCCCTGAACAGTTGGGATGACTCCCGCGCGACCAGGCGGATCGGGCCGTCGTCGGCCGCCACCCAGGCCGCCATTCCGCGTTCGAGCGTGAGCGATCCGGACTTGGCGTGCACCGTCGTGCAGCCCTGGGTGCTCAGCAGGATCTGCGGGCCCTCGTGGCCGCACCCCGCGTCCACCTCGTGGCCGAGGTACTCGCCGTCGAGCACCAGCAGCGCGACCGCGAACTCGTCGGTCGGCGTCTGGTAAACCCGGCCGAATCCCTCGCGGCGGATGGGCGGCCGCAGCTGCGCCTCGGGGGTGGGCGTGAAGTCCAGCACCCGCAGCAGCTCGGGCACGTCGACGTGCTTGGAAGTGAGACCGCCGCGTAACACGTTGTCGGAGTTGGCCATAACCTCCACCGCGAAACCGCGCAGATAGGTGTGCAGGTTGCCGGCCGACACGAAGATGGCCTCGCCCGGGGCCAGGGTGATGCGGTTGAGCAACAGCGCCGCCAGCACACCGGCGTCACCGGGGTAGCGTTCGCCGAGTTCCAGCACCGTCTTGGCTTCGGCCGCGAATTCCGTTGCCCCGGCGCTGACGTACTGGATCGCGCCGTCCAGCACGGCGGGCACCAGCACGTCGATGTCGGGCTGGGGCGCGGTGATCCAGGTGGTGAACAGCGCACGCAGGCCGTCGGCGTCGGACTGGTCGTTCAGCAGGTCGATGTAGGGGTCGAGGTCGGAGACGGCCAGCGCCCGCAGCAGCTCGATGGTGCGGGACGCCTGACGAAACCCGGCCAGCGCCTCGAACGGCTGCAAGGCCACCAACAACTCGGGCTTGTGAGAGGTGTCGCGGTAGTTGCGGACCGGCGAGGACACCGGAATGCCCAGTCGCTCCTCACGCAGGTAACCCTCGACCGCCTGCTCGGCGCTCGGATGGGCTTGCAGCGACAGCGGCTCGTCGGCGGCCAGCACCTTGACCAGGAACGGCAGCACGTCCCCGAACCGGGCGCGCGACGCCGGGCCGAGCTGCCCCTCCGGGTCGGCGACCAGCGCCCCCAGCAACGAGACCTCACCCTTGTCCGTCTCCAGCCAGGCCGGGTCAGCGGGGTGCGCGCCGAACCACAGCTCGGCCTCCGGGTGAGCCGCCGGAACCGCCCGCCCGGTGAATTCCGCCAGGGCGGTGCGCGATCCCCAGGCGTACGTCCGTAGGGCCCCGCGAAGCAATTCCACTTGTGTATCTATCCCCGCACCAGTCGCATGTAAACCGCGGCCATCTCCAGCCGAACGGCCAATACTGCCAGTTGCTGCTCGGCGCTGATGGGGCCACCCAGCGCCGGCAATACCTCGGAGCCCGCCGAGCCGCCGGGGCCGTCGGGCACATCCTCGGACGCGAGCAGGTACACGTCCTCGAGACCGGCCGTCCTGGCGGCCACGACCGCCTGCTCGTCGGCCAGCGTGAGGGCCAGCACTCGCAGCCGCGTGGGCAGCGGCCCGTCGATTTCCTCGTCGTGGAACAGGGCGTCCACCGACGACGCGGCGGAGCCCCCCGGGCCCGACGCCGCCGCCGCCCGCAGCGCCAGCACCGCATCCGCCAGCCCGGTCGCGGCCACCACCTCGTGGGCGACCCGCAGCAGCACCGAACTGCCGTGCCGGGCCAGTGCCAGCATTGCGGCGCAGTCGCCGGCCAGCGCCACCCGGCGGCCGGCCAACCGCTCGGCGATGGTCTTGGCCGGGTTGGTGAACAGCTCGCGCCCGGCGCTGTTGCGCAGCGCCTCGGCGTCCAGCTCGTCGGCGAGCAACCCCAGGTCGATGCTGGGTCGCGGGTCGACGGTTTGCAGCACGGCCAGGCCGGCGGCCAGGTACCTGCACAACCCGAACTCGTCGGGACCCCAGAGCCGCGGCTCGAGCACCGCGGCGCGCCCGGCGGTGGAGTCGCGCAGCGGACCCTCGTACGGTGCCACCACCACGACCCGCGCGCCCCGGCGGACCCCGGTGGCGGCGGCGCTGACCAGCGCGGGATCGCCGGGGTCGTCGCCGGCGACGATCAGCACGTCGAGCGGGCCGACCCACGGCGGCGCCTCGCCGGCGACCGCGATCGGCTCGGAGGCCACCCCACCCACCGTCGCCGCCAGCACGGGCCCGGCGGTCTCGGCGGTCCCCCGGCCGGCCACCCAGATCACGCTGCGGGCGAGGCCGTCGGCCCGCAGCGACTCCAGTGCGCCTTCGCCGGCCGCGGCGCCAATCGCGCGCACCTGCGCGCCCGCCGACGACGCCGCCCGCAACAGGCCCTGCCGGTCGGCGGCGAGCAGGCCGTCGGTGTCTTCCAGGTCGATCGCCCCGATGGCGCTCACGGAGTCGCCTCTTGGGCGGCAGCGATTTCGGTGCTTATCGCAGTGACCACCGCGTCGACGTCCTCGGCGGTGCGGCCCTCCACATTGAGCCGCAGCAGCGGCTCGGTGTTGGAGCTGCGCAGGTTGAACCAGCTGCCGTCGCCCAAATCGACCGTCACCCCGTCCAGATGATCGATGGACTGAATCCGGGTGCCGAACGACTTCAACACCGCGTCCACACAATACGACGCGTCCGCCACCTTGAAGTTGATCTCGCCGGACGATTCGTAGCGCTGGTAGTCGGCGGTCAACTCCGACAATGGTCTTGGGGGCCCTGTGGGCCGATGCTGCTCGCCGAGGGCGGCCAGCACATACAGCGCGGCCAGCATCCCGGAGTCGGCGCCCCAGAAGTCACGGAAGTAGTAGTGCGCGGAATGCTCACCGCCGAAGATCGCGCCGGTGTCGGCCATCAGCGCCTTGATATAGGAGTGGCCGACCCGCGAGCGCAGCGGCGTGCCACCGCGTTCGGTGACCAGTTCGGGCACCGCGCGGGAGGTGATCACGTTGTGGATGATCGTGGCGCCGATCTCCCGGCCCAGCTCGCGGGCCGCCACCAGGCTGGTCACCGTGGACGGCGAAACCAGCCGCCCGCGTTCGTCGACCACGAAGCAGCGGTCGGCGTCCCCGTCGAAGGCCAGCCCGATATCGGCGCCGCTGTCGCGCACGAACCTCTGCAGGTCCACCAGATTTGCCGGGTCGAGCGGGTTGGCCTCGTGATTGGGAAACGAGCCGTCGAGTTCGAAGTACAACGGCAACAAGGCGATCGAGTCGATCGCGCCGAGCACCGCCGGGGCGGTGTGGCCGGCCATGCCGTTGCCGGCGTCCACGGCGACCAGCAGCGGGCGCAGCCGAGAGGTGTCCACCAGCGAACGCAGGAACGTCCCGTAGTCGGCCAGCACGTCCTGATCGCTGATGGTTCCCGGTGGTCCCTCATGCGTCTCGACCCCGGCGATCACGTCGTCGCTGATGACGCACAGCCCGGATTCGGCGCCGACCGGTTTGGCGGCGGCCCGGCACAGCTTGATGCCGTTATAGGCCGCCGGGTTGTGGCTGGCGGTGAACATGGCGCCGGGGCAGTCCAGCAACCCCGAGGCGAAATAGAGCTGATCGGTGGACGCCAGACCGATCCGCACCACGTCGAGGCCCTGGCTCATCACCCCTCCCGCGAACGCGGCGGCCAGCGCCGGCGAACTGTCCCGCATGTCGTGGCCGATCGCTACCCGCCGGGCGCCCTCGCCGCGCATCAACCTGGCGAACGCGGCCCCCAGATCGGTGACCAGCGGCTCGTCGAGCTCCTCGCCGACCAGCCCGCGCACGTCGTACGCCTTGACGACGCGGCGGACGGTCGCGGCGGACCGAGACATGCGGACCTCCTGACGCGATGGCTTGCCTTGCCTGTTGGCGTCAGCCTATCGGCCCGCGGGAAACACGCGGCGCGCCAGTCGGTGCTATTCAGGGCTAGTCACTGGGGTCGGGCAACACCCGCAAATGCCCGCGGCGGCGTCCGGAACGATGCTCCGGAGGCGCGAGCAGCCCGCTGCTCGGCGCGGTGGCGTGGGCTCCGGCGTGCTGAATGTGGGGATCCGAAAAGCCGTTCACCGGCGTGGCCGCGTAGGGCAGGCCCGCGTCGCCCGGGCGACCCTCGCGCACCGCGTCGGCCAGGGCGACCAGGTCATCCTCGTCGGGATGGGTGGGCAGCGGGCCGGCGTGGCGCACGAGGTCCCAGCCGCGGGGCGCGGTGATACTGCCGGCATGGCCGACGCACAGGTCCCACGAGTGCGGTTCGCGCGCGGTGGCGAGCGGACCAACCACTGCCGTCGAGTCCAAGTAGACGAACGTCAAGGTCGCCACGGCATAGTGCGGACACCCGGGCCGGCAGCAGCGACGGGGAACGTTCACGATCGAAAGGCTATCGTGGACAAACGCCACGCAAGCGCCGGACACGCGCATCCGCTCGACCCGCGATGTGCAACCGTTACCATCGGCGCGTGGGCGATTCCGGCGGCTCCCCGCAAAGCGATCGGTCGGTGCGCCGTTCGGCTTCCTACCGTGCGTCGCGCCGAGGCCGCGATATGCGCGGTCCGCTGCTGCCGCCGACGGTGCCGGGATGGCGCAGCCGGGCCGAGCGGTTCGACATGGCGGTGCTGGAGGCCTACGAACCCATCGAGCGGCGCTGGCAGGAGCGGGTGTCGGAGCTCGACGTGGCGGTCGACGAAATCCCCCGCATCGCGGCCAAGGATCCCGAAAGCGTGCAGTGGCCGCCCGAGGTCATCGCCGACGGGCCGATCGCGCTCGCACGCTTGATCCCAGCCGGCGTCGATGTCCGCGGCAACGCCACGCGGGCACGAATTGTCTTGTTCCGCAAGCCGATTGAGAGACGGGCCAAGGACACCGTCGAACTTGGCGAGTTGCTGCACGAGATCCTGGTGGCCCAGGTGGCCATCTACCTGGACGTCGAGCCGTCGGTCATCGATCCCACGATCGACGACGAATGACTCGAATACTGCGCGCGGCCGCGCGCAAGGTCAGATGATGCCTCGCTTGAGGCGGCGGCGCTCGCGCTCGGAGAGGCCGCCCCAGATGCCGAAGCGCTCGTCATGGGCCAGGGCGTACTCGAGGCACTCGTGGCGTACCTCGCAACCGAGGCAGATCTTCTTGGCCTCGCGGGTGGAGCCGCCCTTTTCCGGGAAGAAGGCCTCGGGATCGGTTTGCGCGCACAGCGCGCGGTCCTGCCACTGATCCGGGGTCGGCGGCGGCAGGGGCTCCGGCTCGAAAGTGACTGGGGCGTCGGGAACCACAGTCAGGTGGGGACGGACCGTCGCCGCCGGAGCCGCGCCGATGATGGTCTGCGGTGTGCCTGTCATAACGCCCCAAAGGTGCTCATAAGACATGCTTCGTCCGCCTCCTCAGCTTGATTTTGAGAGAGTGAGTGTGTTCCCACTGTTCTGATGTACAGACAATTCGAACATGTGATCGAATCTCGGTCTGCGACACCGGAATCGGCCGGCCAACCGGGAAATGACACTGTTGTGATTAGACACTTGTTGACCTGCTTGGTCAAGCGTTATGACCCATTTCCATATCATCTTGTGACGAAATTTCCGCGCTTCTGTTGTTTTTGAGCATTCGGCGTGTCCATCACATCGCCCACCGGTGCCCTTTCGGGCACCCTCGACGGCCCGCGGACCGCGCGTCGCCGGGCAGTACTGTCAAGCCCTGTGAAGGTCACGGTCCTGGTCGGTGGGGTTGGCGGCGCCCGGTTCCTGCTTGGGGTTCAACAGCTGCTCGGGCTGGGTCAGTTTTCGCAACAGCGCCCAGATTCCGACCGACACGAGCTGACCGCGGTCGTCAACGTCGGCGACGACGCGTGGATCCACGGGCTGCGCGTCTGTCCGGATTTGGACACCTGCATGTACACCTTAGGTGGAGGTGTCGACCCGGAGCGAGGGTGGGGTCATCGCGACGAAACCTGGCACGCCAGGGAGGAATTGGCGCGCTACGGCGTGCAGCCGGACTGGTTCCAGCTGGGCGACCGCGACCTGGGCACCCACCTGGTGCGCACCCAGATGCTCCAGGCCGGCTATCCGCTGTCCCAGATCACCACCGCCCTGTGCGATCGTTGGCAACCGGGCGCGCGCCTGCTGCCGGCGACCGACGACCGCTGCGAGACGCACGTGGTGATCACCGATCCCGCCGACGACAGCCGTCGGGCGATCCACTTCCAGGAGTGGTGGGTGCGCTACCGGGCCCAGGTGCCAACGCACAGCTTCGCGTTCGTCGGCACCGAAAAGGCCAGCGCCGCAGCCGAAGCGGTGGCGGCCATCGGCGAGGCCGACGTCATTTTGCTGGCGCCGTCCAACCCGGTGGTGAGCGTCGGCGCCATCCTGGCGGTCCCCGGCATTCGCGGGGCACTGCGCGCGGCCAAGGCCCCGGTCGTCGGCTACTCGCCGATCATCGGCGGAAAGCCGTTGCGCGGCATGGCCGATGCGTGCCTTTCGGTGATCGGGGTCGAGTCCACCGCGGAGGCGGTCGGCCGCCATTACGGGGCGCGGCGGGCCACCGGGATACTGGATTGCTGGCTGATCCACGAGGGTGACTTGGCCGACATCGAGGGCGTCGCGGTGCGCGCGGTGCCGCTGCTGATGCGCGACCCCAAGGCGACGGCCGAGATGGTCGCCGCCGGGCTGGAGCTCGCGGGCGTGGCCACGTGACCGAGCACGGCACCGCCTCGACGATCGAGATCCTCCCCGTCGCCGGGCTGCCCGAGTTCCGGCCCGGTGACGACCTGAGCGCGGCCGTCGCCGCGGCCGCGTCCTGGCTGCGCGACGGGGACGTCGTGGTGGTGACCAGCAAGGTGGTGTCCAAGTGCGAGGGCCGCCTGGTGCCGGCCCCGCAGGATGCCGAGGAGCGGGACCGGCTGCGCCGCAAGCTGGTCGACTCCGAAGCGGTGCGCGTGTTGGCGCGCAAGGGCCAAACGCTGATCACCGAGAACCGGCTCGGCCTGGTCCAGGCCGCCGCCGGCGTGGACGGATCCAACGTCGGCCGCGACGAGCTGGCGCTGCTTCCGGTCGACCCCGACGCCAGCGCCGCGGGGCTGCGCGCCGGGCTGCGCGAGCGCCTCGGCGTCGACGTCGCCGTGGTCATCACCGACACCATGGGCCGCGCCTGGCGCAACGGCCAGACCGATGCCGCCGTCGGTGCGGCCGGTCTTCGTGTGCTGCACAGCTATTCGGGAGCCGTCGACCGGCACGGCAACGAGCTGCTCGTCACCGAGATCGCGATCGCCGACGAGGTCGCCGCCGCCGCCGATCTGGTCAAGGGCAAACTGACCGCCATGCCGGTGGCCGTGGTGCGCGGGCTGCCCGTAACTGACGACGGCTCGACGGCGCGACAGCTGCTGCGGCCCGGCGAAGAAGACCTGTTCTGGCTCGGCACCGCCGAAGCCCTCGACCTGGGCCGCCGGCAGGCCCAGCTGTTGCGCCGGTCGGTGCGCCGGTTCCGCGCCGAGCCGGTGCCGCCGGGGCTGGTCGAGGCCGCCGTCGGCGAGGCCCTCACCGCGCCGGCCCCCCACCACACCCGGCCGGTCCGGTTCGTGTGGCTGCGGACCCCGGCCACCCGGACCCGGCTGCTGGACCGGATGAAAGACAAGTGGCGCTCCGACCTCGCCGGCGACGGCCGGCCCGCCGCCTCGATCGAGCGGCGGGTGGAGCGCGGGCAGATCCTCTACGACGCGCCCGAGGTCGTCATCCCGTTCCTCGTGCCCGAGGGCGCCCACGACTATTCCGACGCCGCCCGCACCGCCGCCGAGCGCACCATGTTCACGGTCGCCGTCGGGGCGGCCGTGCAGGCGCTGCTGGTCGCGCTGGCGGTGCGGGGGCTGGGCAGCTGCTGGATCGGCTCGACGATCTTCGCCGCCGACCTGGTCCGCGCCGAACTCGAGCTGCCCGACGACTGGGAGCCCTTGGGCGCCATCGCGATCGGCTACGCCGAGGAGCCGCCCGCGCCGCGCGACGCGGCAGACCCCGGGGATTTGTTGATCCGCAAGTGATACTGGGCCGGTGAAGACGTTCGCGGGCAAGGCGGCGGTGTCGGCCGACAAGGTCCGCGGCGGCTACTACACGCCCGGGCCGGTGGCGCGATTTTTGGCCCGCTGGGTCCGCGAGGCCGGCCCGCGGATCGTCGAGCCGTCCTGCGGCGACGGAGCGATCCTGCGCGAGCTGGCCGCGCTGAGCGACCGGGCGCACGGCGTCGAACTCCTCGCCCGCGAGGCGGCCAAGTCCCGGGAGTTCGCGCCCGTCGACGCCGAGAGCCTCTTCACGTGGCTGGCCCGCGCCGAGGCCGGCGGCTGGGACGGCGTCGCGGGCAACCCGCCCTACATCCGCTTCGGCAACTGGGCATCCGATCAGCGCGACCCGGCCCTGGAATTGATGCGCCGCGAGGGCCTGCGCCCCAGCAGGCTGACCAACGCCTGGGTCCCCTTCGTCGTCGCGAGCGCGGTCCTGGTGCGCGACGGCGGACGGGTGGGCCTGGTGCTTCCGGCCGAGTTGCTCCAGGTCGGCTATGCCGCCCAGCTGCGCGACTTTCTGCTGAGCCGGTTCTGTCAGATCACGCTGGTGACGTTCGAGCGGTTGGTGTTCGACGGCATCCTGCAGGAGGTCGTGTTGTTCTGCGGTGTCCGAGCCAGTCGCGGGGAGCGAGCTCCCGCGAGAATGCGCACCGTGCATCTCACCGATGCCGGCGCGCTGGCGGACGCCGATCTTGACGCCGGCTGGGCGCCCGCGCTGCTGCACGAAAAGGAGAAGTGGACCAAGTACTTCCTGGACCCCGCCGCGATCCGGCTGCTGCGCACGCTCAAGGAGTCGCGGGCCATGACGCGGCTCGGGTCGCTCGCCGACGTGGACGTGGGCATCGTGACGGGCCGCAACAGCTTTTTCACCTTCACCGACGAGCAGGCCCGGGAGCTGGCGCTGGGGCCACACTGCGTCCCGCTCGTCTCGCGCAGCGCCCAGCTGTCCGGCCTCGTCTACGACGGTGATTGCCGCGCAAGCGATCTCGCCGCGGGGCACCGGACCTGGCTACTCGACGCGCCACGCGACCCGGCCGATCCCGCGCTGCTCGCGCACATCAGCGCCGGCGAGGCCGCCGGCGTTCACACTGGCTACAAGTGCTCGATCCGCAGGCCGTGGTGGACGACCCCGTCGCTGTGGATTCCCGACCTGTTCCTGCTGCGCCAGATCCACCTCGCGCCGCGGCTTACCGTCAACGCCGCCGCCGCGACGAGCACCGACACGGTGCACCGCGTCCGGCTGCACGCAGGTGTCGACGCGAGGGCGCTCGCCGCGGTGTTTCACAACAGCGTGACGTTCGCCTTCGCCGAGATCATGGGCCGCAGTTACGGTGGGGGCATCTTGGAGCTGGAACCCGCCGAAGCCGAGCAGCTACCCATTCCCCCGCCGGCGCACGCCGGCGCCGACCTCGCCTGCGACGTCGACCTTTTGTTGAAGGCCAATGAGGTCGAGAAGGCCCTCGACCTCGTCGACCGGCATGTACTGATCGACGGGCTCGGCCTGCCCGCCCAGACAGTGGCCGACTGCCGCACAGCCTGGGCCTCGCTGCGCGATCGCAGGACACGGCGGGGATCCCGGTGAACGTTCGGGTGTCGGCGATCTCGATCCTCACCGACTTCCAGGCCCCGGATCCCGCCCAGGATGCACTGCGCCACGCGGTCCTGGCCTTCGTGCACGGCCGCCCCGATGCCTGTCGGCGAGAGTGCGTGCCCGGCCACGTCACTGCCTCGGCGCTGGTGTTGGACGACAGCGGCACCCGGGTGCTGCTCACCTTGCATCCGCGGTTGGGCCGCTGGGTGCAACTCGGCGGACATTGCGACGACGACGACGCCGACGTCGTCGCCGCTGCATTGCGCGAGGCGACCGAGGAATCCGGTGTCGCCGGCCTGCGCATCGAGCCCGAACTGGCCGCCGTGCACGTGCACGCGGTCACCTGCTCGTTGGGCGTGCCGACCCGCCACCTGGATCTGCAATTCGTCGCCCACGCGCCGGCCGGCGCGCAGATCGCGATCAGCGACGAGTCGGAGGACCTGCGCTGGTGGCCCGCCGACGCGTTGCCGCCCGGGACCGACCATGCGCTGGCGTACCTGGTCGCCCGCGCGACGGATCGTTAGTCGCCGAGATCGACGGCAGCGCGGGAAAGTTCGAGTGAGCCGCGCGCTAACGTCGATCTCGGCGATAGCCGCGGCGAACCAGAGCTTGAAACACGCGGTTGAGGATGTAGTCGGGTCGATGTTCGGCGACGACTCGGATCACGACCCACCCCAGGTCGGCGAACTTGTCCAGTCGGCCGATGTCTTTGACGTATTGCCTTCGGTCGGTGCGGTGTTGGTCGCCGTCATATTCGAGGGCGACCATGTGGTCCTCCCAACCCATGTCCAGCACACCGACTGCTCGCCAGCCGTCGTTGACCGGAATCTGCGTCGTCGGCTTCGGCAGTCCGGCGTCGATGAGAAGCAGCCGTAACCAGCTTTCCTTGGGCGACGCCGCGCCACCGTCCACCAGAGGCAACACCTCCGCCAGCCGCCGCAGACCACGGGCGCCGCGGTACCGCTTCGCCAACACCGAGACGTCTTCGCAAGAGAACGGCGCGGCGTGCATCAGGGCGTCGAGCCGAGCCAGCGCCTGCCCGCGCGGCAGGTGGCGGCCGAGGTCAAAGGCGGTGCGGGCGACCGATGTCACCGGTAGCCGCTTGACAGCGGTCACTTCGTCGGCGCCAAGCGTTTCATTGCGGACGATCAGCCCGCGCTGCGGCCGGGCGCTCTTCGCGACGAGTTCGATGGCCGCATCCGCGCCGACCCACCGCGCGCCGTGCAGCGCCGACGCCGCCGCGCCCGCGATGATGCCCCGCCGGCCCGACCACAGCCAGGCACCACGGATGCGGTCATCCAGTGACGGATCGTCCGGCTTGGGGAGGTAGACGTCGCGAAAGATCCGCCGATACCACCGGCGCAGCTGGTAATCGGTCAACGCGGCTTCCGCGACCGCTTCGCTGCCTCTGAATACTCCGGATACTCCGGACACTTCCCCCATGAGGGAGATGGTGGACACGACCACCGACATGCTCACCGAGATCGACGCCGGCGCGGGAAAGTTCAAGCAAAGGTGACGCTAACGTCGATCTCGACGCAAACCGGCGCTCACACGTCGGAGGAGTAGCGGATCCCGCCGTCGGGAATCGAGACGCCCGGCCACACCCGCGCGCCGCGCAGGAGCTCGCAGCGCGCACCGATGTCGGCGCCGTCGCCGATCACGCCGTCGCGGATCAGCGCCCGCGGGCCGATGCGCACTCCGAAGCCGATGATCGAGCGCTCGATCACGCTGCCGGCCTCCACCCGGACCCCGTCGAAGATCACGGCGCCGTCCAGCCGGACACCCGGACCGATCTCGGCGCCCCGCCCGACGACCGTGCCGCCGATCAGCACCGCCCCCGGAGACACCGCCGCGCCGTCGTGCACCAGCTGCTCGCCGCGGTGACCGTGCAGCGCCGGTGAGGCGGCGATCCCGCGCACCAGGTCCGACGAGCCGCGCACGAAGTCCTCCGGTGTGCCCATGTCCCGCCAATAGGTGGCGTCGACGTAGCCGCACACCTTGACCTCCGGGTCGGACAGCAGGGCCGGGAACACCTCGCGTTCGACCGAGACCTCGCGGCCCCGCGGAATCCGGTCGATGACGGCGCGCGCGAAGACATAACAGCCGGCGTTGATCTGGTCGGTCGGCGGATCCTGGGTCTTCTCGAGGAACGCTGTGACCCTGGCCTCCTCGTCGGTGGGCACGCAGCCGAACGCCCGCGGGTCGCCCACCCGCACCAGGTGCAGGGTGACGTCGGCCCGATTGGTTTGGTGGAATTCGCGGATCTGGCCCAGGTCGGCGGCGGACAGCACGTCGCCGTTGAATACCATCACGGTGTCGTGCCGGAGCCTGTCTGCGACGTTGGCGATGCCGCCGCCGGTTCCCAGCGGCCGCTCCTCGGTGGCGTATTCGAGCTGCAGGCCCAGCTTGGAGCCGTCGCCGAACTCGGCCTGGAACACCCGAGCCTCATACGACGTGCTCAGGATGACGTGCTCGATGCCCGCGGCGGCGATGCGCGACAGCAGGTGGGTCAGGAACGGCAGCCCGGCGGTGGGCAGCATGGGCTTGGGCGCCGAGAGCGTCAGCGGCCGCAGCCGGGTCCCCTTGCCCCCGACCAGGATCACCGCATCGACCTGGGAGATTGCCATTCAGCGCCGCCCTTCTGCCAAGTTCCGCCTGCGGCTGCGCAGCGCACTGCGCACCATCAGCCGCGAACGCACCGCCAGCGACGCCCACAGCGTCCAGCGCAGCGGGGCCCGCCACCACCCGGGATTCCGGTCGGCCAAAAAGAGATAGGTGCTTTTGTGATGCGCCGCCAGGTGGCTCGCCGGGTCGTGTCCGGTGGAGTGGCCCTTGTGGTGCAGCACTTCGGCCGTGGGCACGTAGACGTTCAGCCAGCCGGCCTTGCCCAGGCGGTCCCCGAGGTCGACGTCCTCCATGTACATGAAGTAGCGCTCATCAAATCCACCGACCCGCTCAAATGCCGACCTGCGCATGAGCAGGCACGACCCCGACAGCCAGCCCACCGCCCGCTCGCTGGGCTCCAGCCGCTCCTGGCGGTATGCCGCCGTCCACGGGTTGCGCTTCCAGAACGGGCCGATCACCGCGTGCATGCCGCCGCGGATCAGGCTGGGCAGGTGGCGCGCCGACGGATACACCGACCCGTCGGGGTCGCGGACGAGCGGTCCCAGGGCGCCCGCGTGCGGCCAGCGGGTGGCGGCGTCCAGCAGGGCGTCGATGCTGCCCGGGCCCCACTGCACGTCGGGGTTGGCCACGATCACCCAGTCGTCGTTTTCGTCCAGCTGCGCGACCGCGCGGTTCACCGCGGTCCCGTACCCGAGGTTGGCGCCGGTGTCGAACAGCCGGACGTTCGGATAGCGCTCGACGGCCGCCTGCGGGGTTCCGTCGGTGGAGCCGTTGTCGGCCAGCAGCACGCTGACCGGGTGCTCGGTGGCCATCGACAGGGAGGCCAGGAACCTCTCGAGGTGCGGACCCGGTGAGTAGGTCACCGTCACGACCGGCAGGACGTCAGTCACGCGTCGAGGGTAACGGTCGATCGCTGGGAGACGCGGACAGCGCCGCGACAAGCGCGGGGCGCCACGGCCTTAGCGGTGTCAGGCCCGCCGCGGCGGACTCGCGGCTGCCCAGCGCGGAATAAGTCGGGCGCGGCGCGGGCCGCGGGTATTGATCGGTGCTGACCGGCCGCACCCGGTCCGGGTCGGCGCCGCATTCCTCGAACACCGCGCGGGCCTGCCCGAAGCGCGACACCTCACCCTCGTTGGCGGCGTGCAGGATCGGCCCGGGCACCCCGTCGTCGGCGACCTGCAGCAGCGCGACGGCCAGGTCGGCGACGTAGGTCGGCGATCCGGTCTGGTCGTCGACCACCTCCACCGGGCCGTCCCCGGCGGCCAGGCGGCGCATGACGGCGACGAAGTCCTTCCCGGTCCCGCCGGTGTAGAGCCAGGCGGTTCGGACCACTATCCCTTGCGAGGCGTCCGGCAGCGCCGCCAGCACGGCCCGCTCGCCGGCCAGTTTGCTGAGTGCGTACACGCCCCGCGCGTCGGTTTCATCGCTGGGCTCGTAGGGGCGCGGCCCGGCCTCGGGTGGCTCGCCGGTGACCGGCTCGGCGGTAAATACGTAGTCGGTGGAGACGTGGATCAGCCGGGCGCCGGCGCGACCGCAGGCGCGCGCCATGTGCTCCGGGCCGGTCGCGTTGACCGCGTAGGCCGCGGCCGCGTCGCTCTCGGCGCCGTCGACGTTGGTGTAAGCGGCGCAGTTGATGACCACGTCGCCGCCGCGGATGTTCCGTTCGGCCGCGGCGGGGTCGGTGATGTCCCACTGCGACGACGTCAGCGCCAGCACGTCGCGCCCCCGATCGGCGGCCAGCACCGCCAACGACGTCCCCAATTGCCCGCCCGCGCCGCTGATCAGGATCCTTTCCGACATGTGTCGAGTCTGGCACGGCCCAGGCACGCCGCCTTCAGCTACCCGAGAAGCGGCTGTGTCACAAGTAATCTGTTGTGATGCCTGTGCAACGTGTGGTTCGTGTGGTCGCCGCTGTGCTGACCGTCGCGGTCGTTTTCGGCACCGGGATCGCCTGGAGCAACGTCCGGTCCTTCGAGGACGGCATCTTCCACATGTCCGCACCCTCGCTGGGCAAGGGCGGCGACGATGGCGCGATCGACATCCTGCTGGTCGGCCTGGACAGCCGCACGGATGCGCACGGCAACCCGTTGTCGCCCGAGGAGCTGGCGACCCTGCGGGCCGGTGACGAGGAAGCGACCAACACCGACACGATCATCCTCGTCCGGATACCGAACAACGGGAGGTCGGCGACCGCGATCTCGATCCCGCGGGACTCCTACGTCGCGGCCCCCGGCCTGGGCAAGACGAAGATCAACGGCGTCTACGGCCAGACCAGGGAGGCGAAACGGGCCACCCTCGTCAAGGCCGGCGCTTCGGCCGCCGAGGCCGAGGCGCGGGGCACCGAGGCCGGCCGCGATGCCCTCATCAAGACCGTCGCCGACCTGACCGGGGTCACCGTCGACCACTACGCCGAGATCGGGCTGCTGGGCTTCGCGTTGATCACCGACGCGCTGGGCGGCGTCGAGGTCTGCCTGAAACAGCCCGTGTTCGAACCGCTTTCGGGTGCCGACTTTCCGGCCGGCCGGCAGAAACTCGACGGCCCGCAGGCGCTGAGTTTCGTCCGTCAGCGCCATGACCTGCCGCGCGGCGACCTCGACCGGGTGGTGCGCCAGCAGGTGGTGATGGCCTCGCTCGCACACCGGATCACCTCCGGCCATACGCTGTCCAGCCCCACCACGCTGGATCGCCTGGAGGCGGCCGTTCAGCGCTCGGTGGTGATCTCCTCGGGTTGGGATGTCATGGATTTCGTGCAGCAGCTGCAAAAGCTGGCCGGCGGTAAGGTCGCCTTCGCCACGATCCCGGTGCTCGACGGGGCCGGCTGGAGCGACGACGGCATGCAAAGCGTGGTGCGGGTGGACGCGCACCAGGTCGCCGACTGGGTCGCGAGCCTGCTCGAAGACCAGGCCCAGGGCAAGACCGAGGAACTGGCCTACACGCCGGCCAAGACCACCGTCAACGTGGTCAACGACACCGACATCAACGGGCTGGCCTCGGCGGTGTCGGATGTGTTGAACTCCAAGGGATTTACCGCCGGAACCGTCGGCAACAACGACGGCGGCCACGTGCAGGGCAGCCAGGTGCGCGCCACCAAGACCGACGACCTGGGTGCCCAGCAGGTCGGCAAGGAACTGGGCGGGTTGCCGGTCGTCGCCGACGCATCGATGCCGGCCGGATCCGTCCGGGTGGTGCTGGCCAACGACTACACCGGTCCGGGCTCGGGCCTCTCCGGTGGCCCGACCACCCAGGTGCTGCCCGCCCGGGCTTCCAACGCGGGAGCCGCGGCCGACCCCACCGCGCCGCCGCCGTCGCCGATCCTGACCGCCGGTTCCGACAAGCCCGAGTGCATCAACTGAGCACGCTCACTACCGTTTCCGAAGCGGTCCTTACTCCGCTGCTGCGGGCCGACCCGGGCCCGCGCATCACCTACTACGACGACGCCAACGGCGAGCGCATCGAATTGTCCGGGGTGACGCTGGCCAACTGGGCGGCCAAGACCGGCAACCTGTTGCGCGACGAGCTGGGCGCCGGGCCGGCCAGCCGGATTGCGCTCCTGCTGCCGGCGCACTGGCAGACGGCGGCGGTCCTGTTCGGCGTGTGGTGGCTCGGGGCCGAGGCGGTGCTGGACTCGGCGGGGCCCGCCGACGTAGCGCTGTGCACCGCCGAGCGGCTGGACGAGGCGGACGGAACCGGCGCCGGGGAGGTCGCGGTGCTGTCGCTGGACCCGTTCGGCCGCCCCGCGCCCGACCTGCCGATCGGCGTCACCGACTACGCCACCGCCGTGCGGGTGCACGGCGACCAGATCGTCCCCGAACGCCACCCGGGTCCGGCGCTGGCCGGACGATCAGTCGACGAGGTCCTGGCCGATTGCGAAAGATCAGCCGCCGCAAGGGAATTGACTTCCCGCGACCGCGTGCTCTGCACCGCGTCCTGGACCCGGCCCGGCGACCTGGTGGACGGACTGCTGTCGATCCTGGCGGTCGGCGCGTCGCTGGTGCAGGTCGCCAATCCCGACCCGGCGGCGCTGCAACGCAGGATCGAGACGGAGAAGGTCACCCGGGTTCTGTAGGGCTGGCGGCTTCCCCATGAGCCGACGCAAGATGCCCCTTTTGCAGCCGGGGCCGGACGGTCGTCGCTACCCCGCTGATCGACTAATTCCGCACGTCAGCAGCGCGGTCCACAATGGAACCTCGACAAGTTAGCTTATGCAATGCTAACTTCGTTGCTCGGCGTCGGATAAGGGGCAGTGGCGTGGACAGCTGCGACGCTGGCGCACTTGTGGCTCGGCCAGGCTTGGCCGAGTCGGGCGCCAGTTATGCGATCGGTGATGCGGCGGCGGCGTATCTGGGTGGCCGCGGCCTATGACCTCGCCCATCTGGATTGCCGCACCACCGGAGGTGCATTCGGCATTGCTGAGCAGTGGCCCCGGTCCGGCGTCGTTGCTGGCGGCGGCGGGGGCATGGAACACCTTGAGCGCCGAATATGCGTCCGTGGCCCAGGAACTCACCGCGGTCTTGGCCAACGTGCACGCCGGGGTGTGGGAGGGGCCGAGCGCGGAGTCGTTTGTGGCCGCACATGTGCCGTATCTGGCATGGCTGATGCAGGCCAGCGCCAATAGTGCTGCAGCTTCGGCCCAGCATGAGACGGTGGCTGCGGCCCACACCGCCGCGCTGGCGGCCATGCCGACGCTGGCCGAGCTTGCCACCAACCACATCGTCCACGGTGTGTTGGTGGCGACCAATTTCTTCGGGCTCAACACCATCCCGATTGCGCTCAACGAGGCCGACTACGTGCGGATGTGGATCCAGGCCGCCACCACGATGAGCATCTACCAAGCGATCTCCAGCGCGGCGGTGGCTGCAATATCCGGGTCGCCACAAACCACCCCGGCGCCCGTGGTGGTAAACCCGGTGTCCACGTGGGTCACCTCTTTGGCCAGCGCCATCAATACCGTCGAGCAGCTCGGCCAAGACGCGTCCACGCTGAATCTGTTCAACCTGGAGTCGTCGTTGATGAACTTGATCCAAAACTTCAGCATCGCGGCCTTCCTGCAGGATCCGGTGGGGTACACCCAGCAGGTCGTCGAGTCGTTCGTGGGGCAGTTTCCCCTGCTGTCGGACCTTTATTTTGGGTTCGGCGGCGACCACGTCTTTGAATTCCTGGCGAATCCGGTGGGGTACGTGGAGAACATAATCAACAAATTCTTGGCGGATCCGTTGCTGTATCTGAGTAATCCGTTCTTGCTGGTCCTGAGCCCTGACGATTTTGCATCCATCGGCTACAGCGTGATTTCCCCATTTATCGCGCCCGCCGCCCTGGCGGTTGCCCCCGTCGGCGCTGTGGGCGGCTTCGCGGGGCTGGCTCAGGCGACCGAGCTGACCGTCCTGCCTGAACCCGCCATGGCGCCCGCCCTGACGCCGGTTGCGCATGCGCCCGCCTTGTTGCCGGTTGTCGGGACGGCTCCGACTGCGGTTGCATCGGCCGTCGCCCCCGGCACGGCCCCTGCCCCTGCGCCCACGGCGAGCGCAGTCGCCAATTCCGCGCCGCCGCCGGCGCCGCCGGCCGCAGGAGGGGCGGGTTTCGCACCCCCCTACGCGGTGGCGCCTCCCGCCATCGATGCCGGTTCGGGGCTACCCACCGGCGCGAGCTCCAGCGCCAAAAGGAAGGCGCCGCAGCCGGATAGCGCCGCGGCGGTAACCGCGGCCGCCGCGCGGGAGCAGGCGCGGGCGCGGCGGCGCGAGCGCGCGAAGCAGCGCGGGCACTACGACGAGTTCATGGATATGGATGTCGAGGTCGATCCGGACTGGGCTGCGGACGCGGTCGCGTCGACGGCGGCCTCGGATCGTGGTGCGGGAACCCTGGGGTTCGCCGGGACGGTGTCGAAAGACGGTGCCCAACCCACGGGGTTGACCGCGCTTTCCGGCGATGAGTTCGGCGGGGGACCGAGGATGCCGATGCTGCCCAATACTTGGGATCCCGAAGCGCCCGAGGGGGCGCGGGAAGACAGCTGAGTATGCGCCGGTTCGCGGCCAACGACTCCGGAATGACACCGCACGATCCATATTGATATCGCAATATTTCGATGTTAACGTCGTCAAAGCATTGGCTGACGCTGTGACGACAGGAAGGTTGAGGCAATGGCGGTGTACGGGCTTCTGACAAAGGCGGCGGGGACGGTGGTCACCGGCCTGGTCGGCGTGACGGCCTACGAGGTGGTGCGCAAGGCCATGGCCAAGGCGCCGCTGCACGAGACCGCGGTGTCGGCGGCGGAGCTGGGGTTGCGCGGCACCCGCAAGGCCGAGGAGGCCGCCGAGTCGGCGCGGCTCAAGCTCGCCGACGTCATGGCCGAGGCCCGCGAACGCATCGGCGAGGAAGCGCCCACGCCGTCGATCGCCGACGCCCATGATCACGAACACTGATCGCCTGAGATGAGCCTCGCACTCGTTGTCAACGAGGCGCAGGCAGGAGACCCTGCCCTGGAAGTCATTTCGGATGCGGCCGGACGCATGCGGGTTTCGGTCGGGTGGGTGCGCGCCGACTCGCGGCGCGCCGTGGCGGTCGAGGAGGCTGTCGCCAAGGAGCAGGGCGTGCGCGCCGTGCATGCCTACCCGCGCACCGGCTCGGTGGTCGTCTGGTATTCGCCCCGGCGCGCCGAGCGCTCCGCGGTGCTGGAGGCGATCGCCGGCGCCGCCCACGGCGCCGCGGAGCTGATCCCGGCGCGCGCGCCGCATTCGTCGGAGATCCGCAACACCGA
>NZ_JAOPWB010000128.1 GCF_025965855.1 Mycobacterium sp. | reverse complement strand
GCGCTGACGACCTTGCGCAGCTTGGTGTGCCGCGGCGGGTCCAACGCCAGGAAGGACTGCGAGGCTTCCAGCAGCTCCACGGGGATGTTCTCGAAGAGCACCCCCCTGCCGGACAGGAACACGTCGTTGTCGCGGCTGACCGCGACAACGTCTTCGCGCCGGGTGACCGCCCAATAGCCGGGGTCGTCCGGGTCGGACATCAGGGAATCCTCGACCGGCGCATGCCAGCTCACCGGGCGCTCGGCCCGCAGCACCGCGAAAGAACGTTCCCGTTGCGCCGCGCTCGTGGCCCAGAACGCGCGCGACGACAGGTCGATCGCGTCGTAGGCGCGGCCGGGCTTAGCTGTGCCGGACGTCCCCGTCAGCACCGTCATGGTTGGTCCTCCTCGGTTATGACCCCAGTCACAGACTGTGACCGACGATATGCCTAGACATGTTGTCTAGTCAATGTGTTACGCACTTGGCTATGCTGGGCAAATGCCGTCAGTCACCCGAAAGGCGCAGGCCAATCGCGAACCCGGACGCCAGCAGCGGCGAGAGCAGATGGAACGCCGGTTGCTGGACGCCACCGAGCGGCTGATGCGCGACGGCGCCAGCTTCACCGAGCTAAGCGTGGACCGGCTGTCGAGCGAGGCCGGCATTTCGCGCGCCAGCTTCTACATCTACTTCGAGGACAAGGGCCACCTGCTGCGCCGATTGGCCGGCCAGGTGTTCGCCGACCTCGCCGACAGCGCCGACCGCTGGTGGAGCATGGCGTGGCGGCACGACCCCGAAGACGTCCGCGCGGGGATCGGCGGCATCATCGAGAGCTATCGGCGGCACCAACCGGCGCTCGTCGCGCTGAACGAGATGGCCGGCTATGACCCCCTGGTCGGGGCGACCTACCGAAATCTGCTGACCGCGATCACCGGCCGGGTGGCCCGTGTCATCGAAGACGGCCAGGCCGACGGCTCGATCCGCGCCGAGCTGCCCGCGACCGCCACGGCCAGCGCACTGACCTGGATGGTCGAGCGCGCGTGTCAGCAGAATCTTCCGACCGCGCCGGGGACCTACGATGCGGAACTGACCGAGGCGATGACCCAAATCATTTGGGGCACACTGTATCTCAAGCCGGCCCTGGCGAAAGGATAGGCTACACGGCGACCAGGTCGTCGGCGTGCACCGCGGGCCGGCGCAGCTCACCGGGCAGCTCGGACGTCGACCGGCCCATCACGGTGGCCAGTTCGGTCGCGTCGTAGGCGACCACACCGCGCGCCACGATGGTCGCGTCCGGTCCGCGCAGTTCGACGACGTCCCCGGCGTAGAACCGGCCCGCGACCGTGGTGATGCCGGCCGCCAGCAGCGAGCGGCGTTGCCGCACCACCGCGCGCACCGCGCCCTCGTCCAGCGTCAGCGAACCGGCCGCCTCGGCGGCGTAACGCACCCAGAACCGGCGGGCCGACATCCGAACCGGCCGCGGGGCGAACACCGTTCCGGTCGAGGCGTCGGTGAGGGCGGTCGCGGCGTCGGTCGCGGCGGCCAGCAGCACCGGGACCCCGGCGTCGGCGGCCAGCAGCGCCGACGACATCTTCGACGTCATTCCGCCGGTGCCCAGGTCACTGCCCGGGCCGGCGACCACACCGTCCAGGTCCGCCGCGCCGGACACCTCGGGGATAAACTCGGCGCCCTTCGTTTTCCGCGGATCGGAGTCGTAGAGTCCGTCGATGTCGGAGAGCAGCACCAGCGCCTCGGCGCCGACCAGGTGGGCCACCAGCGCCGAGAGCCGGTCGTTGTCGCCGAACCGGATCTCGTTGGTGGCCACCGTGTCGTTTTCGTTGACGATCGCCACCGCGTGCAGTGCGCGCAGCCGGTCCAGGGTGCGCTGAGCGTTGGTGTGTGAGGCCCGCACCGAAATGTCGTGCGCCGTCAGCAGCACCTGCCCGACCGTGCGGCCGTAGCGGGCGAACGCCGCGCTCCACGAGTTGACCAGCGCGACCTGCCCGACGCTGGCCGCGGCCTGCTTGGTCGCCAGATCTTGTGGGCGACGGGACAATCCGAGCGGCTCGATGCCCGCGGCGATGGCGCCCGACGACACGATGACGACGTCGGTGCCCGCCTTCATTCGCGCCTCGATGGCGTCGGCCAGTCCGGCCAGCCGGCCGGCGTCGAACACCCCGGACGGCGTGGTCAGCGCGTTGGTACCGACCTTGACCACGAGACTGCGCGCCGTTCGGATGGTTTCGCGGTGCGTGCTCACGATTCGTCGTCACCGTGTTCGTCACCGTGTTCGCGGCGCTGACGCCGGGCGGCCTTGCGCTCGGCGGCCCCGATTCGTTCGCTGCGTTCCAGCCGAGCGTCGGTGCCCCGGCCGGACAACGTAACGTGCTCTCCCGCAGGCGTTTGCGGCTCCCAGTCGAAGGTCATTTCTCCGATGGTCACCGCGCAGCCCGGTTGCGCGCCCAGCCTCAGCAGCTCGTCCTCGACGCCGAGGCGCGCGAGGCGGTCGGCGAGATAGCCCACCGCTTCGTCGTTGTCGAAGTTGGTCTGGCCGACCCACCGCTCGGGCCGTGCGCCGGTGACGACGAACCCGCCCTGTCCGTCCGGCTCGACGGTGAAGCCACTGTCGTCGACGGCCAGCGGACGGATCACCGGGCGCCGCGGCACGATCTGGGGCCGCGCGGCGTTGTAGTCCGAGATCGTCTGCCAGAGCCCAAAGACCAAGGGCTGCAGTCCAACATGGCTGACCGTCGACACCAGAAACACCGGCCAGCCACGCTCGGCGATCTCGTCGCGGACGAATTCGGCGAGCTCGCGGGCCTCGGGCACGTCGATCTTGTTGAGCACCACCGCCCGCGGCCGCTCGGCGAGATCAACCAACGCCGCGTCCCCCTGCAACGTGGGGGTGTACGCAGCGAGTTCGGCTTCCAGCGCGTCGATGTCGGAGATCGGGTCGCGGCCCGGTTCGGCGGTGGCGCAGTCGACGACATGCACCAGTACCGCGCATCGCTCGATGTGGCGGAGGAATTCCAGGCCCAGGCCGCGCCCCTCGGACGCCCCCGCGATCAGGCCGGGGACGTCGGCAACGGTGAAGGTGTGCTCTCCCGCCGAGACGACCCCGAGGTTGGGCACCAGCGTGGTGAACGGGTAGTCGGCGATCTTCGGCTTCGCGGCCGACATGACCGAGATCAGCGACGACTTGCCGGCCGACGGAAAGCCCACCAGGCCGACGTCGGCGACGCTCTTGAGCTCCAGGACGACGTCCAGCTGGTCGCCGGGCTCACCCAGCTCGGCGAAGCCGGGCACCTTGCGCCGGGTGTTCGCCAGCGACGCGTTGCCGCGCCCGCCGCGGCCGCCGCGCGCCACCTCGAACGTGCTGCCGCCCCCGATCAGGTCGGCCAGCACCTCGCCGTCGGCGGTCTGCACGACCGTGCCGTCGGGCACCTGCAGCACCAGGTCGTCGCCGTTCGCGCCGTCCCGGTTGGCGCCCGCGCCGCCGACGCCGTTCTGCGCCTTGATGTGCGGGCGGAAATGGAAGTCCAGCAGCGTGTGCTG
>NZ_JAOPWB010000097.1 GCF_025965855.1 Mycobacterium sp. | reverse complement strand
GTTCGATCGCCCCACGCAGCTCGATCTCCACGCCGTCGAAGACGACGGTCCCGATGCGCGGGAAGCGGAACTCGGTGAACGGGTCCAGCCAGCTGGTCTCGAAGGGAACGCCGTGCGCGCGCAGGTCGGCGGCCACGTCGGCGATGTCGTGAATCAGGAAGTGCGGCAACATGTATCGCCCGTGCAGGTTGGCGCCGTGACGGATCAGCGGGGCGCGCAGCGGTTCGTCGGTGAACCACGCCACCAGCGAACGCACCAGCAGCGACTGCACCATCGCCATGCGCAGGTGCGGCGGCATTTCGAAGCCGCGCAACTCCAGCAGGCCGAGCCTGCCGCGCGGGGTGTCGGGGCTGTAGAGCTTGTCGATGCAGAACTCGGCGCGGTGGGTGTTGCCGGTGATGTCGGTGAGCAGGTGCCGCAGCGCGCGGTCGGTCACCCAGGGCTTGGGCGTTCCACCCGCCGACTGCCGCGCGATCTCCGAGAACGCGATCTCGAGTTCGTAGAGTGCGTCGGTGCGGCCCTCGTCGACCCGGGGCGCCTGCGACGTGGTGCCGACGAATCGCCCGGCGAACAGGTAGGACAGCGACGGGTGGCGCTGCCAGTAGGTCAGCAGCGAGACCAGCAAGTCGGGGCGGCGCAGCAGCGGCGAGTCCGCCGGCGTGACGCCGCCCAGCGTGATGTGGTTGCCGCCGCCGGTCCCGCCGTGCGTGCCGTCGACGTCGAAGGATTCCGTTGAGAGTCGAGCCAACCGAGCCTGCTCGTACAGCGTTTCCAGCAGCTGCGTCTGTTCGGAGAAGCTGGCGGTGGGCGGCACGTTGACCTCGATGACACCGGGGTCGGGGGTGATCGTCAGCGACGTCAGCCGCGGGTCCGGCGGCGGGCCGTAGCCCTCGATCACCACCGGGAAGTCGGCCTTGGTCGCCGCGGCCTCGACCCGGGCGATGAGGTCGACGAAGTGTTCGAGCGCCTCGGTGGGCGGCACGAATACGTACAGCAGCCCACCGCGAACTTCGGCGACCATCGCGGTCGGCGGCGCGGCGTCGTCGTCGACGACCACGGCCTCGCTCACGGCGGCGTCCGCCGCCAGCTCGCCGCCAACGGACAGGGGGTCGGCGTCGAACGTTGCACGCGGCGGTACCCAGCTGATGGAATCCAGCGGTAGCCGCAGACCCGCCGGTGAATCGCCCTCGAGCAACACCATGCGACCGCGGCGCAGCCGCCAGTCGGCGCTGGCCCAACCCAGGCCGTCGTCGCGGCGGTGCAGCGGCAGCGCGAACGCCGCCGGGGACGTGGTGGATTCGTCGAGGCGCGCCAGCAGCGACGCGCGGTTGGCGGCGGTGTCAGAAGCGGTGTCGGGGTCGAGGTCGTCGCCCGACCCCACGGGGTCGCCCTCGGGCATGCGCACTTTGGCCGCCAGCCGGTCCAGTGGGTCCTCGTAGGCCGGCCGCACCTGCGACAGTGGCAGCCCCATACCCTCGGCGACTCCGGCGAGCAGCTTGTAGGCCGCCTCGTTGTCCGCGACCGGACCGTTCGGCTCGCTGACCCAGGGGTCGGCCAGCAGCGCGTCGTCGGTCCAGAGCGGCCGCCCGTCGGTGCGCCAGTAGAGCGCAATCTGCCAGCGCGGCAACGGTTCTCCCGGATACCACCGGCCCTGCCCGCGCTGGATCAGCCCCTGCGGCGCCCACACCGACTTCAGCCGGGCGGCCAGTTCGGATGCCCGCTGCCGCTTGTGGGGGCCGTCGGCGGCGGTCGTCCACTCCTCGTCTGACCCGTCTGGGGGGATGCCCACCGCTACGAACGTCGGCTCACCGCCCACCGTCAGCCGGACGTCGGCGGCGTCCAGTCGCTCGTCGACGCGCCGCCCGACGTCGCAGATGGTCCTCCAGGCCGCGTCGGCGTAGGGCAGCGTGACGCGCGGGTCTTCGTGGATGCGGGTGACGGTATTGGAAAACTCCAGCGTCGATTCGCAGGGTTGGGTACCGCCGCTGATGGGCGCCGCGCTCGCCGGGTGCGGTGTGGCCGCCAGCGGGATGTGGCCCTCGCCGGCGAACAGTCCCGACGTCGGGTCCAGCCCGATCCATCCCGCGCCCGGGATGTACACCTCGGTCCACGCGTGCAGGTCAGTGAAGTCGGCGGCGGGTCCCGACGGCCCGTCGAGCGCCTCGACGTCGGAGGCCAGCTGCACCAGGTAGCCGGACACGAAGCGGGCGGCCAGCCCGAACTGGCGCAGGATCGACACCAACAGCCACGCCGAGTCCCGGCACGAGCCCACGCCGTTGCGCAGCGTGAAATCCGGTGTCTGCACACCGGGTTCCATCCGCAGGCTGTAGGCGACGTCGGCGTTGATGGCGCGGTTGAGCGCGACCAGAAAGTCGATGGTGCGGGTGCCGTCGGGCACCCTGAAGTTGCCCAGCCATGCCTGCACGAGCTCCCCGGGGCCCGAGTCCGGGCCGTCCTCGTCGACGGGCCGCAGGTACGGCTTGAGGTCGTCGGCCAGCGCCTTGGGATAGCTCCACCCACCCGAGGGCCACGTCTCGGCCCAGTCCTCGATGAAGAAGTCGAACGGGTTGATCACCTTGAGGTCGGCGATGAGCCCGACGGTGATGGTCAGCCGGCTCATCGGATTCGGAAACACCAGCCGGGCAAGGAAATTGCCGACCGCGTCCTGCTGCCAATTGACGAAGTGCTCGCTCGGCTCGACGCGCAACGAGTAGGCCTCGATGGCCGTGCGGGAGTGGGGCGCCGGGCGCAGCCGCACCACGTGCGGATAAACCCCGACCAGCCGGTCAAAGGTGTAGCTGGTGCGGTGCTCCAGCGCAACTTTGATGCTCATCCGCTGATCTCATCACAAGCGCCACAAGGTCGCAGCGCAGCGCAATCCCAGCGGACGGCCCCTGGCCTCGGGCCGTCCCTACGCCTTATCCGAACTGGGGGCCCGGCGGCGCGCCCGGCGGCGGTCCGGCCTGGTAACCACCCGGCGGCTGCTCCAGCGGGACGACCTGGCCGCCGGACAGCTTGCGGTAGGTGTAGATCAGGATGAGCGCGGCGACGGGCCCCCCGACCAGCAACCCGACGCCGCAAAGCACCGCACCGACGAGGACCGCCGCGACCTGCGCCAGCCACGCCAGCAGGGCGTTGGCGAAGTTCGACGAGACGGTCGAGAAGCTGGACTTCAACGCCTCGATGGCGCCCTGCGACCGATCGATGACGAACGGGACGGCGAACTGCGCGAAGATGCCCACGATGAGGCCGGGAATGATGCACAAGAACGAGCCGATCGAGGCCAGAATTCCGACGATGATCGCGGCGAGGATCACGTTGCCCAGGTTGCGCGGCTTGAAAAACGAACCGATGGTCACCGGGCGTCCGTCGGCGATGTCAAGGCATCCGGACAGGAACGCGGATTGGGCGAAAATCCCCACCGCATAGATGAGTACGTAGCCGACGATCATGACGACCAACCCGCCGGCGCCGATGCTCGTGGTGGCGGTGGTGTAGCCGTCGCTGTTTGTGGTGCTGGTGGTCGACCCCATGCCGCCGCCGAACAAGATCGCACTGTAGGCGACGGCGATGAGTACCCCGTAGACGAGGCTGGACACGACCAGTGCCGCGACGTTCTGCGTGAACTTGCCCCACGCCCAGCTGAACGCCTCGCCGATGCTGAAGGGCTGGCCCGGCTGACCGCCGGGCGCGCCACCGTAGCCGGGCTGCGGCGCGTAACCGGCCGGCGGCGCGCCATAACCGGGGGGAGGCGGCGGGGGTGCGCCGTAACCGGGCGGCGGTGGGGACGGTGCGCCGTAACCGGGCGGCGGTGGGGGCGGTGCGCCGTAACCGGGCGGCGGTGGGTAGCCGGGAGGGTTCTGGCTTCCACCGTGGGGGAGGTTCGGGTTGCCGGGATACTCGGGAGGCTGGCTCATGACGTCCTAGCTGTTGGATTCAACTGTGGGCCCGCGCGCGGAAACAGCGCAAACCGGAACTTAGCAAATAAGTCGCCGAGGCGCGCGGATTGTTTTCACGCGTTCTTGGCCGGCGCACCTTGTCACCCCGACGTGGTATGCCTAAAACCGTGTCCGACGGTCTCTTCGACCTCCCCGGCGCATCGCAGACAACCGACCAGGGCCTGGCCGTGTCGGCCGGTGCGCCGCTGGCCGTGCGGATGCGGCCGGCGTCGCTGGACGAAGTGGTCGGGCAGGGCCATCTGCTGGCACCCGGGTCGCCGCTGCGCCGCCTGGTGGAGGGCTCGGGCGTCGCGTCGGTCATCCTGTACGGCCCCCCGGGCAGCGGCAAGACGACGCTGGCGGCGCTGATCTCACACTCGACCGGCCGCCGGTTCGAGGCGCTGTCCGCGCTGTCGGCCGGCGTCAAGGACGTCCGGGCCGTTATAGACCAGGCTCGACAGGCGCTCGTCAGAAGCGAGCAGACCGTTCTCTTCATCGACGAGGTGCACCGGTTCTCCATGACCCAGCAGGACGCGCTGCTCTCCGCGGTGGAGAACCGGGTG
>NZ_JAOPWB010000079.1 GCF_025965855.1 Mycobacterium sp. | reverse complement strand
CCGTCATCTGGGCGCTGCCTGACGGGCACACCTACGTCACCACCCCCGCCAGCGCACTGCTGTTCCCCTCGCTCTGTGCGCCCACCGGCGAGGTGCCCAGGCCCGCGAGCACCGACACCGAGCGCTGCGCCGAGCGCACCGCCATGATGCCCAAACGCCGCCGCACCCGCACCCAAGAGCGCGCGTACCGCGTGGCGACCGAACGCCGACACAACCGCGACGCCCGCCTGGCCCGAAAATCCGAAAGCCACGACTACTTCGGACCCGCCCCACCCCCCAACGACGACGACGAACCGCCGCCGTTTTAAGGGCGGTCCGGACGCCGGCAATTTACCGGGTGAATACCGCCCAGCCCGTTAACGTTTCGCAGTCGGGGATTTGGGCTGTCAGAGTTAGCCAAGGGATCTAGACTGAGATCCCTTTGATGCTGCCTTGCAGCCCGGTCGGATGAGGTTTGTCATGAATGTGCGCGGGCGGAGTCCACGTCTGAAGGCGGCTATCGCCTGCGCAGGGGCAGTACTCATAGTGGCGGGCTGCACCACTTTCATCGACGGGCGCGCCCTGTCCATGCTCAATGACCCCTTCCGGGTGGGCGGTATTCCGGCGACCAACGGCCCCAGCGGGATCCGCTCGAACGCGCCGAGCCCTACCGGCACGGTGGTGAACACCGACAACGGGCCGATCGACAAGTTGTCCCTGCTCTCGATCAACGACATCGAGGACTACTGGAAATCGGTGTACAGCCAATCGCTGAAAGGGACTTTCGTTCCGGTCGCCAAGATGGTGTCCTACGACTCCGACAATCCGAACAGTCCGATCGTTTGCCATAACGACACCTACAAGCTCGTCAACGCCTTCTTCACCTCGCGCTGCAACCTGATCGCCTGGGATCGCGGGGTGTTCATGGCCGTGGCACAACGCTATTTCGGTGACATGTCCGTTAACGGTGTGTTGGCGCACGAATTCGGGCACGCCCTGCAGCAGATGGCGAAACTGGTGACCAGAACAGACCCGACCATCGTTCGCGAACAGCAGGCCGATTGCTTCGCGGGTGTGTATCTGTTTTGGGTGGCCGACGGCAAGTCGCCGCGGTTCACGCTGAGCACCGCCGACGGGCTCGACCACGTGCTGGCCGGAATCATCACCACCCGCGACCCGGTCATGGACGCCGACACCACGAACGACGACGAACACGGGTCGGCCCTGGACCGGATCAGCGCCTTCCAGATGGGCTTCATCAACGGCGCCTCGGCGTGCGCGGGGATCAACAAGCAGGAAATCGACCAGCGCCGCGGTGACCTGCCGACCACACTTCGGACCGATAACACCGGGGATCCGGAGACCGGGGAGGTCCCGATCAACGAGGACACGTTGTCGACGCTGATGGAGCTCCTGGGAAAGATCTTCTCCCCGAAGAATCCACCGACGCTGTCCTATACGCCGGCCGATTGCCCGGACGCGAAAGCCAGCCCGCCGGCGTCCTACTGTCCGGCAACCAACACGATCGTCATCGACCTCCCGGGCCTGGCGAAGGCGGGTAAGGTCGCCGCCGAAAACGAGCACACGCTGCCCCAAGGTGACGACACCGCGCTGTCGATGGTGATGTCGAGGTACGCGTTGGCGGTGCAGCACGAACGTGGCCTGGCGATGCAGAGCCCCTGGACCGCGCTGCGCACCGCGTGCCTGACCGGTGTCGTGCACCGAAAGATGGCAGAACCGATCGAGCTGCCGTCCCAGAAGCAGCTCATCCTGACCGCCGGCGATCTCGACGAAGCCGTCTCCGGCCTGCTCATCAACCACCTGGTCGCCAGCGACGCCGACGGCACCAGCGTGCCGGCCGGTTTCACGCGGATCGCCGCCTTCCGCGGCGGCGTGACCGGCAACATGGACGCCTGCTATTCGCGCTATCCCGGATAGCGCTCACTCTCAGGCAATTTCGGCGAGCTTGGGAATCACCTCATCTCCGAGCCGGCGGATGAAGCCGACGGGATCGGGGTTTCCGGGCAGCGGGCCGACATTGATCATCTCAACACCCAGCTCGGCGTAGCGTTCCACGGTCTTCAGGTACTCGTCGGTGTCCTCGAACGGGTCGACCACCAAAAGGCCGCCAAAAGTCTTGCGGATCTCACCGGGATCCCGGCCCACGGTCTCGCAGTGTCGGTTGAGCACGTCGATCTTGTGCTTGAGGTCCTCGGCATTGCTCGTCGTGCTGTTCCAAACATCGGCGTACTGCGCGACCAGCCGCAGCGTCTTCTTCTCGCCGTCGCCGCCGATCAGGATTGGGGGACGCCGGATCGGTTGCGGCACACAGATTGTCTCGGCCAGCCGGTAGTGCTTGCCGTCGTAGGGCCCGTCGTCGTCGCTCCACATCTGCCGGCAGATCTGCAACGTCTCTTCGAGCATCTCGAAGCGCTCGCGCAGCGGCGGATACGGAACGCCTAGGGCGACGTGTTCGCGTTCGTACCACGCGGCGCCGAGGCCCAGCATCGACCGGCCCTGCGACAGCACGTCCAGCGTGGTGACCGTCTTGGCCAGCACGCCGGGATATCGGTAGGTGACGCCGGTAACCAGTAAGGTGAGGTCGATCGTGGTAGTCTGCGCCGCCAGGAAGCCCAACGACGTGTAGCCCTCGAGGAACGGATCCTCAGCCCGCCCAAAGTTTTCCATCTGGAAGAAATGGTCGGCCAGGGTGAACATCGTCGCGCCGGCGTGCTCGGCGGCCTTGGCCGCGTCGGCCAGCGTCGGGCCCAGCCTCGCCGGATCCCCCGGTAGAAAATCGATGAAATGTACGCCTAATTCCATTGCAGTAGCCCTCTTTCGTCATTCGGTTAGACGCTCGAGCAGCGACAACGCATCGAGGATGACGCGGCGTTCCCGTTCGGAATACCGCTCCTGGATGGCGCGCGCCAGCCACTCCTCCCGCACCTGGCGATCGCTCTCGGCGCGCCGTCGGCCTTCGATGGTCAACGAAACCACTTGGCGGCGACCATCTTCGGGATCGGGAGTGCGTTCGACGAGCCCGCGTTGTTCGAGCGCGGCCACGATCGTGGCCATCGACTGCGGTCGCACCCGTTCGGCACCGGCCAGCGCGCTGGCCGACGACGCTCCCTCTTTCCAGAGCCGGGTGAGCACCGCGGTCTGGGACGGCGTCAGGTCGTCGTCGACCCCGAGACTCCTCAACCGGCGTCGCAGCCGGCTGAACAGCACCCGCAGGTCGCGGGCGGCCGCCACGGCGGAGCCACCGATGCCGTCCATGACCCCACCCTAAACTAGACAGCTAAAACTGTCCAGTTTTAACTGGGTAAATAGCGGGCCATCCTCACGCCATGCAGACGTCGGCGAAAAGCAGGACCGGCCACGACACGATCGAGCCCAGGAAGGACACCGCCAGGTCGACCCCGTGCATCTGATGCAGATGCTCGGTGTGGGTCGTCGACCAGACGGTTCCCACCAGTAGGTACGGGGTGCCGAGGATTGGCCCGATGGCCATCAGCTGGGCGACGCTGAGCCGGAATTCGAGCGCTCGGCGAAGTTTTTCCCACATGTGCGGTCCCTCGGGTTTATGTGGCTCGCGGTCGTTGGAGACGAACAAGCCGCAACGCCGCCTCGACCGCGAGCGCGGGCATGTCGAGACTCTTCGAGCGCAGGTCGTGGCGCGCGCCGGTGATCTCGACGACCTCGGTCGGTGCGGCGATCAGCGCGGCGGCGTCGCGCAACTCGCCCGGCGTCCCGAACGGATCCGACGTTCCGTGGGTGAACACGGTGGGCAGCCGGATGTCGGGAAGGTGCTCGGTGCGGGCGCGCTCCGGCTTGCCCGGGGGGTGGACCGGGTAGGAGAACAGCGTCAGCACGTCCACCGAAACCCCGCCCGCGGCCACGACCATGGATGTCTGCCGGCCGCCGTAGGAATGACCGCCGGCGATCAGCGGGCCGCCGGAAAGGCCGCGGCACAACGTGATTGCCTCGACGATACCCTCGCGGTCGCCGGCCGCCGAGCCGGACGGCGGGCCCTTCGGCCTGCGCCGGCGATACGGCAGGTTGTAGCGCACCGCGAGCCAGCCGCGCTGCGCCCACTCGTCGCAAACCTGTTGCAACAGGAGCGATTCGCGGTCGCCGCCGGCGCCGTGGGTGAGGACCACCACGCCCGACGCCGTGCCAGACGGTTGGTGCGCGACGCCCGCGATCTGCTCGAGGTTCACGACAACCGAAACAGGGGGGAGACGGGCCCGTGGCCGCCGCCCAACGGATAGGCGGCGCGCAGGGATTCGGTGACCCAGCGCTTCCCGAACCCGACCGCTTCGGGCACGCTGAAGCCGTGCGCCAGCGCGCAGGCGACCGCGGTTGCGAGCGTGTCACCGCCGCCGTGGTCGTTGCCGGTGGGCAACCGCTGCGAGTCGAACTCGTGGAAGTCGGCGCCGTCATAGAGCAAGTCGCAGCTTCGATCCGACGACCGCAGGTGTCCGCCCTTGACCAGCACCCAGCGCGGGCCCAGCGCGTGCAGCGCCTTGGCCGCCGCGCGCTGGGATGTCGAGTCGATGACCTCTATATCTACCAGTAGGCGCACCTCGTCGAGGTTCGGTGTCACCAGCGTCGCCAACGGAAACAGTTGGTCGCGAAGCGAATCCAGGGCCGACGACGCAAGCAGGGCGTCGCCGTGCATCGATGCGCACACCGGGTCGACGACGAGCGGAACCGTCAAACCGAGCCGGCGCCAGGTGGCGGCCACCGCGGCGATGATGGCCGACGACGCCAGCATCCCGGTCTTGGCGGCCTGGATGCCGATATCGGTGACCACGGCCTCGATCTGATCGGAGACGACGTCGTCGGGAACCTCGTGAAAGCTCTTGACGCCCAACGTGTTCTGGACGGTGACCGCGGTGACCGCGACGCAGGCGTGCACGCCCAGCAGCGCCATGGTGCGCATGTCGGCCTGGATGCCCGCGCCGCCGCCCGAGTCCGATCCGGCGATGGTCAGCACGCGCAGCGGCGTGGTGCCCGGCGGCGGCAGCGGCAGGAAATTCACTGCGTGATCGGCAGGTACACCCGGTTGCCGTGCTCGGCGAACTCGCGCGACTTCTCGACCATGCCCTCGCTCATCATGGCCTCGATGTCCTCTTCGGTCTCGAGCCCGTGTTTGGCGGCAAAGTCGCGCACGTCCTGGGTGATGCGCATCGAGCAGAACTTCGGCCCGCACATCGAGCAGAAATGCGCGGTCTTGGCCGGTTCGGCCGGCAGCGTCTCGTCGTGGAATTCCTTTGCGGTGTCGGGGTCCAACGACAGCGCGAACTGATCGTTCCAGCGGAACTCGAAGCGCGCCGTGCTCAACGCGTCGTCGCGCTCCTGGGCGCGGGGGTGCCCCTTGGCCAGATCGGCCGAGTGGGCGGCGATCTTGTAAGCGATCACCCCGTCCTTGACGTCCTTGCGGTCCGGCAACCCGAGGTGCTCCTTCGGGGTCACGTAGCACAACATCGCGGTACCGGCCTGGGCGATGATCGCCGCGCCGATCGCCGACGTGATGTGGTCGTAGGCCGGCGCGATGTCGGTGGCCAGCGGCCCCAGCGTGTAGAACGGGGCCTCCTCACACAGCTCCTCTTCCAGCCGCACGTTCTCGACGATCTTGTGCATCGGGATGTGCCCCGGCCCTTCGATCATCACTTGTGCGCCATGGGCTTTCGCGATCTTGGTCAGCTCGCCCAGGGTGCGCAGCTCGGCGAACTGGGCGGCGTCGTTGGCGTCGGCGATCGAGCCCGGCCGCAGCCCGTCGCCGAGCGAGAACGTGACGTCGTAGCGCGCGAAGATGTCGCAGAGCTCCGCAAAGTTGGTGTAGAGGAACGACTCCCGGTGGTGAGCCAGGCACCAGGCCGCCATGATCGACCCGCCGCGGGACACGATCCCGGTGACCCGCTTGGCGGTCAGCGGGACATACCGCAGCAGCACGCCGGCGTGCACCGTCATGTAGTCCACACCCTGCTCGCACTGCTCGATCACGGTGTCGCGGTAGATCTCCCAGGTGAGCTCGGTCGGATCGCCGTTGACCTTTTCCAGCGCCTGGTAGATCGGCACGGTGCCGACCGGCACCGGCGAGTTGCGCAGGATCCACTCGCGGGTCTCGTGGATGTTCTTGCCGGTGGACAAGTCCATGATGGTGTCGGCGCCCCAGCGGGTGGCCCACACCATCTTGTCGACCTCTTCGGCGATCGACGACGTCACCGCCGAGTTGCCGATGTTGGCGTTGACCTTGACCGCGAACGCCTTGCCGATGATCATCGGCTCGCTCTCGGGATGGTTGTAGTTGGCCGGGATCACCGCGCGGCCGCGGGCGACCTCGTCGCGTACCAGTTCGGCGGGCACGCCCTCGCGGGCGGCGATGAACGCCATCTCGGCGGTGATCTCACCGGCGCGGGCCCGCTGCAGCTGGGTGCCGCGGTCGCGGACCACGCCGTGCCGCGCCGGCAGTCCGGCCGCCAGATCGATCGGCGCGTCCTGATCGGTGTAGGGCCCGGAGGTGTCATAAAGATCGAAGTGATCCCCGGTCGACAGGTTGACCCGCCGGAAGGGAACGCGCGCGCCGGGCACCCCCTCCAGCTCGCGATAGGCCTTGCTGCTGCCGGCGATCGGTCCAGTCGTGACGGACGGCTCAACGGTGACGGTCATTCTCATCTCCCTACGCCGGCATTACCCGGTCAGGTTCGTACGGTCGACGGCCCCGAGCCGTCCTCTCAGCGCATTCGGCGTGCGCTCCCGCGTCTTATGGATGGGTCCGCACGCGACGTTACCCCCAACGACGGTAGCCGGGGAGACCACCCGGATGGGAGGATGCAAACGTGCAACCCGCCGAGAGCCCAGCGCAGCCGACCAGCGCGACGGAGGCTGCAGCCAGGTACTTGAACGTCGGCACCTTCCGCTTCTGGTTTGTCGGTCAACGCTGGGAATGGTCCGACGAGGTGGCCAGGATGCACGGCTACGAACCGGGGTCCGTGGTGCCGACGACGAAACTGCTGCTGTCGCACAAGCATCCCGACGACCGCGCCCACGTCCAGGATCTGCTGGATTACGCCCTGCAATCTGAGGAGTCGTTTTCGAGTCGTCACCGGTTTCTGGACACCGCCGGCAACGTGCACGACGCGATCGTGGTGGCCGACCGCATGCTGGACGACTCCGGCACGGTGGTGGGCACCGCCGGTTACTACATCGACCTCACAAACACCTTCGACGAGACCCGGCAGGAAGTGCTCGACGAAGCCCTGCCGGACCTATTCGAGAACCGCGCGGCCATCGAACAGGCCAAGGGCGTGCTGATGTACGTCTATCGGGTCAGCGCGGAGCAGGCCTTCCGCGTCTTGCAATGGCGCTCCCAAGAGACAAACGTGAAGCTGCGCGCGCTGGCGAAACAATTGCTCGCCGAGGTCATGAACCTGCCCTCGCCGGCGGCCGCCGCCCAGAGTCAGTTCGATCATTTGTTGCTGACGGTGCACGAACGGATTCCTCCCGAGCCTTCCGCGTAATCGCTAGGCTTCGAAACATTCTCTCCCGGGCATGCTGCCTATCCGGGCACGGCAGCTTCGTCTAGCGAAGGAATTCGGCTTGTTCAAGGCGATGAAAGGCATGGAATTGTTGGCGGTTGACCATGAGGCACGAGAGGACGCTGTCCTCGTTCGGGTAAAAGGCGATGTCGATTCGAGCACCGTCGGCCAGCTCACCCCCCACCTCGCCGCCGCGCTGCAGGTGGCCGCGAAGCACCCGGCCCGGCTGGTGATCGTGGATCTGCAACCGGTGACCTTCTTCGGAAGCGCGGCGTTGAACGCGGTGCTCGATTGCCACGAGGGAGGGAAAGAAGCCGGCACATCGGTGCGACTGGTGGCGGACAACGACCTGGTCCTCCGACCGATCCAGGTGACCGAGCTGGATCGCATCCTCGAGGTCTACCCGACGCTTTCCGATGCGCTGCAACGCGACCGGGGGCGATGAACCCGCTGCCGGCCGCAGTTCGAGCACGCCGCGAGCGGCTAGACCTCTTCCATCGCATCGCCGAGCTCCTCGAGGAGCCGGTTGTGGTGGTTGCTCGCCAACACGTGTCCGGCGGCGATGACCAGGGCGACGGGCCAGTCGATGAGTTCGAACGCCGCCAGGGCGGCCAGACCGCCGTAGTAGGCCAGTTGCTCCGGCCGCGGAATCTCCACCTGCCCCACCACCGGCACGTTCACCACGAAGGTTTCGCCCTCGCGGATCTTCTGCACCGCTTCGCCCTGGGGTGTGCCCCTGCGCGACTTCTTTTCCGCCATCATTTGCCTTTCAGTAACGAAGGGTTTGCCGCCCGGCCGGGTCGTCAGGTCAACGTCGGACTTATGTCGACGACCGACTCTGTGGCCGATCCGCTCGTTTCGTCGATCGCTTTGGTGCTGAAGGTGCCCCTGGTAGAACTTTATGCGCTGCTCTGGCGCGTCGGGGTGGTTGAGATTCGGCACTCCGATCGGACGCTTCACCGTTCGTCACGGCCACATCAGGCCCGGGGGGCAGCGTGTCCGGCCGGTGCGGCGTGCCCCAATCTTCCGAAACCCGGTTCAGAACGGCTATCGCGATGGTCGCCCCCGCGGCGGCCCCCAGAGCCTGTCCCCAGCCGACCGGACCAAGCGGTGTGCAGCCGAGCAATTGGCTGACGACCGGGATGCTGATCAGCGTTCCCATCGCGCCGAGCGAGCCCACCGCCGTGAGCACCACCAGCGGGGCGTGAGAGTCCAGCAGCGTCTGGCCCAATTCGGCGCCCACCAGCGCGACCAGCGCCACGGTGGAGGCCCGCTGCGGGCGCCCGGTGACGCTTGCCATCGCCCACGCCGCCGTCGTCGCGGCGGCCGTGGTGACGCCGCGGATGGCCACCGCGCGCCACAACGCGGGCTGGTCCGGGCCGCGGATGCCCGGGTCGAAGGCGCCGCTGGGCTCGCTGACCGCCAGGGCCGCGGCGGGCAGCGCATCGGTCATCATGTTCACCAGGAGCAGCTGGCGGGTGTTCAGCGGCGACGTGCCGGTGATCGCGCTGCCGATGACGGCGAACAGCACCTCGCCGGCGTTGCCGCCGAGCAGTACGGACACCGCCGCCTGCACGCGCCGCCAGAGCTGGCGGCCTTCCTCGATGGCCGGGACCAGCGCCTCGATGCGGGCGTCCACCAGCACCACGTCGGCCGCCATGTGGGCCGGGTCGCTGCCCCCCGCCACCACGCCGATACCGACCGTGGCGGCCCGGATGGCGGCGGCGTCGTTGGAGCCGTCGCCGACCATCGCGCACAGCACGCCGGCACCCTCCAGCGTCTGGACGACCTGCACTTTGTTCTCGGGCGTCATCCGCGCGAAGATCACCCGCTCGGTCACGACGCGCTCTTGGTCCTTGCGCGACAGCGAGTCCCACTCCGAACCGCTGATCACCTGTTCGTCGGTCACCGACAGGCCCAGCTCCCTGGCGATGGCCAACGCGGTGATGGGGTGGTCGCCGGTGATCAGCTTCACGCCCACCGCCTGCCGACGCAGGTTCGCGAGCAGGCCGACGGCCTCGGCGCGCGGCGTGTCGGACAGGCCGAGGAACCCGGTCAGCGTCAGCCCGTCGCGGCAGAACTCCGCGATGTCGTCCGGGTCCTCCTCGATCGCCCCGGCCTGTTGCGATGTCAGCCGGCGCTGCGCCACCGCGATCACACGTAGCCCGCCGGCGGCCAGTTCGGCGACCGTTCGCTGGATCTTCGGGCCGGCGTTCTCGCAGGCGGCCAGCACCACTTCGGGCGCACCCTTGACGGTCAGCTCCGTGCCGGTGACCGAGGCGGAGAACGACCTGCCGGAGCGGAAGGGAAGGTGAGCCTCCGGTCCAGTAGGTTTCGCGTGCGGCGCGGAGCCGTTCAGCGATCGGGCGGCCGCCTCGAGGATGGCGGCGTCGGTGGCGTGCGCCTGCGGGCCGCCGTTGGCCGCCGGGGTGGCGTGCGCCGCGTGGCGCAGTACGTCCTCGGGCGAGTGCCGCGGCGCCGGGCGGACCTCAGCCACCCGCAGCCGGTTCTCGCTCAGCGTCCCCGTTTTGTCGAAGCAGACCACGTCGATGCGGCCGAGCGCCTCCACCGAACGCGGAACGCGGACGAGCGCGCCGTACTTGGTCAGCCGTCGCGCGGACGCCGACTGCGCCAGCGTCGCCACCAACGGCATCCCCTCGGGGACGGCGGCGACGGCGATGGCGATGCCGCTGGCCACCGCCTGGCGCAAGCCCGTCCCGCGCAACAGCCCGAGCCCGCCCACCAGCGCGCCGCCGGTCAAGCTGACGGGGAAAGCCCGATTGGTGAGCTGGCTGAGCTGGTGCTGCAGGCCGACGTCGGATGACATGTCGGCGGACACCAGCTCGGCGGCCCGCCGTTCCTGGGTGTCGGCCCCGACCGCGGTCACCACGGCGACCGCGGTGCCCGCCACGACGGTGGTCCCGGCGTACAGCATGCAGCGACGCTCCGCGAGTTCTGCGCCCGGCGTGGCGTCGACCTGCTTCTCCACCGACAGCGACTCGCCGGTGAGGCTCGACTCGTCGACCTCGACGTCGACCTCCTCGACGATCCGGGCGTCGGCCGGCACCACCTCGTGCGTCCGGATTTCGATGACGTCGCCGGGCCGCAATTGCGCCGCGATGGCGTCGGTGTACGTCCGCTCCCCGTCCGGACCGGTGTCGACCCTCCTGGCCGGCGGGATCTGCTGCTCGAGGAGGCGGTTGAGGCGGTTCTCGGCGCGCAGCCGCTGGCTGGCCGCCAGGATGGAGTTCCCGGTCAAGACCGAAAACACCAAGACGGCGTCGACGGGGGACCCGAGCACCGCGCTGGCCGCCGACCCGAGCGCCAGCACCGGGGTCAGCGGGTCGGTCAGCTCGGCGCGGACGGCCTTGAGGAGCTGCCACAACGCGTTCGGGTTGGTCTCGGGCAGCTGCGCCTGTGCGGCCGACTCGGCCCGCTCCCGGTGGGGCGGCGGCAGGGCCCTGCGGACCTGGTCGACCGACATCGCGTGCCATTCCTGGACGGGCGCCGACCGCGGTGCGTCCGCGGTCATGATCCCGCGTGCCAGCAGGTAACCGGAGAGCGCGCCCGCCGCCGCTCCGGTGGTCACCGGTCCGGGGCCGAGGCCGCGGATGCCCGGGATCATCAGCAGCGATCCCATGGCCGTCGCGCCGGCCGCTATCCCGACCCCGCGCTGGCTGGCGGCCTTGGCCGCCGGAAGCGCGTGCAGCACCCGCCAGGCGGCGGCGAGGTCGGGCAGCAGCAGATCGGCGTACCAGGGCGGCGGGCCGGCGTCGGGCGGTGGCAGCACGCCCAGCGCCACGTCCGCGGACGAAAGCGCTTGTGCGCCAGACGATGACAGCACGGCGACCGTGCGGCCCGTTTGTTGCAGGTCCGCCACGGCGTGGGCGAGGGCGTCGTCGATCGAGGCGTTGGACGTGCCCTCTACAGGCCTCAAGTCGTCGAACGCCGGCCGCAGCTCGCCCAGCGAATCCAGGTCGACCGATACCAGATCCGATCCCGTGCGATGCGCCTCGGCAACCAGGACCGACGCCAATGGATCGTGGGAGGGGCGGAAAAGCGCCTCGACCGCCGAATGCGGCTCGCTGGCCGACATCCCGGGCACCCGGTGCCAGCCCGGGCGTTGGCCGTTGTTCTGCAGCACCAGCTGGGCGCGGTTCCACGCCGCCGACAGCTCCCGCTCGCCGGCGCCGCGGATGCGCGCCACCCGCATGCCGGTGGTGCACAACACCCGTGGGTCGATGACGATCGTGTCGACGCGGTCGAGGCGGCGCAGCGCGTCCGGCCGCAGCGACAGGACGGCGTGCCGGTCGGCCAATCCGCGTCCGAGGGCGGCGGCGAACGCCTCCGGCGTGGTGCGGCTGGCCTTGGGGGCGGTCACCAGCACCGCGGTGGCGGCCATGTTCAGGTTGCGGGTGGTGGCGCCGACCAGCCCGGCGCTGAGCGCCTGGACCAGCGCGAAGCGGCCGGCGTTACGTTCCACCGGTCTGGCGCGCGGCGGCCTCGGCGACGACGCGTCGGCGGGCGGTTGGTCGGCGTGCCGGGCCAGCTCGGGTTCGTGGTGGCGCCAGGCCCGCGCCTCGGCGCGGCATTCCGCGGCTTTCAGCGACTGCATCAGCAGACCCACCGACAGCGACGCCGGGGCGAGGGTGACGGTCTCCGCGGCCGTCATGGCCAGCGTCAGCACGGTGTCCGTCGCGGGACCGCCGATGCGGTCCTCGACCTGCCGGCGCAGCCAGGGTTGGTAGTCCACCGCCACCACGCCCGCCTGGATACCGATCGGCAACCGCGGCCAGTGCAGCGCCCGGCCGGCCAACGCGACGCCCAGCCCGGCCGCGTTGGCGGCCACGGTCACGGCCCGGGTCGCCGCCACCACGCCGTCGCCGGGCAAAGCCGTCGCGGCCGCCTTGTTGGTTGAGCGGCAACGCCTTTCGGCGTCGTCGACAACGTCGCACAGGTCGCGCAGCGAGGTGTCCGGATCGCCGATGGTCACGACCACACGCGACAGGGGGTGGTTCAGGCTGGCCGACGTGACGCCGGGGTGGGCCTGGATGCCGTCGAGCACGGCCTGGCCCAGTTCGCTTAGTTCATCCGAGCTCGCCTCGTCAAGGCCGCGCACCTCGATCCAGGCGCGGCTCTCGCCGCGCCAGCAGCGCCGGCTCAGCGTTTCGTGGGGAAGATCGCCGGTGAGCGCCCTGGCGCCTTCGCGCAGCGGAATCGCCGCGATGTGCAAGACCTCTTGGGTCAGCGCAGTGAGAGCCCGCAGCGGCGTTAATCGTGGTAGCGACGTGACAATGCTCAAAGGCTGCTCGAACGGCTCTTAATTGGTGCTGCGCAACTCGGCGGCGCCGGCGCGGCGCCCGGCCGCCTTCTTGGCCGCCGACTTGCCGGCGGCCTTCTGCGGCACCGCCTTCTTCGGCGGCGGCGCGGTAGGCACCGGCTTGAGGTTCGCCTTCGCCGCTGCGGCGTTCTGCGGCTTGCGATTCATCCTGTGCAGCAGCAGCGCTCCGCCGCCGACGGCCAGCAGCACCGGCCACTCGACCAGTCCGGCGACGCCAATCGCACCCAACGCCAACGCGGCCGCCGGCGTCGAGTGACTGCCGCTGTTGACTCCGCGCTTGATGCCCTCAGCGGCTCCCGTGACGCCGCCGACGATTCCATTGACCGCGGCGCCACCCACTGCGCCCGCGGCCGCCGTGCTCGCGTCCGCCGCACGACCCACCGTTTTGCCCACGCTGCGTACTGCCCCACCGACGACACCCATGATTACTCCCTGGTATCTCATCGCTCTCACTGGAGAACCGCGTGGCAACCCGTATACCCGTTGAACGCGAGGTTAACAGCAACAACGAAATTGTTCTCTGCATCTATAAGGCGAAAGCCTGCCACGTTACAAACGCGCGTACAACGAGCAACTTCTTAAACCGGGCTCACATCGAGTTTAAACCTGGCTCACATCGACCAGCACGGGCGCGTGATCGCTCGGCGCCTTGCCCTTGCGTTCGTCGCGGACGATCTGCGCGCCCGTTACGCGGCCGGCCAAAGCCGGTGAGGCGAGGATGAAGTCGATGCGCATGCCCTGTCTCTTCGGGAACCGCAGCTGGGTGTAGTCCCAGTAGGTGTAGACGCCGGGGCCCGGGGCGAAATGCCTTACCACGTCAGCGAATTGCGCGTCGACGATGGCATCGAACGCGCGGCGCTCCGGCTCGGAGACGTGCGTGGCGCCGGCGTAGTATTCGGTGCTCCACACGTCGTCGTCCGTCGGGGCGATGTTCCAGTCGCCCACCAGCGCGATCGGTGCCGCGGGGTCGTCGCGCAGCCAGCCGGCCGCCGAATCCCGCAGCGCAGCAAGCCAATTCAGCTTGTAGGTGTAGTGCGGATCGCCCACGGCGCGGCCGTTGGGCACGTACAGGCTCCACACCCGCACGCCGCCGCAGGTGGCGCCCAGGGCGCGGGCTTCCGCCGTGGCGGCGATCTCGGGCTTGGACGTCCAGGTGGGCTGCCCCTCAAACCCGATCTGGACGTCTTCGAGACCCACGCGTGACGCGACGGCAACGCCGTTCCACTGGTTGAAGCCGACGTGTGCGACCTCGTAGCCGAGTTCGAAGAACGGCAGGGCGGGGAACTGGCCGTCGGCGCACTTGGTCTCCTGCATGGCCAGCACGTCGACGTCGGCGCGGGCCAGCCAGTCCAGGACGCGGTCCAGGCGCGTGCGAATCGAATTCACGTTCCAGGTGGCCAGCCGCAAGGTGCCGTCGGGCATGGCTAGACGGTATCGATCCGTCGGGCCGCGATGTAGCGGCGCCGGTGATGCGGCAGGAAGCCGAGCAAATCGGCGAGGTTGGTCGCGCCGGTGCCGCGGGCGCGCAGGTAGGCGTGGGACGCGCCGCGATCCGCGCCCCAGGCCAGCAGCGCTCGGCAGAGTGCCACCGCGGTCTGCTCCTCGGCGGCCCGGATCGACGACAGGCCCAACCAGCCAGTGCCGTCCGGTGCATTGGTCAGCGCAGCGCGCGCGACCGCCCCGCCCGGGTGGGTGCCGAACACCAGCTCGCCGTCGATGACGCCGGTGAGCGCGTCGAGGGGGACCGCGCCCCGGTAGATGCGCAGCCAGGCGTCGTCGGGCCGGGCCGACAGGGTGACGGACGGGTCGGGCTCACGCGCGTCGGGGACGTCGCGCACCAGGACTCGTTCTTCGTCGCCCGTCACCCCGCGCGGCAGCGCCAACAAGCGCTCGGGGACGGCCAGCCACGGAGTGAGGCCGCGACGTTCGTACCAGGTGACGATCGCGGGGAGCGCGCTCAGTTGAGCCGAGATATCAAGTGGCATAGCCGAATTGGCGGTCAGACCGGCCCCCTGCCCGGCCCGCAGCAGCCAGCCGTCAAGCCAGGCCCGTTCGTCGCCGGGCCAGGCCTTCGCGGCGGCCTGCTCGAGCGCCCTGATCTGGGCGGTGCGCACCGGCGCGTCGGTCAGTGCCCGCAGCGCGACGACGTCGGCGGGCGCAAACTCGACCACCGCGCCCGTTTTCGTCCGTACCCGTACCAGCGGATCGACCGCCAGCAGGTGTCCGACCGCGTCGGTCAGCGGCGGGACCGATCCTTTCGCGCGCCGGTAGCGAACCGTCACCCGCGTTCCCAGGTCCGGCCACGAAACCATCAGTGGCCGAACGGGTCCGGTCCCTCGCCCGGCAGCCACGACAGGCCCGGAACGCCCCAACCCTGTGACTTCACGGCACGTTTGGCGGCGCGCGCGTGCCGGCCGATGAGACGGTCCAGGTACAGGAAGCCGTCCAGGTGCCCGGTTTCGTGCTGCAGCATCCGCGCGAACAGGCCGGTGCCCTCGATGGTGATCTGACTGCCGTCGGCGTCGAGTCCGGTTACCCGCGCCCACTTCGCCCGGCCGGTCGGGAACGACTCGCCGGGGACCGACAGGCACCCCTCGTCGTCGTCACCAGGGTCGGGCATGGTCTCGGGAACTTCTGAAGTCTCCAGCACCGGATTGATGACCACGCCGCGGCGGCGGTCGGTCAGGCCGCGGTCCTCGGCGCAGTCGTAGACGAAGAGCCGCAGCCCGTGCCCGATCTGGTTGGCGGCGAGCCCGACGCCGTGCGCGGCGTCCATGGTGTCGTACATCGTGGCGATCAGCGCGGGCAGGTCGGCCGGCAACGAACCGTCGGCGGCGACGGCCACCGGCGTTGTCGGGGTGTGCAGGACCGGATCTCCCACGATGCGAATGGGTACCACTGCCATGGTCGGCTAGCTTAAAGCGTGTCGCGGCCGCGTTGAGCGCAGCCGGGGCAATCGCAGCGAATCGGCCGACTCGCGGGTCTGGATTACGGCTTGAGGGTTCGAAGCGTGGTTCAATATTCGCCGAAACATGCCCCGATGTAAGTCAAGTCATTCGAGCACGTTGGGAATCGCCGAAAGGGTCCAGGGGAAGCGATATGGACAGCGCCATGGCGCGGGCAAATCGATCGGGGGACGACGCTGACATCGCCGATGGGCTGACCCGCCGTGAACACGACATCCTGGCGTTCGAGCGCCAGTGGTGGAAGTACGCCGGGGTCAAGGAAGACGCCATCAAAGAGCTGTTCTCGATGTCGGCGACGCGCTACTACCAGGTGCTCAACGCGCTGGTCGATCGACCCGAGGCGCTGGCCGCCGACCCGATGCTCGTGAAGCGGCTGCGACGGCTGCGCGCCAGCCGGCAGAAGGCGCGGGCGGCGCGCCGCCTCGGCTTCGAAGTGACCTGACAGCTCGGTGGCTTTGCAGGCTCCGGTGCTTTCCTGGCTACAGTGGGCTCGATGAAAGAGCGCGTTCCGGACTCCACGGGTCTTCCCCTCCGGGCCATGGTGATGGTGCTGTTGTTCCTGGGCGTCATCTTCCTGCTGCTCGGGTGGCAGGCGCTGAGTTCCTCCGGGAAGTCCGATGACGAGTCGGCGTCGCCGGCATCCGGCGTGACCAACTCCACCAGCTCGGCGGCCGCCGCCAGCAGCGCCCCGGCGAACCAGGCCGAGGTGCGCATCTACAACATCTCGTCCAAAGAGGGCGTCGCCGCGCACACCAAGGATCAGCTGGCGACCGCCGGTTTCAAGGTGACCGACGTCGGGAACCTGTCGATGTCCGACATCACGGCCACGACGGTGTACTACACCGATGCCGACGGGGAGCACGCCACCGCGGACGCGGTGGGCCAGAAGCTGGGAGCGCCCGTCCAGCCGCGGATTCCGGCGCTGGGCGGCCAGCCGCCCGGCGTCATCGTCCTGGTGACCGGCTGAGGATCGCTGCTCCATATTCGTGGGTCGGCGGGATAGGCTTCCGCTATGCCTAAGCACCGCAATGCCGCCGCCGTGCCCGCGCTGTTCGCGACGGCCTGCGTCGCAGTGGTGGGTGCGTGCTCATCGCCCCAACACGCCTCGACGGTCCCCGGCACCACGCCCGCGGTGTGGACCGGATCGAGCGCGCCGACGGCGGGCGCGGGCACCGAGGGCGACCAGCAGCAGCCCGCGGGGCGGAGCATCACCACCCAACTGAAGGGTCCCGACGGGATTGAGGTAGCGACCGCGAAGTTCGATTTCAGCAACGGCTATGCCACGATCACGATCGCGACGAGCGGCGCCGGTCACCTCGCGCCCGGCTTCCACGGCGTACACATCCACAAGGTCGGCAAGTGCGAGGCCAATTCGACGGCCCCGACCGGCGGCGCGCCCGGCGACTTTCTGTCCGCCGGCGGGCATTTCCAGGCGCCCGGGCATTCCGCCGAGCCCGCCAGCGGCGACCTGACCTCGCTGGAGGTTCGCAAGGACGGGGTCGGGATGCTGGTGACCACCACGGACGCCTTCGCCATGGAGGACCTGCTGACCGGCGAGAAGACCGCGATCGTCATCCACGCCGGCGCCGACAACTTCGCCAACATCCCGTCGGATCGCTACAACCAGACCAACGGAACACCGGGCCCCGACCAGATCACGATGACGACCGGTGACGCCGGCAAGCGGGTGGCGTGCGGTGTCATCGGCGCCGGCTAGCAGGGCCAGAACCCGCATCGATTTCGCCCCCTCGCCGCGGCCGACCATCGGCGTGGAATGGGAGTTCGCGCTCGTCGACGCGCAGACCCGCGACCTGAGCAACGAAGCCACCGCGGTCATCGCCGAGATCGGCGAAAATCCGCGCGTGCACAAGGAATTGCTGCGCAACACCGTCGAGGTGGTCAGCGGCATCTGCGACTGCACCGGACAGGCGATGGAGGACCTGCGCGAGACCCTGCGCCCGGCCCGCCGGATCGTCCGGGATCGCGGCATGGAGCTGTTCTGCGCCGGCACCCATCCGTTCGCCCGGTGGTCGGCCCAGAAGTTGACCGACGCCCCGCGCTACGCCGAGCTGATCAAGCGCACCCAGTGGTGGGGCCGCCAGATGCTGATCTGGGGCGTGCACGTGCACGTCGGGATCTCGTCGGCGAACAAGGTGATGCCGATCATGACGTCACTGCTCAAGTACTACCCGCACCTGCTGGCGTTGTCGGCGTCGTCGCCGTGGTGGGTCGGCGAGGACACCGGATACGCCAGCAACCGCGCGATGATGTTTCAGCAGCTGCCCACGGCCGGGTTGCCGTTCCACTTTCAGCGCTGGTCGCAGTTCGAAGGCTTCGTCCACGACCAGAAGAAGACCGGCATCATCGACCATATGGACGAAATACGTTGGGACATAAGGCCTTCGCCGCACCTGGGCACGCTGGAGGTGCGGGTCTGCGACGGCGTGTCCAACCTGCGTGAGCTCGGCGCGCTGGTGGCGTTGACGCACTGCCTGGTCGTCGACCTGGACCGCAGGCTCGACGCCGGTGAGACGTTGCCCACCATGCCGCCCTGGCATGTGCAGGAAAACAAGTGGCGCGCGGCGCGATACGGCCTGGACGCGGTGATCATCCTGGACGCCGACAGCAACGAGCGGCTGGTCACCGACGACCTCACCGATGTGCTGAACCGGCTGGAGCCGGTCGCCAAGTCACTGCATTGCGCCGACGAGCTGCGCGCGGTGGCCGACATCTGCGCCGGCGGCGCCTCGTACCAGCGCCAGCGGCGGGTGGCCGAGGAACACGACGGCGACCTGCGCGCGGTCGTCGACGCGCTGGTGGCCGAGCTGGACATCTGAGTTTGAATCATGGCGGATCCCGAACGCATTGAGCTGGCGATGTTCCCGCTCGAGTCGGCGCTGCTACCCGACCAGGATCTGCCGTTGCGCATCTTCGAGCCCCGCTACGGCGCGCTGGTGCGGCGCTGCATCGACCGCGAGGAACCGTTCGGCGTCGTGCTGATCGCGCGGGGCCGCGAGGTCGGTGGCGGTGATTCGCGTTGCGATGTGGGCGTCCTGTCCAGGATCGACGAACATGCCGACCTGGGCGCCGGCCGGTACATGCTGCGCTGCCGCACCGGCGAGCGGATCCGGGTGTGCGAGTGGCTGCCCGACGACCCGTACCCGCGCGCGACGGTGACGCTCTGGCCCGACGAACCGGGCGACCCGGTGACCGACGCGCAGCTGCTCGATCTCGAGGAGCGGGTGATCGCGCTCTTCGAACGGATCGCGGAGGCCCGCGACGCCCGGCTGCCGGAGCGCGACGCGCTACTCGGCCCACGCGAGAGCGACGCCGGGCGCCGGCTTTTCGCGTTGGCGTCTCGCGTTCCGATCGGCACGGCCGACCGCTACACCGTGCTGTCGGCGTCGTCGGCCGCCGGTCGGTTCGCCGCGCTCAGCGAGGCCGTGGACGCGCTTGCCGACATGGTGGAGTTCCAGCTGTCCGAATAGGGGGCAATGCGATGAGCGCCGACGTGACGGTCGACATCAACGAGGGCGTGGCGGAGCTGACGCTGAATCGTCCCGAACATCTCAACGCCTATACCGCCGAGATGGGCGCGCTGCTGAGCCGGGCGTACCGCGACTGTGACCGTGACGACGACGTCCGCGCCATCGTGGTAACCGGTGCGGGCAGCGCCTTTTGCGTCGGAGCGGATTTCTCGGGCAACATATCGCCGTTCGACGCCCCCGCCGACGACAGCGCGTTCTCGGCGTCGCCGATCGACCCGGCCGCCTTCGAGTTGCGTAAACCGGTGATCGCCGCGCTCAACGGCCACGCAATCGGAATCGGCCTGACGATCGCCCTGCAGGCCGACATCCGCGTGATCGCCGAGGACGCCAAATACGGTGTGGTGCAAGTGCGCCGGGGCGTGATACCCGACTGCATGTCGCATTGGACGCTGGCGCATCTGGCCTCCCTGGGGGTGGCCGCCGAGGTGCTGCTCACGGGGCGCACCTTCACTGGTGCCGAGGCGGTGGCGCTCGGAATCGCCAACCGGGCGCTGCCGGCCGAGCGGGTGCTCGGGCACGCCGTGGAGATGGCCCGCGACATCGCGGCCCACGTGGCCCCGATGTCCGCGGCGCTGTGCAAGCGACTGCTGTGGGACAGCGCCATCCACAACTACACCCCGCGACAGGTCGCGTCGCTGGAAACCCAGCTGCACCACCGCGTGATGGGCACCGCCGACGCCCGCGAGGGAGTCAGCGCCTTCCTGGATCGCCGGCCGCCGCGGTTCAGCTCGCGGCTGTCGGCCGACTGGACCGCTCTGCCTGAGCCGTGAGTGTGCGTTAGTGCACTTGCCTGTGCATCCAGGGCGGAAATTCGGCCAAAATTCCGCCCCACGCGCACGCTCGAATGCCTGGGCTCACACGCTCAACAAGCAGATCTTCCACAGCGTCGGGGTCTGCTCGTCGAGTCGGTCGATCCAGTCGTCGATCCCGGTGCACCCGGTGGCGTCCACGCCGGAAAGGTCGTAGCTGGTCAGCTTGTCCAGCCACTTGGTCATCAGATCGAAGCGCTTCTTGTCGACGAGCGCGGCGGAGTACGACTTGAACGCCGTGTGTGAAGAGAACAGCGGGACAATGTCGTTGAACTCGTTGAGGGCCGTGATGCCGAGCCGGTCGGCCAGCTTGCGCAGCATCTCGATGCTTTGGTGGTGCTCCAGGAAGCGGTCGGCCATCGCTTGGCGTTGCAGCTCTTCGAGTTCGGGTCGTTCGATGCTGTGCATCCGGGTGTAGGACTGGCCGAAGAAGCCGATCGGGTCGTTCATGAATTCGTTCACCGACGGGGCCGTGGTTCCGGTGACTGTGATGGCATCCTCGATTCGCTCGCGCTCGATCACATTAGCGCCAGGATGCAGTAATACGCAAGAATGCAGTTATATGCAAAGTAATGCCGGGTTGACCTCAGACCGAATTCGCAGCTGGCGCGCTCGACGCCAGCTGCGGCCGGCCGGCGATGTTGTCTGGAACGGGCTCGGCCGGAGCGGCCGGGTTTCTGATGCCGAGGCCGCCGATGACGGCGCCGATGAAGAACAACGCCGCGCTGACCTCCAACAGCCGGGTGAAGCTGACATCGGTCAGCCTGTTGGCAGTGATCAGGCCCACGCAGGCCACGGCGATCAACGCGGAAGTCCGCCCCGTCGCGTTCTGGATCGCGGCGGCGATCCCGCCGTGCGCGGACTTGACGGCGGACAAGTTGACCGCGGTCAGCGGCGTGATGGCGAGGACCATACCGATGGCCAGCAGGATCCTGCCCGGCAACACGTCCGTGGCGACGTGGAATCCGTGTGTGGTGGGGCCGATGAGCAGCAGCCCCAACCCGGCCAGCGCCGGTCCAGCTATCAGGAAGATCCGGTGCCCGAGCCGGGCGGCCATGCCGCCGACGCCGCGGGCGAACAGGAACGACATGATGGGGCTGGGCAAGGTAGTCAGACCCGCGGCGGTGGCCGAATACCCTGCGACCTCTTGGAGGTACAGGCCGATGGCCAACGAACCCATCGTGATGCCGCCGTAGACGAACGCGGTGACCAGGTTGGCCCCAGCGAAATTGCGAGTCCTGAACAGGCTTAGCGGCACCATTGGGTGCGGCGCCCGGCGCTGCCATGCCACGAACGCGAGTAATGCCGCGACCCCCACCACCAACGCCGCTCTGACCAGGGGGTCTCCCCATCCCCGCCGGCCCTGTTCGATCAGCGCATAGACCGTGGCGGCCAGTCCGACCGACGACAGTGCGGCGCCCGCGACGTCGATGCGGGGGCGTTCGGGGGGCCCGGAAATCCGGGGCAGCCAAAACGTCAACGCGAAACCGATGGCCATCGGGATCGCCGACAACACGTAGATCCAGCGCCAGTTCAGGAAGTCCACGGCCAATCCGCCCAGCAGCGGCCCCACCGCGAAGGCGGTGCTGGTCCAGGCCGTCCATGACCCGATCGCCGCGGGCCGGTCCGCGCGGTCGAACGACGAGCTGATCAGCGCCAGCGAGCCGGGCACCAGAAACGCGCCGCCCAACCCCTGGACGAGACGCCCGGCGATCAGCATCGCCGGGGTCCCCGCAGTGGCAGCCAGCACACAGCCCGCCCCAAAGGCCGCGAGCCCGAAGCGCAGCACCGGTATGCGACCGAACAAATCGGAGATGGCACCGCCCGGCAGAACCATGGCCGCCACGGCCAGCAGATAGCCGTCGACAACCCATTGCTGCGAGCACATGCCCCCGCCAAGGTCGCGCGCCGTGGCCGGCAGCGCCAGATTCACGACGGTGCCATCGAGGAAGACCACCATCGACACCATGACCGCCACCGTGATGACCCGCGTCGTCGGCGCGACATCGCGGAATTTCACGGGTGATCCTTGTTCATAGGCTCTTCTCCTTGGACGTGTCGGATCGGATTGAGCCGGCTTCGAGCCAGGTGTTTGTTAGTAGGCAACCTGGTTACAGCTGGTGGGCGAACGCGTGATGATGCCGACGAAGTCGACAACGAACTGACGAGCCAAACGGTTCACGCGGGGGTCGTGCGGGGAATCGCCTTACGGGTCGCTGCGCTCAGGCGCGGGTGCGCCACAATGCGTTTCAACTTCCAGCCATCCAGTCCCGGCCACGACGGGCGCTGTGCTTCATCAACCGCGGCGCCACGATCCGATGCAGTGGTGCGACCATGGCCCAGACCACTCGGGCGGCGATCTTGTGACGATAATGCACGCGGGTGGTGAGTACGGCGCGGCCGTCCCGGCGTCGCAGCGTCAGCTGGCCGCGCATGAGCGGCCCGCGCGCCGCCAGCACGATCTCATCGTGATCCGAACGCGCGATCGGCCAGCCGATTATGTGATCGGGCGAGGAATACGGACCGAGGTGAAATCTCAGTATGTGGCGGTGGATCCACGACACAAGGCTTCCGCTCGCGCCCGGTTCGTCCCCCACCGCGTCGCGCAACGCCTGTTCGGCGGTACGCGAATCGCCGTGCAGGATCGGGACTTCAAAGACGTCGGTGTAATCGGCCTCGGCCTCGCCCGTGGGTGCCCGCTCGGCGAGCGCTTTAGCCGCCACACGTTTCAGCGTCCGTCGGACCGCGACGCGATGGCCGCCGGTGCCGATGACGAGCGCGCGGTAGGCCTTGCCGTGGACGCCCGGGAAAGCGGCCCAGGTCAGCGCGCGCAGCCGGGTGCCGCCCGCCGGCTCATCATCCAGCTCGAACACCCACCGGTACACGGCGAACGGGTGGCGGCCCTTCAGCGCGAACCGCTCCGGTGCGCGCGCCTCGTCCAGCACGAACCCCGTCGGCACGGTCGACGGGTCGTGCGGGTCGCGGCACATCACCCGCAGCAGCGCCGACCATGTTTCTGCGCGATTCGCAGCCACGGTTATGGCATGCTCATCGATATAGGGCAACCGTTCCATATAGAAGGAATGTACTAGATCGTGGCACCACCGCGGAAGCATGAAACCGATGTGATCCTCGACGCAGCGCGGGCACTCGTGCTCGAGGGGGGACCGCGGGCGGCCAGCGTCGCGGCGATTGCGAAGGCGAGTGGTGCGCCGGCCGGCACGCTGTATCACCGGTTCGGCAACCGCGACGGCATCCTGACGGCGGCGTGGCTGCGCGCGCTCGATCGTTTCCAGACGCGGGCGATGGCCGCCGAGGACAACACGGCCGCCGGCACCGCGGTGGCGATGGCCGTGGTCGCCGTCAGCTTTGCGCGCGAGCTGCCCGAGGACGCCCGCCTGTTGTTGACGATCCGGCCGACCGACCTGCTCGACGGCGAGCCGGACGAGGCGTTCCGGCAGACGCTGGCCGCGATGAACGCGCCCCTGAACGAGCGGATCGGCACCCTGGCGAGGCAACTGTACGGAAAACGCGATCGGCGATCCGTCGACGCCGTCGCGCGAGCGGTCGCCGACCTGCCCTATGCCGTCGTCCGGCGCCATGCGCACGACGAGCCGATGCCGCCCTGGCTCGAGGCCGATGTCGCGGCGTCGGCGCGGGCGGTGCTAAAGAGCTTTCGCGAACGCGCGTAAGGACTCCACCTGCGCGGGATCCAGCGAGGGGCGCACGGTCCTGCGGGCCACGTCGAGGTCGGCGGCCGTCACGTGGGAGGCGTCGATGGATCGCCGCATGGCGGTGAGCGCGGCCTCCCGCAGCAGCGCCACGCAGTCGGCGGCGCTGTAGCCGTCGAGCCCGGCGGCCACCTCGTCGAGGTCGACGTCGGCGCTCAGGGGGATGGATTTGCCCGCGGTGCGCAGGATTTCGCCGCGGGCCGCGGCGTCGGGCGGTTCGACGAACACCAACCGCTCCAGCCGGCCCGGGCGCAGCAGCGCCGAGTCGATCAGGTCGGGCCGGTTGGTGGCGCCCAGCACCACGACGTCGCGCAGCGGGTCGATCCCGTCGAGCTCGGTCAGCAGCGCGGCCACCACCCGGTCGGTCACGCCGGAGTCGAAGCTCTGCCCGCGCCGGGGCGCCAGCGCGTCCACCTCGTCGAGGAACACCAGCGACGGGGCCGAATCGCGGGCTCGCCGAAACAGTTCGCGCACCGCCTTTTCCGAGCTGCCCACCCACTTGTCCATCAGCTCGGAGCCTTTCACCGCGTGCACGCTCAGCTGCCCCGTGCTGGCCAGGGCGCGGACGATGAACGTCTTGCCGCAGCCGGACGGGCCGTACAACAGCACCCCGCGCGGGGGGTCGACACCCAGCCGGGCGAAGGTGTCGGGATGCTGCAGCGGCCACAACACCGCCTCGGTGAGCGCCTGCCTGGCCTCGGCCATGTCGCCGACGTCGTCGAGCGTCACACTGCCCGCCGTCAGTTCCTCGGTGGCGGAGCGCGACAACGGCCGGATGACGGTCAGCGCACCGACGAGATCCTCCTGGTTCAGCTTGGGTGGTTGCCCGTCGGCGCTGGCCCGGGACGCCGCGCGCAGCGCGGCCTCACGCACCAGCGCGGCGAGGTCGGCAACGACGAAACCCGGTGTGCGGCCGACGATCTCGTCAAGGCTGAGATCGCCGGTGGGCACCGGCTTGAGCAGCGCCTCCAGCAGCGCCTTGCGGGTGGCGGCGTCGGGCAGCGGCAGGCCCAGCTCGCGGTCGCACAGGTCGGGGGCGCGCAGCCGGGCATCGAGCTGGTCGGGGTGTGCCGAGGTGGCGATCAATGCGACGCCGCCGGTGGCGACGGCGGTGCGCAGCTCGCCCAGGATCAGCGCGGCCACCGGCTCGGCGGTGGCCGGCAGCAGCGCGTCGACGTCGGCGATCAGCAGCACGCCGCCGCCGTCGCGAACCTTCTTCGCCGCCGCGGCAACGGTTTTCAGCCGGGCGTCGGCGGCCAGCGCGCCCACCTCCGGGCCGTCGAGTTCGACCAGCCTGCGGCCGTCGCACACCGCGCGCACCAGCGTCACCTTGCCCACGCCGGCCGGACCCGACACCAGCACGCCGAGGTTGGTGCCCGCGCCCAGGCTCTTCAGCAGGTGCGGCTCGTCGAGGGCGAGCTTGAGCCATTCGGCGAGCTTGGCGGCCTGTGGCTGCGAGCCCTTGAGCTCCTCGGCGAGGATCTCCGGGGTACCGGTACTCAGCTGTTCGTGCGGGCCGACAATCCCCGCCCCGGCCGGGACCCCGGCTCCCCAGGTGACCAACGAGTTCGGTTGCACGCTGACCGGTCCCGGCGGGTCGACGTCGGTGACGGTCAACAGCTCCGAGGTCCAGCTGATCCCGACCGCGGACGCCAGCGCACGCGTGGCCTCAGACGTCGATGTCCCGGGGCCCAGGTCGCGCGGCAGCAGCGACACGGCGTCGCCGACGGTCATCACCTTGCCCAGCAACGCCTGTCGCAGGGTGACCGGCGTGATGGAGGTGGCGGCCATCGACGAGCCGGACAGCGTCACCGACCGCGCGCCGTAGACGCTGACCGCGCTGACGATCACGGCGGTGCCCTCGCGCAGCCCGGCGTTGGACAGCGTCACGTCGTCGAGCAGCACGATGCCGACCGCGGTGTCCGGGCCGGCCAGGCCGGCGACCGCCGCCGTCGTCCGCGACCCCGTCAGCGACACCGCGTCCCACTCCCGGATGCCAAGGGCCGCAACGGCATTCGGATGTATTCGGACGACGCCGCGGCGGGAGTCGACGGCGGACGTGTTCAGCCTGGCGGTGAGGGTGAGCTGACGGGCCGCGCCGTCCGGGATCATCGCAGGCGCCCGCCCGGCTTCCGCAGCCCCAGCCGCGTCATCGACCGGCGGCTCGGCTGCGCCCGGCGGTCCGCGCGCCGCACGGCGCGCCGTTGCTTGGGCTGGTCGTCCCACACCTCGGGGTGCTCGTCGAGCCAGCGCTTGGTGCGCACCGCGAACGGGACGTGGCACAGGTAGGCGATGATGATCACCCAGATCGTGAGGAACGGCTCCAGCACCGCGGCGGCAGCGAAGACCACCAGCATCAGCAGCACCGCGGTGGCGTACTTGGGGGCCACCCGCACGGTGTGCATCTTTCGCATCGGGATCCCGCTCACCATGAGTATCGACGTGCCCGTCACCCAGATGCACAGGAACCACACCGAGGTCCACCAGCCCTCGCCGAACTGCAGCTTGAGCCCCATCAGGCCGATCATCGAGACGGCGCCGGCGGGCGCGGGCATCCCCACGAAGAATTCGTGCGCGTACGGCGGCTGAGACCCGTCGTCCTGCAACGCGTTGTAGCGCGCCAGCCGCAACACGACGCACACCGCGTACAGCAGCACCACCGCCCAACCGACCGGCCACTTCGACAGCGTCGACACGTAGAGCACCAGCGCGGGTGTCACCCCGAAGTTCACCGCGTCGGCCAGCGAGTCGATTTCCGCGCCCATCCGCGTCTGGGCGTCGAGCATGCGGGCCACCCGGCCGTCGAGCCCGTCCAGGATGGCGGCCGCGACGATCAGTGACATCGCGGGCACCGGCTGGTGTTGCAGCGCGAAGCGGATCGATGTCAATCCCGCGCAGATGGACAGCACCGTCATCGCGCTGGGCAGGATCTGCAGGTTTACCGCGCGCCGGGCGCGGGGCTTGCTGATCATGACAATTCGGCCAGGAGGGTCTCGCCGGCGACCGCGCGCTGGCCCACCTTCACCAGCGGCTCCGTCCCCGGCGGAAGGTAGGTGTCCAGCCGGGAGCCGAACCGGATCAGGCCGTAGGTGTCGCCGATCGACAGCCTGTCCCCGACGCGCGCGTCGCACACGATGCGGCGCGCCAGCAGCCCCGCGATCTGCACCGCCACGACCTCGGCGCCGCTGTCGGTCCGGATCCGCAGACTGGTCCGCTCGTTCTCGGTGCTCGCCGCGGCCAGATCGGCCGACCCGAAGCGGCCCGGCCGGTGTTGCACGGCGATCACCTCGCCGCTCACCGGGGCCCGCTGCACGTGGGCGTCGAGCAGCGACAGGAAGATGCTGACCCGCGGCAGCGGCGCGTCCCCCATGCCGAGTTCGGCCGGCGGGGCCGCCGCGTCGATCACGCAGATCTCGCCGTCGGCGGGGGCCACGACGGCGCCGGGCCGAGTGGGGGGCACCCGCGGGGGATGGCGGAAGAACGCCGCGCAGGCGCCGGCGACCAGCAGGCCCGCCCGCCGCAGCCATCGGTGGTTGCGCCCGAGAAGGGCCGTGCCCAGGCCGGCGGCGATGAACGGCCGCCCGGCCGGGTGCACCGGCGGAATGGCCGAGCGCACCAGCTCGAGGGCGTGCTGCGGGCTGAAGGCCGGGTCCTCGGCGGTGGGGCCGACGGGGCGGGGGCGTCTTGCCACGCGGCCATCTTACGGAGCCCGGGTTTTATCGCCGCATCCAGCGGGCTAGCTCAGGTCCCACACTTGCAGGTGGGTTCCGGCGGACACCTCGACGACGTCTTCCGGGATGTCCAACAGCCCGTTCGCCGACGCCAGCCACCGCAAATGGTGTGAGGCCGGCGGCCCGTAGCTCGTGACGCTGCCAGCTTCGCGGTCGAGTATCGCCCGCCGGAACTGACGTTTGCCGCGCGGCGAGGTCAAGGATTCGGCGAGGACCGCGGGCCGGTGCGGCCGCTCCGGGTCGGGCAGGCCCATGGCCCTGCGCAGCGCGGGACGGATGAACACCTCGAAGGACACCAGCGCGCTGACCGGGTTGCCCGGCAGGGTGACGATCGTCGCGCCGGCCACGCGTCCGATGCCCTGGGGCATACCCGGCTGCATCGCCACCTTGACGAAGTCCACCCCTTGGTCGCCGTCTCGCCCGAAGGCGTCCTTGACGACCTCGTAGGCGCCGGCGCTGACGCCGCCGCTGGTGATGATCAGGTCGCAGTCGGCCGCGTACCGGTCGAGGATCGAGCTGAACTGCGCGACATCGTCTTCGGCTGTCGCGACGGCGATCACCTCGGCGCCGGCGTCGCGCACGGCCCCGGCCAGCATGATCGAGTTGGACTCGTAGATCTGCCCGGGCCGCAGTGGCGCGCCCGGCGACACCAGCTCCGACCCGGTGGACATCACCAGCACGCGTTGGCGCGGAATCACTTTCAGCTCCGCCATTCCCAGCGCCGACGCCAGGCCGAGCACCGCCGGCGTGACGACCTGGCCCTTGCGCAGGACGGTGGTGCCGGGCGCGACGTCCTCGCCGGCCCGCCGGATATGCGCGCCGGGCGCGCGAGGCTCCCGGATCGCCACCGACTCCACGCCGCCGTCGGTGTCCTCGACCGGCACGACGGCCGTCGCCCCGGCCGGCACCGGCGCGCCGGTCATGATGCGGTGCGCGGTCTTCGGTTGCAGCGCGAGTTCGTCGATGCGTCCGGCCGGAATGTCCTCGACGACCGGCAACACCACCGGGTGTTCGGGCGCGGCGCCCGAGATGTCCTCGGCGCGCACCGCGTATCCGTCCATCGCGGAGTTGTCGAAAACCGGCAGCGCCAGCCGCGCAACCACGTCGTCGGCCAATACCAGCCCTTGGGACTCCGCCAGCGCGACCGCGACCGCCGGGCGGGCACCGATCATCTCGGCTACGACTCGCTGATGCTCTTCGACAGACCGCACCCGGCCATTATCCAAGCCGGCTCAGACTCCGAATCTGACGCCGGTCGCGGGACTGGGCACGGGCCCAAAAATGGTCATCCGGTCCCACCCCTGGGACGTAAGGTTGAGAACGTGATTACCGGGTTGGCCCATGCCGGGGTGTGCGTGCCCGATTGCGAGGCCGCGGTGGCGTTCTACCGAGACGTATTGGGCCTGCGTGTGCTGTCGCCGCCGTATGTGATGAGCGGTAATGCCATTCGCGGGGACATGGGTGAGCTGGTCTCCGATCCCAGCATGAAGGCGGCCATCGTCGGGTTCGACGACGACGGCGACCGGGTGCTCGAGGTGATCGAGTACCTCGGCGCCGACGGGGGTGACCGGCGGGCGGGCGCGGCGCTGACCGATCATGGGCTGTCGCACGTCGGGCTGATCTGTGAGGACCTCGACGCCACCCGCGCGGAGTTGGAGAGCAAGGGAGTGCGCTTCCTGGTCAGCGGGATCGCGCAGGTCGCGCGGGTTCGCACCACCTGGTTCGTCGACCCGTGGGGCGTGGTGTTCATCCTCGTGGAAAAAAGCCGGCCCGAGCGACCGTACTTTTCCCAATGGGACTAAATGGGTAGGCAGCCGAAGGTCGGGATCATCGGCGCGGGTGCCGGCGGCATCGCGATGGGCATCCAGCTGGCCGACGGCGGCTACGACTTCACCATCTTCGACCGGGCCGAGGGGTTCGGCGGAACCTGGCGGCACAACACGTTTCCGGGCGCGGCCTGCGACGTGCCCTCGCATCTGTACTCGTATTCGTTCGCGCCCAACCCGCGGTGGAGCAAGACCTACTCGAACCAGCCCGAGATCCTGGCCTACCTCGAGAAGGTCGCGGCCGATCACGGGCTGGCGTCCCACCTGCGGCCCAACACCCCGATCACCACGGTGCGCTGGTCGGATGGGGAGCGGCGGTGGACGCTCGGCACCGACGACGGCGCCGAGCATCACTTCGACGTCGTGGTGAGCGCCGTGGGGATGCTCGACGTGCCCAACATCCCCGAGATCCGCGGCGGACAGCGATTTCGGGGTCGCCAATTCCATTCGTCGCGTTGGGATCACAGCAAGTCGACGGCCGGGGAGCGGGTCGCGTCCATCGGAACGGGCGCCAGCGCCGTCCAGTACGTGCCCGCGATCGCGCGAGAGACCGTGCAGCTCACCGTGTTTCAGCGGACGCCGATCTGGATCGCGCCGCGATTCGACTTCCCGTTCACACCCGAGCAGCACGAGCAGTTCGAGCGCCAGCCCGAGTCCGCACTCAAGCTGCGCGACGAGGCCTTCGACGCATACGAGTCATCCAGTTTCGACGTCGACGCCGCGCAGACGCGCGAGGCCACGGAGCTCGCCCGCAGCTATTTGATGCGCAAGGTCGCCGACCCCGAGTTGCGCGCGAAGCTGACGCCGGACTACCCCGTCGGTTGCAAGCGGCCCCTGATGTCGCGCGAGTGGTACCCGACGTTCGCCCTGCCCAACGTCAGCCTGGAAACGACCGCCATCGGTGAGCTGACCGAGCGCGGGGTGCGCACCGTCGACGGCGTCGAACACCGCTTCGACACCGTCATCTACGGCACCGGATTCAAGGCCGCCGACTACCTGGCGAGCATCGACGTGTACGGGTCCGGCGGCCGCCACCTCCGCGACGAGTGGAGCGGGGGCGCGGAGGCCTACCTCGGCACGCTGATCGCCGGGTATCCGAACCTCTTCACGCTGTATGGCCCAAACACCAACGGCGTCAACTCGATTCTGTACATCCACGAGGCGCAGACGACGTTCATCCGCCACATCCTCGACGTCATGGGTGAGCGCGGCGCGCGCTCGGTCGAGGTCACGCCCGCGGCGCAGCGCCGCTACAACGACGAGATCCAGGCCGACATGGCGGGCAAGGTCTGGCTCGCCTGCACCAACTACTTCCGGCATCCCGGCGGCAAGGTCGTCACCCAATTGCCCTACAGCGGCCGGACGTTCTATGAACGCACCCGCGAGCTGGTCGCCGGCGACTACCGCTTCGACCGGTAGTTAGCCGGAGGCCTGCGCCGCAGCCCGCGGACCCGGGCGGGCGCGGTCGGCGCCGCCTGCCGGCGTCGGGCCCTCGAGGGCGCGGAGGTTCGACCGGGCAGCCCCCGGCTCAAGCCCGGGCGTCTCGGCCGCTTGACCCGCTCAGCGGTCCTGATCGGGGCGCTGAACGCCGTCTCGACTTTCATCCGCAACCACGCCGCGGCCCGCTTCGACCTCGCCTGCACGGCCAAACCCTACGTCTGACCCATGCCGCGCATCGCGGCTCAGCACCGAAAGTTCGCTCACCATTAACCCGTTGCGGGCTAGTGAACCCAGTGATTGTCGTGGCGGATGAACCACTCCCGGCGTTCGTCGTCGGTCATGTCGGCCAGCGCTGCGATGCCCTCGAAGTAGGCCTCTCGCGGTGCGCCGGGCGCGAACAACATCAAGATCGATGCCGGTTCGTCCGCCTCGTTGCGGAAACCGTGGACGCCGCCGGGTGGGACGTAGAGGAAGTCGCCTTGATGGCCGTCGACCCATTCCGTGCCGTCGAAGAGTTTCATCGTCCCGGACAGGACGAAGAACGCCTCCGACATCGCGCGGTGATAGTGCGCCGGCGGCCCACCGCCGGCCGGGCCTATGTCGACCCGGTACAGGCCGTAGTCACCGTCGGTGGCCTGTTGATTGGCCAGGTAGTGGTACTTGGTCCCGAAGGTCTCGTAGTCGGGCGGCTCGTCGGCGCGCTTGAGCCACGCGCTGATCTCCGGTTGGTCCTTCGTGTAGCGGGGCGGCGGATAGGGGGGCACGACGAGGGACATATTTTCCAGTGTGCCGCCCCGTCGCCGGTCAGACCGGGTTAGTCCAAGGGATAGACCACCCCGGTGAGCTCCTCGGAGACGGCCCACAGCCGGCGCTGCACGTCGACGTCGTGCGACTTCTCGCTGGAGGCAACGATTTTCGGGTAGCCGCGTTGCTCGCCGAAGCCGTCGGGACCGTAGTACTGCCCGCCGAGCACGCCCGGGTCGGTCGCGGCACGCAGCGTCGGAAGGGCGCCCATGTCCGCTCCCTGGAAAAGCGGTTCGATCACCGGGGTGATGCGCACAAGCAACGGAGGCAGGTTTCGGGTCAGCTCGGTCCGGGAGCCGCCGGGGTGGGCGGCTGCGGCGATCGTCGTCCCGCGCGGAGCGAGCCGTCGCTGCAGTTCGTAGGTGAACAGCAAGTTGGCGAGTTTGGATTGCCCGTAGGCTCCGACCCGGCTGTAACCGCGTTCCCACTGCAGGTCGTCGAAGTGAATGTCGGCGCGGATGCGGTGGCCCATGCTGCTGACCGTCACGATCCGGGAACCCGGAACCGGCAGGAGCCGGTCCAGCAGCAGGCCCGTGAACGCGAAGTGGCCCAGGTGGTTGGTGCCGAACTGCAACTCGAAGCCGTCGCTGGTGGTGGACTTCGGCGTCCACATCACGCCCGCGTTGTTGATCAGCAGATCGATGCGGTCGTGCGCGGAGCGCAGTTGTTCCGCCGCGGCACGGACCGACTCCAGCGACGTGAGGTCGAGCTCGGCCAGCGCGACGTCGGCGTGCGGGCTCGTGGCGGTGATCCGCGCCGCGGCGTCCTTGCCCTTGTCGAGATTGCGCACCGCCAGCACCACGTGGGCGCCGTGGTCGGCGAGCGCGAGAGCGGTCTCGTAGCCGAGGCCGGTGTTCGCCCCCGTGATGACGGCGATCCGGCCCGTCTGGTCGGGAATGTCCGCGGCGGTCCACTTGGCCTTAGAAGGGGCCATGCAAGCTCCTAAACTAGTAAGGTAAACGGGGCGAGCGCTCCGGTTGTTCCCACTATACGGAACGCGCGCCCCGCTTTGTCAAGCGATGGATGGTGAACAGATGGCGCAACCCGCACGGAAGCTGCGCGCCGACGCGGCGCGCAACCGCGCGCGCGTGCTGGAGGTCGCCTACGACACCTTCGCGGCCGAAGGCCTGTCGGTGCCGATCGACGAGATCGCCCGCCGCGCCGGAGTCGGGGCCGGTACCGTCTACCGGCACTTCCCGACGAAGGAGGCGCTGTTTCAGGCGGTGATCGAAGACCGGATGCGGCGCCTCGTCGACGACGGGCGGGCCCTGCTCGAATCGGCCGGACCGGGTGAGGCGCTGTTCAGCTTCCTGCGCTCCATGGTGCTGCAGTGGGGCGCGACCGACCGCGGCCTGGTCGACGCGCTGGCCGGGTTAGGCATCGACATCGCAAGCGCCGCGCCCGACGCCGAGGGCGCATTCCTGGCCGTGCTCGACGAGCTGCTGCGCGCCGCGCAGGACGCGGGCACCGCGCGGCCGGACCTCGGTGTGCGGGAAGTGAAGGCGATCCTGGTCGGATGCCAGGCGATGGAGGCGTACAACTCGGCGCTGGCCGAACGGGTGACCGACGTCGTCGTCGACGGTTTGCGCGCTGCGCGATAACTGTGGGCCGTTCTTGCACTCGGCATAGGCGAGTGCTAAGAATGACGTTGGCACTCGCGACCAGCGAGTGCTAGGTCGGGACGGTGAGACCTAGCCACAAGACAGCTGCGGTCGTCCGTCGCGGGCACTGCACCCGGCCAGAACGTGTCATCCCCAATCCGGAGGAATCACTTCGCAATGGCCAAGACAATAGCGTACGACGAAGAGGCCCGTCGCGGCCTCGAGCGCGGGCTCAACGCCCTCGCCGACGCGGTAAAGGTGACGTTGGGCCCCAAGGGCCGCAACGTCGTCCTGGAGAAGAAGTGGGGTGCCCCCACGATCACCAACGATGGTGTGTCCATCGCCAAGGAGATCGAGCTGGAGGACCCGTACGAGAAGATCGGCGCCGAGCTGGTCAAGGAAGTCGCCAAGAAGACCGACGACGTCGCCGGTGACGGCACGACGACGGCCACGGTGTTGGCCCAGGCGCTGGTCAAAGAAGGTCTGCGCAACGTCGCGGCGGGCGCCAACCCGCTGGCTCTCAAGCGCGGCATCGAGAGGGCCGTCGAGAAGGTCACCGAGACGCTGCTGAAGTCGGCCAAGGACGTCGAGACCAAGGAGCAGATCGCGGCCACCGCGGGCATCTCGGCCGGCGACTCATCCATCGGCGACCTGATCGCCGAGGCGATGGACAAGGTCGGCAACGAGGGCGTCATCACCGTCGAGGAGTCCAACACTTTCGGCCTGCAGCTCGAGCTCACCGAGGGCATGCGGTTCGACAAGGGCTACATCTCGGGCTACTTCGTCACCGACGCCGAGCGTCAGGAAGCGGTGCTGGAGGAGCCGTACATCCTGCTGGTCAGCTCCAAGATCTCGACGGTCAAGGACCTGTTGCCGCTACTGGAGAAGGTCATCCAGGGCGGCAAGCCGCTGCTGATCATCGCCGAGGACGTCGAGGGCGAGGCGCTGTCCACCCTGGTTGTCAACAAGATCCGTGGCACCTTCAAGTCGGTGGCGGTCAAGGCCCCCGGCTTCGGTGACCGGCGCAAGGCGATGCTGCAGGACATGGCCATCCTCACCGGTGGTCAGGTCATCAGCGAAGAGGTCGGCCTGACGCTGGAGACCGCCGACGTGAGCCTGCTCGGTAAGGCCCGCAAGGTGGTCATCACCAAGGACGAGACCACCATCGTCGAGGGCGCCGGTGACCCCGACGCCATCGCCGGCCGGGTGGCCCAGATCCGCGCCGAGATCGAGAATAGCGACTCCGACTACGACCGCGAGAAGCTGCAGGAGCGGCTGGCCAAGCTGGCCGGCGGTGTTGCGGTGATCAAGGCGGGCGCCGCCACCGAGGTGGAGCTCAAGGAGCGCAAGCACCGCATCGAGGACGCGGTCCGCAACGCCAAGGCGGCCGTCGAGGAGGGCATCGTCGCCGGTGGCGGCGTGGCCCTGCTGCAAGCGGCTCCGGCGCTGGACGAGCTCAAGCTCGCCGGTGACGAGGCGACCGGCGCCAACATCGTCCGCGTGGCGCTGGAGGCTCCGCTGAAGCAGATCGCCTTCAACTCCGGGCTGGAGCCCGGGGTTGTCGCCGAGAAGGTGCGCAACCTGCCAGCGGGACACGGTCTGAACGCACAGACCAATGAGTACGAGGACCTGCTGAAGGCCGGCGTTGCCGACCCGGTGAAGGTGACCCGTTCGGCGCTGCAGAACGCGGCGTCCATCGCGGGGCTGTTCCTGACGACCGAGGCCGTCGTGGCCGACAAGCCGGAGAAGGCGGCCGCTCCCGCGGGCGACCCGACCGGCGGAATGGGCGGTATGGACTTCTAAGTCCGCACGTACGAGAAAGCCCGGTCCCTTTGGGGCCGGGCTTTTTCGTGTCATCGGCGAGTGTGGGGGTTAGGTACGTCCACACATCGAAATACGTCCACAGGCCCCACGTTCGACGGCTACGCGAATGCGACCGGCCGCCGAATATACCGCCATGGACCCCTTTCTAGGCAGCCAAGCGCTCCACCGCGGCGCCGTCACCCGCACCGATTTGCGGACGCGATATCGAGCGGTGTTCCGCGACGTGTACATCCACAGGGAAACGGAGCTCACGGCGGTCACCAAAGCCCGTGCGGCATGGCTGTCGACGGGCGCAACGCTGGCGGGCTTCTCCGCCGCCGCCATCCCGGGCACCAAATGGCTCGATGCGGCCGCGCCCGCGGAGATTGTGCGCGACGACCGGCACGCTCAGCGAGGCACGGTTGTCCACAGCTATCAGCTGGCCGACGACGAGGTGCAGACGGTCGGGGGAATGCGCGTGACGACCGCGGCCCGGACTGCCTTCGACATCGGTCGCCGCCTGCCCGTCGCCAGGGCGGTTCCGGTCCTCGACGCGTTGCTGCGTGCGGCGGCCACCAAGCCGGCGGACGTCGTTGCTGTGGCCGAGCGGCACCGGGGAGCCCGCGGCGTTCGGCGGCTGCGGGCTGCGCTGGAGCTGGCCGACGGCGGTGCGGAGTCGCCGCAGGAGACGCGGGTGCGGCTGTCCCCCGCAAGCGGGAGGTGCCCCCAGTTGGTGGGCGCGGGGCTTCCGAAGCCGGAGACGCAGATTGAGTTCGGGGAGCTGCGCATCCGAATCGACATGGGCTGGCGTGAGTGGAAGGTCGCCGTCGAATACCCGACATCCAGTGGCTTTCAGCACTGCGGAGGACCGATATCAGAGGTCGTGGGACATCGAGCGCATCGCGTTGCTGGAAGCGGCTGGCTGGTTGGTGGTCAGAGTCAGTGCCGAGATGCTGGCGCGGCGGCCGGACGCGATTGTCGAGCGCGTCAAGGCCAAACTCGGCGAGCGTGGGGCCTACGCACGAATTCACGGCAGTTCCCGTGCTTAAGGCCCACACTCGGCGACCGGGCGGGAATCCCGGGCCGCCTGCGAATCCTAGGCCGGTAGCGAGAACACCACGCAGTCGTGCAGGCAACCCTTTGCGGCGTCGGGGGAGTCGGGGTCGGCGTCGCGGTGCAGCAGCGCGCGGGTGGGCACGACTGCCAGACGGGCGGTTTCGGCACCGGGGTCGCTGACTTCGGCGCTGCCGTCGACGATCAGCGAGTAGCCACCGGGCTCGGGCGGTGGCCACAGCAGGGTGACGTCGCGGCGGTGGGTCAGGTTTGTCCGCGTGCGGCCGCCGATGAGCCCGACGTCAATCAGTGCGTTGGGCCGTTCGGGCCCCTGCCCGTCATCGGGCACGTCGCACAGCCGCGGCTCGACCGTCACGGTGTGCACGCGATAGTCGTCGTCGACGGTGATCAGATACGCGAACGGGTAGTCGCTGAGCGCCTCGGCCAGCCGCTGGACGTCGACCTTTTTCTTCGTGCGCATGGCTTCGAGGATAGGCGGCTAGTCGGGTAGAAGCGGCTCCCTGATGCCCGGGACGGGAGCGTCGGGGGCGCGGTCGGCCTTATTGAAGAAGCCCGAGCTGGGGATGTTCGACTCACGGGCGGCCAGATTCCGGATACCGGGGTCGTTGCTGCCGGCGGCGAAGAAGCCCGAGGGGGAGGTGGTCGTGGTCCGCAGGGCCGGCGGGGTGGGGGTGGGGCCACTCGCCGCGCTGACGGCGGCATTCGCGTGGCCGGTTTCGAGGCCGCCGACAAGGGCGCCGGCGTCGGTCGGCGCGGTGAAGGCGGCGTTGCTGAGCAGGCCCGAGCTCGCCGCGGCCGGGGTCAGGCCGCCGGTCGACGCGGTGACCGAGTTGAGCAGACCCGAGCTGACGTTGGCCGCGCCGACGCCGCCCGTGGCGTAGTGGCCGGAGTTGAGCATGCTGGAGTCCGCACTGCCCAGTCCGTTCTCTTGGAAGAAGCCGGTGTTGGCGGTGCCGCTGTTCAACAAGCCCGCATTGATCGACCCCGAGTTCAGGAGGCCGGTATTTGAGGCGCCCGCGTTGCCGATGCCGAAGTTTCCGGTGCCGGAGTTGAAGAAACCGATGTTATTGCTGCCCGAGTTGAACAACCCAATGTTGCCGGTGCCCGAGTTGAAGCCGCCGAAGCCGATCTGATTGCTCCCGGTCAGCCCGATTCCGAAGTCGTTGTTGCCGCTGTTACCAAAGCCGAAATTGCTATTGCCGAGGTTGCCCAAGCCAAAGTTGTTGTTACCCGAATTCCCGGAGCCAACATTCAGGCTGCCGCTGTTTCCGAAACCGACATTTGAATTGCCCGCCGTAATAGCGAGGGGACCGAAACCTATTCGACCGTTGTTGAACGTGAAGCCGAGCTTCTGCAGGACCTGCTGCCAGGGCGCCAATTGTGCGACGGCCGTAGATGCGTCGGCGTGGTAGCCGAACATCGCCGCCACGTCCGAAGCCCACATCGCCTCGTACGCCGCCTCGGTGTCCATGATCGCCGGGGCGTTGAGTCCGAACCAGTTCGTGGCCAGCAGGGCCTGCACCAGGCCACGATTGGCCGCGACCATCGCGGGCTGCACCGTGGCCGCCAGCGCCGTCTCGAACGCGGCCGCTATGGCCGCGGCCTGGCTCGATGCCGCCTCGGCCTGCGCCGCCGCCGCGCTGAGCCAGCTCACATACTGCGTCGCCACGGTCATCATCGCCGCCGCCGACGCACCCTGCCACGAACCGTTTGCCAGATCCGATGTCACCGAAAAGAATGACGAAGCCGACGACGCCAGATCCTCGGCCAGCCCGTCCCACGCGGCGGCCGCAGCAAGCAGCGGCGCCGCTCCGGGACCGGCGAAGATAAGCGCCGAGTTGATTTCTGGCGGCAACCACGCAAAATGCGGGCTTGTCACTAACCCAACTTAACGGGGCGGGGCCGCCCTTCGTGGCGTTATCGACCAGGTACCGGAATAGGCCTCCGGCCGCGAACCAACTTCCCCGGCCGCGCCGCGGTCGGAACGCCGTTTTCAGCAATTATTTCACCGGAAACGATCGTTGTCACATATCCTTCGGCGGTCTGGTCCAGTCGTCGCCCGCCGGCGGGCAGGTCATACCGGATCACCGGCTTGTGCAGCCGCAGCGCCGCGTGATCGATCAGGTTGAGGTCGGCCTTGTAGCCGACGCCGATGCGGCCGCGATCGCCAAGCCCGGCGACGCGGGCCGGCACGGAAGTCAGCTCGCGCACGGCCTCCGGCACCGTGAACCGGCCGGACTTGCGATCGCGCGCCCAGTGCGCCAGGAAGTACGTCGAGTAGCTCGCGTCGCAGATCATCCCGTAATGCGCGCCGCCGTCGCCGAGCCCGAGCACCACGTCGTCGCGGTGCAGCAGCTCGCCGACGGTGTCCAGCGAGTTGCCCTGCAGGTTGCTGGTGGCGACCAACAGCATGGCGCGGCCCTCGTCGTCGAGCAGCCGGTCGTACGCCTCCCCCATCGGGTCCACCCCGCGGGCCCGGGCCCGGGCCCCGATGCTGGTCGACGGGTCGGGCTCGTAGTCGGGGCTGTCACCCAGCGGGAAGATCCAGTCCCACATCTGGGCCACGTACAGGATCGGGTGGCCGACGCCCGGCTTGTCGGCCAGGATGCGGGCCCGGACCTCCGGCTTGCGCATCTCGGCGACCCGCTCGGCCAGCGGCAGGTGCGCGATCTCGCGGTAGCTGGGGTAGAGCACGAACGGGTTAGCGGACAGTTGCAGCCCGATGATCAACCCGATCGGACGAGGCAGCAGCTGCGCGGTGAATTGTGCGCCGTCGGCACCCGCCCTTCCGTTGGCCTTCTCGATCATGGTGATGGCATCCGGCCACGTCGGGTCGCCGGCGTTGGCGACGACCAGGGTGAAGGTGACCGGCAGCCCGACGTCCTCGGCCACGTCGAACACCGTCTGCAGCACGGGCTGGTAGCCGCCGGCCGGGATGTCCGGCACGAACTGGAGCAGGCCGCCGCCGCCGTCGACCACACCCTTGGCGATCTCCTCGATCTCCTCGCGGGCGGCGTCGTAACTCGGTATCGGCGAACCGCTTTCGGTCTTGTGGATCGTCAACCGCGACGACGCGAAGCCCAGCGCACCGACCTCGATCGCCTCCTTGGCCATCGCCCGCATCTTGGCGAGGTCTTCGGCCGTGGCCGGCTCCCGGTCGGCGCCGCGCTGACCCATCACGTACACCCGCAGCGGCGAGTGCGGCAGATAGGCCGCCACGTCAATATCACGCTGTCGCGCCTCTATTGCGTCCATGTATTCGGGGAAGGTTTCCCAGCTCCACGGCAGGCCGTCGGTCATGACGACGCCGGGAATGTCCTCGACCCCGGCCATCACGTCGACGAGCACGTCGTGGTCCTCCTGGCGGCACGGCGCGAAGCCGACTCCGCAGTTGCCCATCACCACCGTGGTAACCCCGTGCGCCGACGACGGCGTCAGCCGCTCCGACCAGATGGACTGGCCGTCATAGTGGGTGTGCAGATCGACGAAACCGGGCGTGACCAGCAGACCGGTGGCGTCGATCTCCCGCGTGGCGCCATCGCCGTTCGCGGAGCCGACGGCCCCTACCTTCTTGATGACACCATCCTTTACCGCCACGTCGCCGACGTACGGGTCAGCCCCCAGCCCGTCGACGATGGTGCCATTGCGGATGATGAGGTCGTAGGTCATCTAAATAATCTACGGCCGCGCCGGTGGTCGTGCCAGGATCTCTTCCGTGATCGACCACCTCGGAATCAATTGCGCTGATTATCCGAAATCGCAAGATTTTTACGACAACGTGCTGGGAGTGCTCGGCTCGCGGCAGATGGATTTCGGCCGGGCCATCGGGTACGGCCGTGACGGCAAGGCATCGTTCTGGATCGCGGATGGGGCGGGCATGGGTCCCGCCCGGGAGGTGCACCTGGCCTTTGAGGCCGCCGACGAAAACGCGGTGCGCGCCTTCCACCGGGCGGCGGTGGAACTGGGCGCCGAGTCGTTGCACGAGCCGCGGCAGTGGCCCGAATATCACCCCGGTTACTTCGGTGCGTTCGTGCGCGACCCCGACGGCAATAACGTCGAGGCGGTCTGGCACGGGGCCCGTAATGTCGCTGGTATGGCCAACACCCAGAGCAGCGATGCCGCCATTCAGGAACTGCTTCGCGACGCGTTCACCCGGTTGATCGAGCACGTCGACGAGCTCACCGACGGGCTGACCGACGAGGTGTCCGTCTACCGCCCGACGCCGAACGCCAACAGCATCGCCTGGCTGATTTGGCACAGCGCGCGGGTGCAGGACATTCAGCTGGCCCACGTGGCCGGCGTCGAGCAGGTGTGGACCCGCGACGGCTGGGTGGACCGGTTCGGGCTGGACCTGCCGCGCAACGACACCGGCTACGGGCACGGCCCCGACGAGGTGGCGAAGGTGAAGGCGCCAGCCGAGCTGCTGGCCGGCTACTACCACGCGGTGCACAAGCTGACCCTCGAATACATCGCCAGCGTGACCGCCGACGAGCTGTCCCGCGTCGTCGACACCAACTGGGACCCACCGGTGACGGCCAGTGCGCGGCTGGTGAGCATCATCGATGACTGCGCCCAGCACCTCGGGCAGGCCGCCTATGTGCGGGGAATTCAGTAGGTTCTAGGGCGTGCGATTCGCCGCGACCGTGGTGCTGTGGCTGGCCGCGACGCTTGCCCTGGCCGCAGCGATCCCGGCGTCATGGGCGCAGCGCAATGTCGTCAGCGAGGACGGCTACGCCGCGCTGGCACGCAAGGCGGCGGGCGACCCCGCCCTGCAGTCGGCCATGGCGTCCGAACTCACCACCCGGGCGATGGCGCTGATCGCCGCTCACGGCGGGGAGAACTACCCCGTGGACAGCTCGGAGGTGCACGACGTCGCCAGCGCCTTCACGGCCGGGCGAGGGTTTCCGCCGCTGTTCGCCCAGGCGAACCGGGTGGCGCACAGTTGGTTGTTCACCGATCCGCGGCCGGGCCAGGACGGAAATCAATGGGTGGTCGACGTGGCCCCGATGCTCAACGACAGCTCGTTTCGGCAGATACTGAGCAGCCACAACGTGAAGCCGCCCGCGCACCTGACGGTTCCGCTCGCGGAGTCGATGCCCGCGTCCCTACGGCAGGGACAGCTGAGCCGGCTGGCGACGTGGGGCCCCTGGGTGAGTCTCGGCGCGGCCGCCGGCACCGGTCTGTTCGCGCTGCTGACGCTGGCCGCCGCGCGCCACCGCGGCAAGGCCCTGACCAGCCTCGGTGTCTCGGCGCTGCTCGTCGGCGCGGCGGGGTGGGCGGGCATCGAGGCCGGCAGCCGCCACATCAACGACGCGCTCAATCGCACCACCGGGAACGTCCGTCAAATCGCCGAGGTGATGGTCGCCCAGGCCGAGGCCGGCCTGCGCCAATGGCTCAACCTGACGCTGCTCGCCGGCGCCGCGCTGGTCGGTTTGGGCGTGCTCCTCGCGATCCTGGGCGGCCTCACGAAGAAGGCCTAACTCAACGGCAGCTCGGCCAGGATCGGGGTGGTCGGCTGCGGCGACCCGTTGCCGGGTTCGACGGTGAACGCGAGCTCGGTCGAGGCGCCCAGGTTGGTGAGCATCGCTTTCGTCGACGGCGACACCGCCGCGGCGCCCATCGTCCCCGCGGAGGTGGGGCCGTTGGCCCCGATCAGCCACATCTGATAGACGGTGCCGGGGGACGGGGGCGGCACGTTGTTCATCACCAGCATCCCCGCGTTGCGGTCGCGGGAGAACATCACCGTCGCGGTCCCGTTGGCCAGCGGGCGCGAGACCGTTTGGACGTCCGGGGCCGTCAGAATCTGTTCGGCGACCGTTGACTTTGCCGGCGGACGCATCAGCACCCCGACGCCGAACGCCGCGGCACCGACCACGACCACCGCCGCCGCGGAAGCCAAAATGGTTCTGCGCCAAGCCATCTGGCGGACATTGTTCGGCTTTGCGGCGGACAGCGTGGCCGCCCGCAGGTGTGCCGGCGGTTCGGCCGCGGTCGCCGCCGAGACGACCGCCATCGTCTCGCGGACGGCACGGACCTCGTCGTTGAAGGCCGCCGCCACCGGCGACGGCGCCGCCGCAACCCGGCGCTCGATCTCGGCGCGTTCCGCGTCCGACACGGCATGCAGGGCATACGGCGCGGCGAGTTCGAGCAGGTCGAAATCGGTCGGTTCGGTCATGGCACGTCCAGGCAGTTACGCAGGCCGCGCAGCGCGTCGCGGATGCGCGACTTGATCGTCGACAAATTGGCGGCCAACCGCTGCGACACTTCGCTGTAGGTCAGCCCCTGGTAGTAGGCCAGCTCGATGCATTGCCGCTGCGCATCGCTCAACGCGTCCAGGCATTGGGTCACCCGGCGACGCTCGTCACCCGCGATCGCCGACTCCGCGACGGTGTCCGCGGCCCTGTCGGTGTTTGCGGCGCCGTAGCGGGATTCCCTCCTGCTGCCGGCCTGTTCGGCGCGCACCCGGTCGACGGCCCGCCGGTGCGCCATGGTCAGCAGCCAGGCCAGGGGAGAACCTTTTGCCGGGTCGTACTGCGACGCCGAGCGCCACACCTCGAGATAGATCTCCTGGGTGGTTTCTTCGCTGTAGCCGGGGTCACGCAGCACCCGCGTCACCAGTCCATACACCCGGGCCTTGGTGAGGTCGTAGATCGTGGCGAAGGCGGCGCCGTCCCCGCTCGCGGCCTGGCGCAGCAGGGCGTCCAGCTCGTTGCTCATCGATCGGTAGCCTATCGCCAGTCATCGATCTGCCGATCCCGGCGGCCTTGGGAAGAAATACGCCGTGTGTTCCCGGTATTCGTCGAAGCCGGGACGCCCGGCCATCAGCTTCTCGGTCAGCCGCGCGCCGCTCACCTGCACCAGGAAGTACGTCATGAGCAGCGGCGAGCCCACCGTGACCAAAGGCAACCAGCCGTTGATGGTGATCAGCCACAATCCCCACCAAACGGTGGCGTCACCGAAGTAATTGGGGTGACGCGTCCAGGCCCACAGGCCGCGGTCCATCACCACACCGCGATTCGCCGGATCGGATTTGAAGACCCCCAGCTGCCAATCGCCGACGGATTCGAATGCGAATCCCACCAGCCACACGGCCACCCCCACCGCGATGACGGCCGTGAGCGGCGCCGGCGTGGGACCGGTCACCGACGACAGCTGCAGCGGCAACGAGACGAACCAGGTGATCAGGGCTTGCGGCACAAAGACCTTGCGGATGACTCCCCCGCAAGCGGGAGGTGCCCCCGGGGCAGCGGTGGCGCCCCGGAGCAGGGCGGCATAGCGGGGGTCCTCTCCCTTGCCCGCCGTCTTGCGCTGGATGTGCCAGCTCAGCCGCAGCCCCCAGATCGCCACGAGTGCCAGCAGCAGCCCCCGACGGGGCGCGTCACCGCGGCCGAGCGTGGCGGCGACGGCGGCGACGGCCACGAAGCCCACGCCCCAGGCCACGTCGACGACGTTGTAGCGGCCGATTCGCCTGCCGATGGCGAAGGTGACCGAGTGCACGACCGCCAGGGCCAGGACGGAAGCGCCGGCAACTTGGAGGAGGTTCACCGGATCCAGTGCGCTCATCGGCCCCCCTCGCGTGCGAACGTCCACTGATGCACATCAAGGTAGCCCGACCGGAATCCCGCCTCCGAGTACGCCAGGTACAGCTCCCACATGCGGCCGAACACCTCATCGAAACCCAGGCGCGCCAGCGGATCTCGCCGCTGCAGGAACCGTTCGCGCCAGAGCCGCAGCGTTTCGGCGTAATGCTCTCGCAGCGAGACCATGTCGACCGTGCGTAATGTCGTGTGCCGCGCGGTGATAGCGGAGATCGCCTGCGTGGACGGCAGCAGCCCGCCGGGAAAGATGTACTTCTGGATCCAGGTGTGCGCGTTGCGGGTTGCCAGCATCCGGGCGTGCGGCATCGTGATCACCTGGATTGCGACCCGCCCGCCGGGCCGTACCAGCCGCTCCGCCGCGGCGAAATACGTTGGCCACGAACGGTATCCGACCGCCTCGATCATCTCGACCGAGACCACCGCGTCGTAGCCGTCACAGGCGTCGTCGCGGCCCGCGACGTCGCGGTAATCGCACAGCTCGATCTCCACGAGGTCCGACAGACCCGCCGCGGCAACCCGGAGCCGCGCCAGCCGCTGCTGTTCGACCGACAAAGTGATGGAGCGGACATGTGCGCCGCGGGCGGCGGCGCGGATGCACAGCTCGCCCCAGCCGGTGCCGATCTCGAGGACGCGGCCGCCGCGTTCGACTCCGGCCACGTCGAGCAGCCGATCGATCTTGCGCCGTTGCGCGGCGGCCAGCTCCTCCGGCGCGGCCGGCAGCCAGGTGAACAGCGCGGCGGAGTAAGTCATTGTGTCGTCGAGGAACTCGGCGAACAACTCGTTCGACAGGTCGTAGTGCTCGGCGACGTTGCGCCGGGCCCGCTCCCGGCTGGGAGCCCGCCAACGAGGCCGGAAGGCCGGACCGATCGGCCGCAGCCGCTGCAGCGTGCCCGGCACCAGGTCGGCCACCGAAGTGGCCAAGACCGTCAACGCGCCGGTGAGGTCATTCGACGACCATTCGCCGGCCATGTAGGACTCGCCGAAGCCGATCAGGCCGCACCGCCCGATCCGGCGTGCCAGCGACTCCGGTCGGTGGATGAACAGGGTTGGTGCCGCCGGGTCGGCCGCGCCGACGACGGTGCGGTCGGGGTAGACCAGGCGAAGCGGTAGGCGGGCGGCGGCGCGGTGGAGCAGCCGGCCGGCGATGATCCCCGACGTCGCGGCGAACGGGCCCGACGGCACGGTCGCGACCGCCGGCCAGCGGCCAGAATCGATTGCTGGCGCGGGTGTTTCGATGGCTGCCACACTCATCGCGGCACCACCGGAACTCGACGTAGCCACAACGTGATCCCCTGTATCCGGATCCGCGCTGCCACCACCAGCGGTGCCAGCGGCGAGATGAACTGCATGACGGCGACCCGTCTCGTGGTGGCCGGTCGGCGTGTGCCGCGTAGGTTTGCGAGAAACACCTGCCGGTGCTCACGATGCAGCGCCACGGTGATGTCCACCTCGTTGCCCGGTCGTGGCGCTTGCACCAGGTAGTAGCCGTCCACCTGATTGAACGGTGAGACGTAGAAGTTCTTGGGCGTCACGACCGGGAGATCGGCCGGCGGCAACAGATATGCGTGGCGCTCGCCGTAGGTGTTGTGGACTTCGGCGATCACGTGGCACAGCCGGCCCTTTCGGTCGTGGCACCAGAAGACGCTCAGGGGGTTGAAGACGTAGCCGAAGACGCGCGCCTGCAGCAGGGCCGTGACGCGGCCCTCGGGGAGGGTCAGCCCGTGGTCGGCGAACAAGGCGCCGAGCCTCTCGCGCAGCGAGCCGCGTGGAGGCCCGGCTGAATAGTTTGAAAAGTGGTCTGATCCCTGGAACCGCGCGAACGGTCGCAGCCACCACGGCAGGCGTGGCAGGTCGTCGATGTCGACATACCAGCTGTAGCTTCGGTATTCGAAGCAGTGGTGCACCGGGGCCCGTCGGGAATGGGTGATCGTGGTGCGGTAGATCGCGGGCGTAAGCGCGTGGGTCAGCACGGGGCCACCGCCTCGTGCCGGGCGGTGGCGGGCCAGTCGGCGCCGAGCCGGCGGGCCGCGCGCAGTCCGGACACGGCGCCGTCCTCGTGAAATCCCCAGCCGTGGTAAGCGCCCGCGAACGCGACCCGATCGTCGTCGAGGGTCGCCAACTTTGCTTGGGCTGCAACAGAGTCCGGTGTGTACAGGGGATGGCTGTAGGTCATCTCGGCGATCACCGAGCCGGGATTCACCCGGTCCCGGCCGCCCAGGGTGACCAGGTAACGGCGCTTGGTGTCCAGCCGCATCAGCCTGCTGACGTCGTAGCTGACCACCACGTGATCGGTTCCGGGTGTCACCAAGTAGTTCCACGAGGCGCGGGCGCGGCGATGGCGGGGCAATACGGACTCGTCGGTGTGTAGCTGCGCCCGGTTGGTCGAGTACGGAATGGCGCCCAGGACGGCGCGCTCCGACGGGGTGGCGTCGTCGAGCAGCAGCAGCGCCTGGTCGGGGTGCACCGCGATGACGGCGGCGTCGAAGATTCGCGGCGCGTCGCGACCCGCTCGCACCAGCACACCGTGGGACAGCCGACGCAGTGAGTGCACCGGCGTTCCGGTCGAGACCCGATGCAGGCGAGAAGCGATGGCCCGAACGTAGTTTGCCGAACCGCCGGTCACGGTGCGCCACGTCGGGGACCCGAAGACCGACAGCATGCCGTGGTGGGCGAGGAAGACGAAGAGATACCGGGCCGGATAGTGCAGGGCGCCGTCGCCGGCGCAGGACCACACCGCCGCCACCAAGGGCGTGATGAAGTAGTCGACGAAATAGGGGGAGAAGCGGTGCCGGTTCAGGAAGGCTGCCAGGGTCTCCAGACCGTCCTGGGCGCTGTCCTGCATCAGGCGGGAGGCGGCGCGGTGGAAGCGGACGATCTCGGCGAGCATCAGCAGATGGCGCGGCCGCAGCGACTGCCGGCAGGCGAACAGGCCCCGAATGCCCAGGGCCCCGGCGTATTCGAGCCCGATGTTGTCGGCGCGCACCGACATCGACATCTCCGACTCTTGCGTCGCCACAGCGAGTTCCGTGAGCAATCGGCACAGCGTCGGGTAGGTCCGGTCGTTGTGCACTAGGAACGCCGAGTCGATGCCGACAACCCGGCCCCCGACGTCGGTGCCGTCGTCGACATAGTGGGTGTGCGCGTGGCCGCCGAGCCGCGCATCGGCCTCGTACAGGGTGACCCGGTCGCGCCCGGACAGGACGTAGGCGGCGGTGAGGCCGGCGACCCCGCTGCCGATTACCGCTACCGAGCGGGCTTCTGGCTGATCCACACCAGTCATTCGGAGCCACCGACCCGCTGGACGGGCTTTCCCAAAATGCCGAAGTCTCAGCCGAACGTGAACGAAAACACTTGCAGGCCTTTGCCGACCTGCATGTCGAGCAGGTCGCGATGCGCGGTGTCGTCCGCGACGATCTGGTGCAGGGCCGGAGGTCCGCCGATCGATGTCGCGGTCGTCTTGCCGCCCCTGGTCACGGTGATGGTGCCGGTGCCGCCGACGACAACATAGACGCTTTTGCCGGTGTAGTTCAGCCGGATGGCGGTGTCGTCGCTGTCGGCGGTGGCGCCCTGGTCGTCCAAGGTCCAGCGGCCGCGCACGGCGAACCGGTCGTCGGGCAACGTCGCCGGGTAGGCGAAGGTGGCGGTGCCCGCCTTGTATTCGCCGCCGCCGCCGTAGTTGACGGCCTTGCCGGCGCCCAGGTAGGTCTCCGGCGTCAGCCTGGTGTGCGGGGTGGCGTCCACCGTGTTCGTCGCGGCGGGCAACTTGACATCCGGCTTGGCGACAAGAGCTTCAGTGAGCAGTTGGCGGATCAGCTTTTCGGTCGTGTCGTAGTCGCCCTCGCCGAACTTGGTGTGGCGGATCGTCCCGTTCGCGTCGATGAGGTACTCGGCGGGCCAATACAGGTTCTGGTAGCTGTTCCAGGTCGCGTAGTCGTTGTCTAGCGCGACGGGGTAAGTGATGTGCAACGCGGCGGCGCCGCTGGCCACGTTGCCGGGGACCCGTTCGAACGCGTACTCGGGGGTGTGCACCCCGATGACGACGAAACCGTCGTCGCGATACCGGTTGTACCAATCCACCACGTGCGGGATGGCGCGCTGGCAGTTGATGCAGGAGTACGCCCAGAAGTCGATCAAGATCACCTTGCCCCGCAGCGACGCCAGGTCGATCGGCGCGCCGCCCGGGGTGTTGAGCCACTCGGTGATCCCCGTGACGGCGGGCGCCGGCCCGCACTGCTGCAGCTGGGCGGCGGCCCCAAAGTCCCCGCTGCAGTCGACCAGCTGGCCCTTCACCGTGCCGCCCAGCTCGTGCCGAATGTCCTGGATGTCAGCGGCCGCCATTCCCCTTTGCATCGCCGTCGTGTAGTCGGGGACGGCGCGCTGCAGCACGGCGGGAAGGTTGAAGACCAGCGCGACGGCCAGCACGATCATCGTGATTCCACCGGCGACGCGGATGATGTGTTGCCGGCGGCGGAATGCGGAGACGCGCTCGGTGAGGCGCCGCCCGGCCAAAGCGAAAACCAGCAGCGGCAGGGCGGCACCGATCGCGAACGCCGCGGTCAACACCAGCACCGCCGGGCCGATAGCGGCGGTGCCGCCGGCGACAACGATGGCGGCCAGCACCGGTCCGGCGCACGGCACATACAGCGCGCCCAACGTGAGTCCCAGCCCGAAACCACTTCTGCCCAAGGTTTTTGAGCCGATTTGAGGCAGCGGGATGCGGGCGAAGGGCCGTTCGATCAGATGCTGCAGCGGCGGGAAGATCAATCCGAGGCCGATGAGGGTCAGCGTCCCGAGGGCGGCCCAACGGATCGCGTCCTGCGGCAGGCGCAGCGCGGACAGCAGGGCCGAGCCAGCCAGGGTGACCACGCTGAAGCTGCAGACCAGCCCGGCGATCACCAGATACGGACGGGTCGCGGGGCTGCTGTCACGCGTGCTGCCGGCCCCGGAGAAGAACACCACCGGAAGCACCGGCAGGATGCACGGCGAGATGCCGGTGATCAGGCCGCCGAGGAATCCGATCAGCGCGACTGTTGGCATGACTGTCATTCGGAACGACCGGGGCCAGGGACGGGTCGAGACTAGTCGCTGTAGGCCAGGGAACGGTCCGGCGGATGGGGTTCGACCGGCTGCGATACCACCCTGGCGGGCCGGGAGCGCACCCGCATCGGCCACCAGAACCAGCGTCCCAGCAGGGCGGCGATGGACGGGGTCATGAACGCGCGCACGATCAGCGTGTCGAACAGCAGGCCCAGTCCGATCGTGGTGCCCACCTGCCCGATGATCCGCACGTCGCTGACGGCCATGGACGCCATCGTGAACGCGAACACCAGGCCGGCGTTGGTCACCACCTTGCCGGTGCCGCCCATCGAACGGATGATGCCCGTGTTCAGGCCGGCGTGAATCTCCTGCTTGAACCGGGAGACCAACAGCAGGTTGTAGTCGGATCCCACGGCCAACAACACGATGACCGACATGGCGAGCACCAGCCAGTGCAGTTCGATGCCGAGAATGTGCTGCCAGAAAAGCACCGATAGCCCGAAGGACGCCCCCAGGGAAACGGCCACCGTGCCCACGATGACCGCGGCGGCAACCAGGGCGCGGGTGAGGATCAGCATGATGATGAAAATGAGGCACAGCGAGGAAATTCCCGCGATCACCAGGTCCCATCTGGCGCCATCGGAGATGTCCTTGAAGACGGCACCCGTTCCCGCCAAATAGATCTTCGCGTCCTCCAAAGGTGTTCCCTTGAGCGACTCCTCGGCCGCGGTGCGTATCTTTTCGATGCTCGCGATGCCCTCGGCCGATGCGGGATCGCCGCGATGCAGGATGATGAAGCGCGCCGCGTGCCCATCCGGGGACAGGAAGCTGTTCATCGCGCGCTTGAAGTCTTTGTTTTTGAAGACCTCTGGCGGCAGGTAGAACGAGTCGTCGTTCTTGGAGGCGTCGAAAGCGTGGCCCATCGCCGTCGCGTTGTCGCTCATCTCGTCCATCTGATCGAAGATCCCGGACATGGTGCTGTGCATGTCCAGCATCATGGTGCGCATGTTCACCATGGTCTCGATCATCGGCGGGAACTGGGCGACCATCTGCGGCATCAGCCGATCGAGATCTTTGATGTCACCGACGAGCGTGTTGAGTTTGTCGGTGATCTGATCCACGCCGTCCAGCGCGTCGAATATCTGCCGAATCGACCAGCAGATCGGAATGTCGAAACAGTGTCTCTCCCAATAGAAATAGCTGCGGATCGGCCGCCAGAAATCGTCGAAGTCCGCGATGCGGTCGCGTAGTTCATTGGTGATTTGCTGCATCTCTTCGGTGTCGCCGACCATGCGGTGCGTGGTGGCGACGAGCTGCGTCATCAGGTCGTACATCCGTTGCATGTTGGCGATGGTTTTGGTCATCTCGTCGGCCTGCTTGAGCATGTTGTTCATCTGGTCACGCTGGTATTTCATGGTCTGCATCTGACCGGCGTTCTGCATGCTCATCTGGAACGGAATCGACGTGTGGTCCATGGTCGTACCGTCGGGCCGGGTTATCGTCTGGACACGGGAGATGCCCGGGACCCGGAAGATGCCCTTGGCCAGCCTGTCCAGGACCAAAAAGTCGGCCGGATCGCGCATGTCGTGGTTCGACTCGATCATCAGGATCTCGGGCTTCATCCGGGCCTGGGAGAAGTGGCGATCCGCGGCCATCAGGCCCTCATTGGCGGGGATGGAGCCGGGCAGATACTCCCGGTCGTTGTAGTTGGCCTTGTATCCGGGCAGGGTGAGCAGGCCGACCAGGGCGACGGCGCACGTGACGGCCAGAATCGGCAGCGGCCAGCGAACCACCGCGGTACCGACCCGCCGCCAGCCGCGGACCGCGAGCTTGCGCTTGGGGTCGAACAGGCCGAACCGGCTGCCGACGGTAAGGACCGCCGGACCCAGCGTCAGCGCGACCGCCACGGCGACGAGCATGCCCACCGCGCACGGGATACCGAGCGTTTGAAAGTACGGCATCCGCGCGAAGCTGAGGCAGAACGTCGCCCCGGCGATCGTCAAACCGGAGCCCAGGATGACGTGGGCCGTCCCGCGGTACATCGTGTAGAAGGCCGTCTCCCTGTCCTCGCCGGCTTGCCGGGCCTCCTGGTACCGCCCGATGATGAAGATGCCGTAGTCCGTGCCGGCCGCGATCGCCAGCGAGGTCAGGAGGGATACCGCGAAGGTGGAAAGCCCTATCCATCCGAAGTGGCCGATCACCGCGACTGCTCCCCGCGCCGCCGTCAACTCGAAACCGACCGTGACCAGCAGAAGAACCACGGTGATGATTGACCGGTAGACGAACAGCAACATGATCAGAATCACCGTGACCGTCGTCAGCGTGATCCGGACCGTGGATTTGTCGCCGCTGTGGTGCAGATCCGCGGCGAGCGCCGCCACCCCGGTGACGTAAGCCTTGACGCCGGGCGGCGGGGGCACGCTGTTCACGAGTTTGCGGACGGCCTGGACGGATTCGTTGGCCAGCGGCTCGCCCTGATTGCCCGCGAGATTCACCTGGACGGTTGCGGCCTTGCCGTCGTTGCTTTGCGCGCCCGCCGCCGTGAGGGGGTCACCCCAGAAATCCTGGACGCTCAGCACGTGCGCCCTGTCCTCGCGCAACTTGCGAATCATCGCGTCGTAGTACTTGTGGGCGTCGTCGCCGAGGGGCTGGTTGCCCTCCAGCACGATCATCGCCGAGCTGTCGGTCTCGCCTTCGTTGAAGGCGTGGCCGATGTGCTTCATCGCCTGGAACGACGGCGCGTCCGTGGGGCTCAGCGACACCGACCGCTCCTGCCCGACCACTTCCAGCGACGGGACGAGCAGGCTGAAGACGACGGCCATCCCCACCCAGAACAGGATGATCGGCACTGAAAGGCGGTGGATCGTCCTCGCGAGCAACGGCCTTTCGGCGTGGGTGCCCGCAAGGTTCGCGAATCGTGTCGTCACGCGGACTTCACCACGCAGAAGGTGTAGGCGTGGACCTCGTTGGAAGTTCTTTCGGCCTTCACCACATCGTCCACCGTGATGCGGCAGCCGACGCTATCGCCGCTGCCCCGCGCCATCAGGTTTCCCATCACGGCCGCCTTGTCGGTGGTGATGCGGAGCGACCAGGGCAATGGTGCGGCGTCGACGCGTTGCGGGTCCGCGTTGACGTCGAAATAGCTGATGTCGGCGACCGTTCCGGGCGGCCCGAAGACCTCGTAGACAATTCGTTTTGGGTTGAACGGCTTGGGATTCTGCAGGTTGCTGTCGGCATACGATTCGCGCTTTTCCGAGCCGAAGTAGCCGTGGACCCGGTACACGATGAAGCCACCGACCATCACCACCGCCACGACGACGAGTGGAATCCACGTTCGGGACAGCACCTTGAAAATTGGAATCCCTTTCAGCGGTCGGTGATTGTGCGTTCGGTCCGTCGCCGCCGAACGTGGTCAACTACGGATCGCCGCGCTGCGCCCGTCCGCCGATCCCTGGTGGGAGAACAGCCAAGGCTTACCTAAGTAAATCACGGCTGGTTTGTCTGTCCGGGACCGTTGACTCCTTCCCCTCGCGCCCTGGAGTGTAACGCATATCACGTGCGTAACCGGAAAATTACGACCAGAGCTGTGACCTGGCACAAATCACACGGCGTGCGTTATACAAATCACACCACGTGCGTTATCCTCTGCCGATGGCGCAACTCGCCTTCCAGCGCGCCCGCACGGAGGAAAACAAGCGCCAGCGTGCGGCGGCGCTCGTCGAAGCCGCGCGGTCACTAGCGCTCGAGACGGGCGTCGCGTCGGTCACCTTGACCGCCGTCGCCGGTCGCGCCGGAATCCACTACTCCGCGGTGCGGCGTTACTTCACCTCTCACAAGGAGGTCCTGCTGCACCTCGCCGCCGAAGGCTGGGTGCGCTGGTCGAATGCGGTGTGCGAGCAACTCGGCGAGCCCGGTCCGATGTCCCCGGCGCGGGTGGCCGAGACGCTGGCCAACGGCCTGGCGGCCGACCCGCTGTTTTGTGACCTGCTCGCCAACCTGCACCTGCACCTCGAGCACGAGGTGGAGATCGAGCGCGTCGTCGAGATCCGGCGGACCATTGCCGCCGTGGCGGTCGCGCTCGCCGACGCGATCGAGCGTGCATTGCCCGTCCTTGGCCGGTCCGGCGCCTTTGACACGTTGATCGCCGCGTACTCCCTGGCCTCGGCTTTCTGGCACATCGCGAACCCGCCGGAGCGGCTCGCCGACGCCTATGCCGAGGAGTCGGAGGTGCTGGTGCCCGAGTGGAACATCGATTTCGCGTCCGCCCTCACCCGAGTACTCACGGCAACGTGCATCGGCCTCGTCTCCGAATCGCAATGAGCCGAAAGGGGATTGGTGTGTGCCAAACGAAGGGCCCGATGTCGAATCGGTCAATAACGCGCCGGTGATGCGATGCGGTTAACGTACTTAGCGCACCAAAGCAAACGGTCTGTTGGTCGCGGGCAAGCGGGTTAGCGGAAGGTAATTGGGTGGCAAAGACTCCTGTGGCCGATGCGGTGAAGAAAGTGTGGATAGCACTGGTCATCGTGGCGGTCGTCGCGGTCGCGGGATTCTGCGTGATGCGGCTGCGGAGCATCTTCGGCAGTCACGACAATCGCCCGATCACCAGCGGCATGGCCGATGACATCAAGCCGTTCAATCCCAAGCACGTCGTCTACGAGGTCTTCGGCGCTCCGGGGACGATGGCGAATATCAATTACCTGGACATCAATGCCCAGCCCCAGAAAGTCAGCAACGTGCCGCTGCCGTGGACGCTTTCGGTAATCACGACCCTTCCGTCGGTGAGCGTCAACGTCGTCGCGCAAAGCACCAGTGACGAGATTGGCTGCAGGATCATCGTGAACGACGTGGTCAAGGACGAAAGGTCCGTCAACGGAGTGAATGCCCAGACCTTCTGCATAGTGAAGTCCGCATGACCGCGAATAACCAGGCCGCAGGGCTCCCGCACATGCCCGTTTTCGCGCGCACGGTGCACAAGTTCGCGCCGCTGATCATCCTGGGCTGGATAGGGCTCGTCGTCGCCCTCAGCGTGTTCGTGCCCTCGCTGGACATCGTCGGCAAGGAACACACGGTGTCGATGAGCCCGAAAGAGGCGGCGTCGATGCAGGCGATGAAGCGCGTCGGCCAGGTGTTCAACGAATTCAACTCCGACAGCGCCATCATGATCGTCCTGGAGGGCGACAAGCCGCTCGGCGACGACGCCCACCACTATTACGACCAGCTCATCAAGAAGCTCGAGGCGGACAAGAAGCACGTCGAGCACGTCCAGGACTTCTGGGGAGATCCGCTGACGGCCGCCGGCGCGCAGAGCAACGACGGCAAGGCGGCCTATGTGCAGGTCTATCTCGTCGGTAACCAGGGCGAGAGCAAGGCGAACGAATCCGTCCGGGCGGTCCGCCAAGCCGTGGACAGCTCGCCGCCACCGCCCGGGGTCAAGGCCTACGTCACCGGCGCGGCGGCGCTGACCGCCGACCAGTCGTCAGCCGGTGAAAAGGGAGTCATCAAGGTCACGATCCTCACCTTCATCGTCATCATCGTGATGCTGCTGTGGGTCTACCGCTCGATCGTCACGGTGTTCATCACGCTGCTGATGGTGGTATTCGAGCTGTTCGCGTCCCGGCAGGTCGTCGCTTTCCTGGCCTACAACAACATCATTGGCCTTTCCACCTTCGCGGTGAATCTGTTGGTGTTGATGGCGATCGCCGCCGGCACGGACTATGCGATCTTCGTCCTCGGCCGATATCAAGAGGCACGTTCGCTGGGAGAGGACCGCGACCAGGCGTTCTACACCATGTTCCACGGGACCGCGCACGTGGTGTTGGGCTCCGGCCTGACCATCGCGGGCGCGATGTATTGCCTCAGCTTCACCCGGCTTCCGTATTTCCAGACGCTCGGCCTGCCCTGCGCGGTCGGGATGCTCGTCGCCGTCTGCGCGGCGCTCACGCTCGGCCCGGCCGTGCTGACGGTGGGGAGCCGCTTCGGCCTGTTCGACCCCAAACGCAAGATGAGGACCAGGGGTTGGCGCCGGGTCGGCACCGCGATCGTGCGGTGGCCCGGCCCGATTCTGGCCGTGTCGATCGCCATCGCCCTGATCGGCTTGCTCGCGCTGCCCGGGTACAAGACGAATTACGACAACCGCAAGTATCTGCCGGGATACACCAAGGCGAATATCGGGTACGACGCCGCGGAGCGGCATTTCCCAACGCCCGGATGAATCCCGAATTGCTGCTGGTCGAGACCGACCACGACATGCGCAACCCCGCCGGCATGTTGGTGCTGGACCGGATCGCCAGGGGCGTCTTCCACGTCCCGGGCATCGCGCGGGTGCAGGCGATAACCAGGCCGTTGGGAGCGCCGATCGAGCACACCTCGATCCCGTTCCAGATCAGCATGCAGAACACGACGCAGGTCGAGAACCAGCAGTACATGCATCAACGCATGGCGGACATGCTCCAGCAGGCCGATGCCATGCAGCAGTCCATCGACACGATGCAGCGGATGTACAACATCACGGCGCAGATGGCCGCCGTCACGCACCACATGGACGGCCTCACGCATGAAATGCTTGATGTCACAAGCGAATTGCGCGATCATATCGCTGATTTCGATGATTTCTTCCGGCCGATTCGCAGCTTGTTCTGGTGGGAGAGGCACTGCTTCGACGTCCCGATCTGCTGGGCTTTCCGGTCCATCTTCGACGCGCTCGACGGCCTGGATCAGATCGTCGAAAAGTTCGGTTACCCGACAAACGACATATCCCAGCTGGATGCCTTGCTGCCGCAGATGCTGGCCCAGATGCCGCCGATGATCGCGACCATGACGACCATGAAGCAGATGATGCTGACCATGCACAGCTCGATGTCGTCGCTGTATGACCAGATGGACGTGATGAGCCAGAACTCGACCGCGATGGGTCAGGCGTTCGACGCCGCCAAGAACGACGACTCCTTCTACATACCGCCGGAGGTCTTCGACAACCCCGATTTCAAGCGGGGCCTGAAGATGTTCCTGTCCCCGGACGGCCACGCGGCCCGATTCATCATCTCTCACGACGGCGATCCCGCTACGCCGGAAGGCATTTCGCACGTCGAGCCGATCAAGAACGCGGCTAAGGAAGCCATCAAGGGGACGCCGCTGGAGGGCGCCAAGATCTGGCTCGGCGGCACGGCCGCGGTCTACAAGGACATGCGCGACGGGTCCAAGTACGACCTCATGATCGCCGGAATATCCGCGGCCTGCCTCATTTTGATCATCATGCTGATCATCACCCGAAGCCTGGTCGCCGCGGTCACCATCGTGGGCACGGTGCTGATCTCACTGGGCGCCTCGTTCGGGCTCTCCGTGCTGGTGTGGCAGGACATCATGGGCTTCGAATTGCACTGGATGGTGCTCGCGATGTCGGTCATCCTGCTGCTGGCGGTGGGATCCGACTACAACCTGCTGTTGGTTTCGCGCTTCAAAGAGGAAATCCCCGCGGGCATAAAGACCGGGATCATCCGCTCGATGGCCGGCACCGGCGCCGTGGTGACATCCGCGGGCCTGGTGTTCGCCGCAACGATGGCGTCCTTCGTCGCCAGTGATCTGAAGGTCATGGGCCAGGTCGGTACCACCATCGCCCTCGGCCTGTTGTTCGACACGTTGATCGTGCGCTCGTTCATGATGCCGTCCGTCGCCGCGCTGATGGGCCGGTGGTTCTGGTGGCCGACGCAGGTGCGGACGCGCCCGGCCAGCCAGCTGCTGCGCGCGTACGGGCCCCGTCCGCTGGTTCGCGCCCTGCTACTGCCGAGGGATACGGCGCCCGGACAGAATGGTGAAAGGGCTGACGCCGACACCGATCGGTTCCGGACGAGCGCGCACTACTGATGGGGGGTCAGGCGTAGGTGCGCAGCTGCACCATCTTGCGCATGACGTCACTCAGCTTGTGCACCGGCGCCCCACATGTCAGGCAGTAGCCGCCCGGGCAGCGGTTGATTCGATCGACCTGCTGCAAGACCTGGGCCTTGAGCCGGCGCAAGCAACCGATGCACAGGATCTCGACGATGTTGCCGGACGGGTCGAGGTTCGGCCGATTGCATTGGTCCACGGCGTGCCGGTACACGATGTGCGTTGCCCGGTTGGTGCAGCCGGCATCGGATTGGCACGTGATCTCCTGCCAGTCGAGCGTTGCCAGCGCGTCTGACTGGGGGTCTACCGCGCTCATCGCGTCCCCACTGGGCCGCAGCATCCCGGCATGAGCATGATGTAAGTCCTGTAACGGTGGTCGAGCGGACTGGAGTTGCCGCGTGCGCGGAATACCAGTCAAGAACTATTGATTTGTCCCCTTAAACCGGGGAAATAAATGATTCCCGACAGTCGCAGATCTTAAACCGGCGGGCGAATAAAGGCCAGGGTGGATCTAGGACCAGTTCCACACCGACATGTCGCCGGGTGGGTACTGGTTGCACACATCGGTGGCCTTGGCGACGACGCCCTTGTTGTTGAAGAAGATCTTCATGTGGTTGACCCAGGCGAACGTTAGTGGATCGCCATTGTAGAAGTTTTCGGAATAATTTCTGCGGTCCTCCGGTGACAGCGAGTAGAACCAGTGCGCCTTGTCTATCGTTGCCTGCTGAAGGTTGGCGTGGTTGTTGAAGTCGATCATGTACCGCTGGTAGTACACCGGGCTGGTATCCCTGACGGCCGCCAAGTACTGCTCGGCGTCGCAGGTGGTCGCGATCTGCCTGCGGGGGATCGGGAAGTCTTCCGTGGAATCGGCCACCGCCGTCTTCGGGAAGGTCGCAGCCGCGATGCCCAGGGCTACCAGGAAAGCAAGAAAAACGACGCCTGCACGCAGGCCGGAACTCAGCCGAGACATAGTCGTTACCGTAGCACTTTCAGGGTCCCGGTGGGGGGCCGGGGGCATATTCGTAGTCCATCTCACTATCCATTGCGATCAGGCACGATGACGTGACTGGGATCCGGCCGCAGCTCCGGCGGGGCCTGGCTGTAATCGCCGAACGGGCCATCGCGGCGCTCGATCACCGCGCGCACGCCCTGTGCCTGGGCCGTCTCGATGAAGTCCAGCGCTTCGGGGGTGTTGCGCATCAGGCCGTCGAGGATCCCGCCGAGCATCTGCGTCGAGGCCAGGCCCATGTTCTCGTAGGCCTGGTTGACGATCAGCTTCTGCGCGCGCAACTGCGACAACGGGATCCGCGCCAGCTCCGCCGCGATCTCGGCGACGCGGGCCTCCAAACGCTCGAACGGCACCGCCTCGTTGATCAGCTCGACCCCGGCGGCCTGGGCGCCGGTGAGCGGTCTGCCGGTCAGCGAGTGCCACTTCACCTTGGCCAGGCTCAGCCGGTAGAGCCACATGCCGGTCAGGTAGGCCCCCCACATCCGGCTGTAGGGGGTGCCGATCACGGCGTCCTCGCTGGCGATGACGATGTCGGCGCACAGCGCGTAGTCGCTGCCCCCGCCCACGCACCAGCCGTGTACCTGCGCGATCACCGGTTTGGATGCGCGCCAGATGGCCATGAACTTCTGCGTCGGCCCGGTCTCGCGCGCGGTAATCATGGCGAAGTCCTTGCCGGGGTCCCACTTGCCGTCGGTCATCATGCCCTCGCCCCAGTGCTGGAAGCCGCCGCCGAAGTCGTAGCCCGCGCAGAAGGCGCGACCGGCGCCGCGCAGCACGATGACCTTGATGTCCTGGTCCCGCTCGGCCAGCCCGATGGCGGCCTCGATCTCGTCGGGCATGGGCGGGACGATGGTGTTGAGGCGCTCCGGGCGGTTCAGCGTGATGGTGGCGACCGGGCCGGCAGTCGTGTACAGCAAGGTTTCGAAGTCGGGTCTGCGCATGACCCAAATTTAGGGGTCGGGCTGACGGTTTTCGGGCGACGAGGCATAGATTCGGTTGCCAATCTTGAGATAGGGCGTCGTCAGGTAGGCCGAGAAGACAACGACCGCCGAAAAGATGGCTGCCACGGCGACGGCGTTGGGCCAGATTCTGCCCACCCCGGCTGCGAAAGAGACGATGCCGATGATCGAGGTGGCCCAGTAGAACCGTCGACCCGGACGCCGGTCGGCGATGAAGCGGTAGCGTGCCTGCGCCGCCCCGGCCACGATGAAGATCAACCCGGTTGCCAGCAAGGTGAGTTCGATACGTTCGGTCGCTGCCACGTCGACGATCCTATGGCCGGGCCAGAGGCCGGCAAGGAAAGGCAAGGAAAGGCAAGGAAAGTTCTGGGCCCCGCCGACCCGAGTCGGCGTGGAAGCGGTTCTTTCCCGGCGGCCGTCGAGAAGTGCCAGGCCGCCGACGAGGCGTTCGGTGAATACCTATCCCTCGCAAAACTCGTCCTTCAGCCGGTGGGTCGCTAGCATGGCCAAACAGGTGGGGTGTAGGAAGGTCTGCCAGTGCGCGGGGTGGCGTTCGAGCGTTACCGGCTGCCGGGGCTGATCGGCCAGGGCGGAATGGGCAAGGTCATCGCGGCGGCGGCCGCTGCGATAGCGCTCGCCCCGTTCTCGGTGGTAGCCACCAAATCCGGTGTGGCACAAGCGGCTCCATGTGCCGGCGATGGGGCAAATCCCGTGTCCTGCCAGAACTGTCTGGCTTACGTGGAGGCATATCACACTGCGAACGTGTGCTACAACGCCGCGCCGCCCCGACCCGCCCAGCCGCCCCCGAGCAGGGTGACGGTGTCGGCTCCGCCGGAGCCGGCTCCGCTGGAGCCCGCGCCGCTGGAGCCCGCGCCGCCGGTGCGCACGCCACAGGTCGTTCCGCCAAATCCCCTGCCCCCGAGCACGGTTGCCGTGCAGACCCCGAAGCTCAATCCGGCGGGCCCCGGGGTGCCAATGAACGCTTCGGTGGTGACACCGCCGAAGGGTCTGGATGCGCCACCGCACGCGGTCGCGGATGCCAAGGCCGCACCGGCGACGCGGATTGACCCCGCCAGCCCACTGGAGCCGCCGAGCCAGGTGTACGACTTCGATCACCAGGTGCAGAATGCGGTCGACGCCCATAGTGGCAACGTTGACCTGGTAAAGGTCGACAACCAGGAACTGGTGCGCCCCCGACATTGGGACTACATCGACTACGACGACAACCACCGCCCGGCCCTGTACAACCCGCTCGGTGAGGCCATGACCTTCCGCTACTTCTACAACGGCGCCTATCGGGAGGCGTTCGTGCCAGCCGGTGGTCGGATCGTGCTCGATGTCGCCACCGTTGGCCTGTTCCCGTTCACCGCGGTCGGCTACAGTCATGTCGCGGCGGGCAGCTTCTACGGCGGGGCCTCGATACCGCCGGCGGGTTCGGACGGCCCGCCGCCGCCGAGCTACACCCCGCCGGCGCCCCCGGAGGTGTACCAAGACGTCTCCGCCTATGTCGCCGCTGATAACCAGACCGTCGAAGTCGGCCAAGTGGAGGTGCTGGGCCACGACGATAGCCAACCCGCGGGCAGCCAGGACACCTTCCTGCTCGACGACTCCACCTTGGCCTGGGGTGAGGTGAACGATCCCGGCGGCCTCGCCAAGATCAGGGTTACCAGGACCCAGTCGCTACCGGGTGCCGGGCCGACGGACAATGGCAGCTTCTTGGTGGCGCTGACCGCTCTCAAGGAGCCCACCCAACCCTCCGAACCCTGGTGGCCCCCGGCGTTGAGGTATGGGGGGCTCGCGATAGCAGTGGGCCTTGTCGCCTGGATGATCGATCGTCGGAAACGGCGCGAGGATCTGACCGCTGGCTCCTAGCGGCCCGCCCGTCGTCCGTCGTCTGCGCGACATGGCGGGTTCGCTGCGCGAGCCGCGCATTACGTGTGACGGCTTGCCCGGGTGGCTTGGGCCCTCTCGACCGCGACGGGCATGTGAAGACCGTAAACCCCTGCGGCGCAGCCAATTACCCGCAATGCCCGATCGCCCCTAGGGGTGATTCACGCAGAACGCCACGCACATTGCTGAGACAGGAATGGACACCCATTGCAGTTGCCCATCCGCCTGGCGCTCGCAGTAGATCGGGCCGGGGTTCCCCCATACTTTCGCGCCTTCCGGCGAGCATGCTTTACCAAGATCGGTATCGGCGTGCGCCGGGCCACTTCCGATGAGGACCGCGATTGGAGCGACCGCCGTCAATGTCGCCAAGCCGATGAACCTCAGTGCTCTCATGATCCACGCCTTCCTCGACAACATCCGCTACATCACCATCGAGCTTAACGGCTTGATCCTGTACGACACCCGCGACGCCGTGCCCTGCGGCATGGACAAGTGGCGGGAGACGCGCGCCCGGTTCCCTGCCCCTTGATGCCGGCCGGCGTCAGGAGGCCAGCATCCGCCACAGGAACGAGAAGCTGAGCGCCGACTTGAACGCGACCTGTTCATTGTCGGCCGCGCCGGCGTGCCCGCCCTCGATGTTCTCGTAGTACCAGACCTCGTGCCCGGCGGCCTCGAGGGCGGCCGTCATCTTGCGGGCGTGGCCCGGATGCACCCGGTCGTCGCGGGTGGACGTCGTCAGCAGCACCGGCGGGTACTTGCGATCCACCGAAATGTTCTGGTATGGCGAGTATTCGGAGATGAATCCCCAGTCATCCGGGTCGTCCGGATCGCCGTACTCCGCCATCCACGAGGCCCCGGCCAGCAGCAGGTGGTAGCGCTTCATGTCCAGCAGCGGCACGTCGCAGACCAGCGCGCCGAACTTCTCCGGGTACTGGGTCAGCATGATGCCCATCAGCAGTCCGCCGTTGCTGCCGCCCCGGGCGCCCAGCTGCCCGACCGTCGTGATTCCCCGGTCCACCAAATCGGTTGCCACCGCGGCGAAGTCCTCGGCGACCTTGTGCCGGTCCTCGCGCATCGCCTGGGTGTGCCAGCCGGGCCCGTACTCGCCGCCGCCGCGGATGTTGGCCAACACATAGGTGCCCCCGCGGTCCAGCCACAGCCGGCCCAGCACGCCGCTGTAAGCGGGCGTGTTGGCCGTTTCGAATCCGCCGTACCCGCTCAGCAGGGTGGGGCCGGGGTCGTTGGCATCGCTGCGGCGCACGACGAAGTACGGGATCGACGTCCCATCCTTCGATCCCACGAAATGCTGTGAGACGGACAGCTTTTCGGCGTCGAAGAACGCCGGAGCGGATTTGATCGGGTCGAGTCGCGAGTCGCCGGCGCCGCGCATCAGGCGGGAGGGCGTGACGAATCCGCTGGAATCGAGGAAGAACTCGTCGCCGGTGTCGTCGGCCGCGACGACGACGGTGTTGGTCGCGGCCGGAATGCCCGCGACCGGCTCCCGGCGCCACTCGCCCGGGGTGACGATCTCCACCCGGCTGGCCACGTCGGCCAGCGTGACGATCAGCAGGCGGTCCTTC
>NZ_JAOPWB010000073.1 GCF_025965855.1 Mycobacterium sp. | reverse complement strand
GCCTCGATGGACATCTGGCCCGACACGTACATGGCGAAGGAGTCGGGGCCGTGCTGGTCGATGATCGCCCGTAGCCGCTTCGCGCACCGAGTGATCGCGCTGTCCATGTCGATCGGCTCGAGGGGCTCGCCGCGGTCGGCTCGCACGTGCGCCGATTCCATCCGGCCCGGCGCGGCGAGCAGGTCGGCCGTGGTCGCGCCCTTGGTGCACAGCCGGCCGAAGTTGGCCGGGTGGCTTTTGCTTCCAACAGCTTTCGTAATGTGACGACGGCCGCTCGGCGGATCCGTTGTGACTTGCAACACCATGCCGCAGCCGACACCGCAGTAGGTGCACATGCTGTTCACAGCGTCCGCGCGGGCGCCATGGGGCTCTTTGGCCACGCCTACTTCCTCCCCTCGAGCGCGCAAGGGCCTACTGCGCTGAATAGTGCGGCAAGGATGTTTCGGCATCGGGGATCCGATGTTTCCGCCGTTTTACGGCTTCGTGTCACCGGATCCGACCGATGTGTGAAGTGTCGGGAAAACCCGCGACCGACCGCGTAACCGCAGGTCAGCACCGATCTGCGACGTCGCTCAGATTACCCGCGGACCCCGGCGATTTGCCGCTCAGAAGGGGGGTTCCGACGAAACAAATGGGACATTCACAGTTTTCGTTAAGCTCACAATGTGCGCCGCCCGTTTGTGATTCTGCTGACTTTGTTGGTGTCGGCTTGCGGGGGGAATGCAACGACACCGCCGGCATCGCGGGCCGATGCGTGCAAGGACTCCGACGGACCGACGGCCGACACGGTGCGGCAGGCCATCACCGCGGTCCCGGTCGAGGTGCCGGGCTCGAGCTGGGTCGAAATCGCGCGGGGGCACACCAAGAAGTGCCGTTTGTATTGGGTGCAGATCATCCCGACCATCGCCAGCGAATCGACGCCGCAGCAGCTGCTGTTCTTCGATCACAACACTCCGCTGGGCACGCCCACGCCGAACCCGAAGCCGTACATAACCGTGCTGCCGCCGTCCGATGACACGATCACCGTTCAGTACCAATGGCAGGTCGGCAAGGACGAACCCTGCTGTCCCACCGGAATCGGCACGGTGAAGTTCCAGATCGGATCGGACGGCAAGCTGCAAGCGCTCGGCAGGATTCCGCATCAGTAGCGTTGGCGCACAACCGCTTTCGGAGGTTCAGTCCGGCAGGTTCTCCGGGTGCAGCATCTCGGCGTACCGCAGCGGCTCCGGGATGCCGAATCCGTCGACCAGCGTCTCGGCATACGGGCGCAGCTTGCGGCATCGATCGTTGATGCCGCGGGTGACTGCCTTGGCTCGCCCGGTCGACAGGTAGCCATGCTCGATGTACCAGGCCTTGTCATCCTCGATCACCGACAACGCGTACAAGTCGCAGACCAGTTCGAGCAGCGCGCGGGCGTCCTCGTCCTCGCAGGAGTCGATCCCGGCGACGAACGCTTCCAGCACTATCCGGTCGATGTGCGCGCCCGCCGCGTGCAGCACGTGATCCTGCACGGCGTTGAACGCGTCGAATTCCGACATCTCCTTGGACTTGCCTTGCAGTCGGCGCGCCACCGAAGACAGCAGATAGTCCTCGCGCTCCTCGAACATCGTGACCTGGGTGCCGCGGTTGAACAGGCTGCCTTCCTCCTCGCTGTCTTGGCGGGCGTCGATGATCGTCTGCATGATCGCCTCGGCCGCAGTGCGTTTCCTCACCCGCTCACCGACCGTGTTGGCCGCGAAGCGCACCCATTCGACCGGGCTCATGCTGCGGATGTCATCGGCATAGGCCGTCAGCAGCTCCTTGGCCACCAATTGGGTCAGCACGTGGTTGTCGCCCTCGAACGTGGTGAACACGTCGGTGTCGCCCCGCAGCCCGATCAGCCGGTTCTCGGCCATATAGCCCGCGCCGCCGCACGCCTCGCGGGCCTCCTGAATGGCTCGGGACGCGTGCCACGTATTGGCCGCCTTCAGCCCGGCGGCGCGCGCTTCCAGCTCGCGCTGCTCGTCGGCGTCGGGGGAGTCCGCGGTCTGGACGTCGTGGCATTTGCCGACCAGTTCGTTCTGCCCGAACTGCAGCGCGTATGACCTCGCGATCAACGGAAACAGCCGGCGCTGATGGACCAGGTAGTCCATGATCAGCACCTCGGTGTCCTCGCCCGGGGCACTGAATTGCCTGCGCTGCAACGCATATCGAGTGGCGATGTCCAGCGCGACGCGCGCGGCGGCGCCCGCGCTGCCGCCCACGGTGATCCGGCCGCGAACCAGTGTGCCCAGCATGGTGAAGAACCGGCGGTTGGGGTTGTCGATCGGGGAGCTGTAGGTGCCGTCCGGTGCGACGTCGCCGTACTTGTTCAGCAGGTTCACCCGCGGGACGCGGACGTGGTCGAACACGATGCGGCCGTTGTCGACTCCGGGCAGGCCGCCCTTGTACTCGCAGTCCGACGTCGTGACCCCGGGCAGGTCGTTGCCGTCGGCGTCGCGGATCGGGACCAGTATGCAGTGCACGCCGTGGTTGACCGGCTCGCCGTCTTCGGTGGTGATCAGTTGCGCGAAAACCGCTGCCATGGTGGCCGTTTGGGCGGCGCCACCGATGTAGTCCTTGCGGGCCGTCGGGGTGGGGGAGTCGATGACGAATTCTTCGGTGCCGGCGTCGTAGGTCGCGGTGGTCTCCACCGACTGGACGTCGCTGCCGTGGCCCGTCTCGGTCATGGCGAAACAGCCGCGCAATTCGAGGCTGATGGTCTTCTTCACGTATGCCTCGTGGTGGCGCTCGGTGCCCAGGTTCTCGATGGCACTGCCGAACAGCCCCCATTGAACTCCGGCCTTCACCATCAGCGACAGGTCCGACATCGCGAGCATCTCGATCATCGTGATCGCCGCACCCACGTCGCCGGTGCCGCCATGCTCCTTGCGGAAGTTGTCGGCGGCGACCCCGAAGGCGGCCATGATCCGCATTTGTTCGGCCACCTTGGTGCGGGCGATCACGGTGTTCGGCGTGTAATGGGGGCGAAACAGCTCCTCGGTCATCGTGGCCCGCATCCGGTTCTTCACGTCGCGCCACCGCCCGTCCAAGGTGTTGCGCAGGTGTTCGGCAGTGCTTGTCGTGTCGGGCGCCATGAAGGGACGGTAACCCGCCGCTCAGGCCTTGAAACAGGCTTTACAACGCGACGCCAATCGCCCAACGTGCACCAGCGGCGAGTTCCGGTCCGGATTTTCGCGCTGAACGCACGCTCGGCGCTCACCCAGCCAGGTCATCCGGTTCGTGGTGTTGGCCGTTTGGGTGGCCGCAGCCGGTACAGGGCGAAGCCGGCCGCTACTGCGCCAAAGGCCAAAAGCATCACCATGTCGAATACCCACCAACCCGAATAGTGGGTCCACATTTCAGCGTCGGCGGCCAGCGCGTCGACCCTGCGCAGATCGACGGTGGACGCCGACGCCGCGAAGCCCCACTGGGCCGGGACGAACCAGGAAATCTGCTGGAAGCCCCACTTGCCCACCAGCTGCACCAGGCTCCCGTTGAACAGCAGCGAGACCAGGATCACCACCACGAGCCACGGCAGCACCTCGCGCAGCCGGTTCCCCGTCGCCGAGAGCGCCAGCCCGACGACTGCCGACACGAGAGCCGTGGCGGCCACGCTCACATAGAGCTCGACCGTCGCGTCGCCCAACAAGACGGCGCCGTGCACCGGCCCGCCTTTCACGAGGACGACGATCGCTAACACGATCGCCGTCAGGATGAGCGCGGCCAGGCCGAGGACGATGATCTTGACGGCGAGGTAGGCCGGCGTCGACAGCCCGATGGCCTGCTCGCGCCGGAAGACGCGACGCTCGTCGACCAGCGCGCGGATGGTCAGGGCGGTCCCCACGATCACCGCGGCGATGTTGAGCGCGGCCAGGATTTCGATGGCTTCATGGGGGTTGGAACTGCTCAGGTTGGGCCGTTCCAGGCCGGAATCGCCGGGGATCAGCAGGGTCAGCGCCGCCAACAGGAAGGGCAGGATCGCCAAGAACAAGAAGTAGATGTGGTCGGCGAAGAGCACGCGGAGCTGGCGACGGGCGAGCAACCGGAGCTGCCGCCTCGTGGCGAGCTGGGCGGGGAGCGGCCACGGCGCGGCGACCTCGGGCGGCGTGGGCGCGGTCAACGCTTGTTGCCGGGCCCGGAATGCGCGGTGCGCGCCGTCGGGATCGGCGCCGACCTGTTCGAGGACCTTGGCCCAGTCGGTGGTGCCCATCGCCGACTCGACCTGCAGGGGGGTCCCGACGAAAGCCATGGCGCCCCGCCCGGTGAGCACCACCACCTGGTCGCAGATGTTGAGGTTGCTCAGCGATGTTTGCGAGGACAACGCGACCACCACGACACAGCCGATGTCGGCCTGGCGACGCAGGATCGCCATCACGCGGTCCTGCTGTGCCGCATCCAGCCCGGCGCCCGGGTCGTCGACCACGAGCAGCGTCGGTCTGGTGATCAGTTCGACCGCCAGGGACGCACACCGGCGCAGCTCGGGCGAGAGTTTTCTGATCCGCGTCGCCCGGTGGGGCGTCAGCTCGAGCTCCTCGAGAACCTGCTCCACCACCCGGTGGCGGTGCTCGGGTGCGGTGTCGGGCGGCAGGCGCAGTTCGGCGGCGTACCCCAAGGCCTGTTCGACGGTGAGCCGCGGGTGAAGGCACTCGTCGCGGCGCACTATCCCGATGCGGGTGCGCATGGACTCGGGCTCGGCGTGCACGTCGTGGCCGTCGACGGTGACTCGGCCGGAGCTGGGTTCCCTTGTGCCGGCTAGTAGTTCGAGCAGCGCTGAGTTGCGCGCCGCGGACGGTCCCACAATCGCGGTCAGTGTTCCCAGACCCGCCGTGAACGAGATGTCCCTGAGCACCTCGTGCCCGTCGACCGTGAGTCCCAGCTGGTATGCCGCGACCCCGCTGATCCGCGCGTCGGATTTGAGCGGCAGCCGATACGTGGAGTTGCTCTCTTGGGTGCGGAAGGAGGGGCGAGGGGTGCGCAGCTTTCGCGTGATCATCCGCTCGATCAGGCCCGGACCCTTCGACGGGTCGTCTTCCGCGACTTCTGGGTC
>NZ_JAOPWB010000068.1 GCF_025965855.1 Mycobacterium sp. | reverse complement strand
TCGATGCGTTCACCGTCCCGCACAAAACTTTGCAACGCCCGCGGATAGTTGTTCAGTGTGATCGCGCCCGGATGCGCGGTGCCGAACGAGTACAGGGTGTTGGCCAGCCCTAGAGAGCGCAGCTCCTTGTCGGCTTGAGCCCCGATGATCTCGCCGAATTCGCGGGTCTGCACTATCTCGCCGGTCTGGTAATCGGCAAACCGGTAGTCGTCCGGGATCAGTGGATGCATCCGATAAACGGTGACGAAATCCTCGGTGAGCGAATACGGCGCGGTGTGGTGATCCGGCGTGGTCAACGGAATGCCCACGCTGGCATGAACATCCATCAGCCAGATGCCCAGTTTGGTGAGCCAGTCGCTGGGCGGGCCGTTCCAATTGGCGTGCAGGGCCATGTCGATCGGCTCGGTCGCCAGGATGGCGGGTGTCCACTCGACGGTGTGGATCTTGGCGATCAGCGCCGAGACGATCAGCCGTGCCGTGTTGAAGATTCGGTCATCGCTCCAGGCCGGGTAATGGGTCCGCAGCTCGTCGCACACCACGTTGTGTTCACGGGCGAACATGGTGTGCAACGCGCCCAGGCCCAACCACCAGCTTTCGTTGAAGCCGGTGATTTCCATCCCGCTGAGATCGGCAGGCAGATAACCGTCGTCGGTGAGACGGATCTTCGGCCCTTCCCGCAGCGACGCCGTTTTGACCGGATCGGACCCATACACCTCGGAAGCATCCCACCAATGCGACGTCGCGTCGGCGAATAGCCGCTCGGTGCCGTCGGGAGCGACGCTCAGCGCCTTGTTGCCGGCGATCCGCATCTTGGTCTCGGGCTCGCCGCCGGGAGTGTTCTCCCAGGTCATACCTTGCGGCAGTGGTACTTCCACGTCGTGCTCGCCGAGCGGGCAGCGCGCGTGACTGACCCAGTCGTGAACCTGGAATTGGATCCATGCCGCCGCGATAATGTTCAAAGAGCCTGCGGGCAAGAACCGTTCACGCGTCAGCAACCTCTGGCTCACCACGACAGGGTTGGGCTCGTTGAAAAGATCCGGGCGGTAATCCGCCTTCAGATTCCGGCCGAACGTCGCGCCGACCGCCCCCATCCGCGGCACCGACATATCGTTGTAACTGCCGTCGGGGGTGCGCGCCGTGCGCGCGCACTCGGGGATCGGTGCGGGCACTGAGCGAGGCTGCGGCGGTGCCTCGTGCGGCTCGGTGTCGATGAGGTTCTGCGCGCGCAGCACGCCGCGAAACGCATCGAGGTTGAGTACTGCCAGGCGTACCGGCAGTCGGTACCACGGGATGACGCGGTTGATCACCGGGAACGCGGCCCGCGCCAGCGCGCCGAGCACGACGTTGCGCGTGGGCGGTTCGGTGAGCCAGCGCGTTTGGGCGCGGTGTGCGGCGCTCGCGTCGTAGGCCCCCTTGCGTGCGCGGTTGAGGTTGCCCAGCGGGCGGAAGTCGTCGGTGGTGTTCCACGGGTTGAACGCAAGCCGTTCGACGGCTGCCGCGCGGTCCTGCGCGTCGGTGGAGCACACGTCGGTCCGTTTGATGGTCAGCGTCGCGACCGGCTCTGCTGGTGAGTACTCTTCCTTCCATTCGACGGCAGTGTCTTCGATCGGCGTCACCTTGTCGTTGACGTAGCGCTGGATGCACAGCTCGAAGTCGATATCCCCGTCGGCCAGGCGGCGGGCCACCTCCGTCGACAGGTAATCGGGGTCTGTCTTGGACGGTTTCGGGCCCTGGGGCGTGCCTGCCGACGGGCGCAGCAGATACCGCACGGCAAGCTCCGGACCCCAAGTCAGCGCGCCGCGGCTCCAATATGTTTGCGTCGCAACACTTGTCACTGGCTGCTTACGCGCGGTTTCGACGTTGCGCACCATGCGCACGGTTTCGAAGATTCCGAACATGGCCGTCAGCCGAGCCAGCCCGACAATCCGCGAACCGCCGGCGGTGGCCTTCGCGAACTCGACGAACTGGCGGGCGTTGCGGGCGTGCGAAACCGGAAAGTTCGTGGCCAGCAGGTCGATGGATGTGTTGTCGTCAACGAAGATCCGTAACGCGGCTCCGCGCAAGTCCGGCGCGAAATCGGCTGCGGCGCAGCCGGATGCGTTGGACAGGCGCACGATCGCGCGGTATCGCGCACCGGGCTGCGCGTATCCCGCCCACAGGTCGGCCGGCAAGTTGTCGTGGAAGCGCAGCTCGACGTCGTCGACCGCCAGGGTCGCCTTGGCGTGGAACGCGCGCTGGATCGCATGCGGCACACCGTGGTTGCTCACGCGCTTGCGCACGGTCGCCTGCACCTCCATGACGCCTCGCGCGAGTTGCTGGAATTCCTCGTACTCGGCCTCGGCGCTGCCGCCGCTGTAGCGCTCCCGCCACGCGGCGGCTTGGGGTTGCTTGGGAATAGTGTCCTCGTTCATCGGTTTCGCAGCCTCTCTTCGATCGTCTCGGCAATGCCGTGGATGACACCCTTGGGTGAAGGGCTGTAATGCGGGACGGCCCAGCGGGTGATGTGGGCGTCGATCACGCTCGGCCGCCCTGAAGACAATGCCGCGCGGAAGGCGTCTTCGAACTTGTCGAGACTGTCGACGGTGTATCCGTCGGCGCCGCACGCGCGGGCGTGCGCGGCGAAGTCGGGATTCTGGAATTCGACCAGGCCGCTCTCGAAGTAGGTTTCCAGTTGATAGATCTTGATCAGTTTGAATTCGCTGTCGTTGAAGATCACCCAGATGACCGGAATGTTGTGCTCGACGGCGGTCATGAGGTCGAAGCCGGCCAGTTGGTAGCACCCGTCGCCGCAGCCCACGACCACCGTCCTGTCGGGGTTGGCGAGCTTGAGCCCGATCGCCCCGTTGACATGCCCGGCCATCGGTCCGAATTCGCCGGCTTTGCGGAAGTTCTGGCCTTCCTCCAATTCCACGTAATAGCCCAACCAGGCCAGGTGAGCGCCGGCATCAGCAAGGAGGATCCCGCGCGGCGGCAGATGCCGACCTATCGATTGCGCGAGCTGTCCGGGATGGATCTTGCCGGTCAGGTGCGGGATGCGCCGCGCCTCCCAGTCGCGTCCGAGGACCCCGATCCGGGCAACCTCGCCGACTTTGACGTCCAGCGCCGCGTGGATCGCGGCGATGGCCGGGCGTGCATCGGAGACGAGTGCGTAATCGGCCTTATATGCCTTGTCGATTTCTGTCGCGGAGATGTTGATGTGGATCAAGGTCTTGCCGTCGAACAAGCCCTCGTAATAATTGAACGTTGCGTGCTGGTTGAACGCGTTGCCCACGGCCAGCACCACATCGGCCTCGAGGAAGGATTTCCAGGCACTGCTGTGTCCGCTGTCGCAGAACAGCCCGACGGAGAGCGGGTGCGCCTCGGAGACGATGCCCTTGCCGTCCAGCGTGGTGAGCAGCGGGATCTGGAAGCGCTCGATGAAATGTTTGACTTCGGCGTAGGCGCCGCTGCGGACGGCGCCAAAACCGGCGAGCACGGCAACTTTGCGGTTGTTGTTCAACGCGTCTGCCAGTGCCGTGGCAATCTGCTCGACGCTCGCGGCGTCGGGCTGAGGCGGCCGGTAGTCGAGCCTGATGTCGTGGTATTTCTCGTCGGGCAGCTCTTCGTGGGTCAGGTCTTCCGGCACGTGGATGTGGACCGGCCCCGGGCGGCCGCGGAACGCCTCGTTGACGGCCTCCTCGAGGACATCGCACGTGTCGTTGATGTTTGTCAGCAGCCACGACTTTTTCGTGGTGGCGGCGAACATTGCGCGTGAATCCGGAGTGTTGTTCAGTCCCGAGGTTTCATTGAGCGATCCGCGTCCGGCCCACTGCATTGCCGCGTAGCCAGAGATTGCCAGGACCGGGTAAGAATCCGACATCGCCACTGCCAGGCCAGAGAACAGATTGAATGCGCCGGGCCCTGCAGTCGCGAAGCACACCCCTAGCTTGTTGGTGTACATGGAATAACCGCATGCCATGAATGAGGCGGCCTGCTCGTGGCGCGCGACGATTCCCCGGATTTTGGGCGAGTGCTTTAACGCCAGCAGCAACTGTGCGGCGTTCTCCCCCGCACCGCCGAAGGCCGCCTCCACATCGATGCTCTCCAGCCCCTTGACGATAGCCTCGTAGACCCTCACAAGATCAACCTTTCGACGCCGAAATGGGATCAGTGCGGGACGCTACAGTCGGCGACCTCCGCGCACATAGGTAGTCGACTACTCCTCTTGAGCGCGGGAGTGTCGCGCTGACGAAGCGCGGCTGGGTGACCATCGGTTTTGCGCCGCGAAGGTCGTTCCCTTCAACACAGGTAGTCAACTACGCATGTCATAAAGACCGCGTTCTCATAGATTCTTCGTCATCAACCGCAAACTCTCCTCAGGGAGACGAAATGTTATCAAGCCCAAAAACAGTGGCGTGTCACCCGGATGCCGTTGCACCCATTAAACGCGACCGTCGCACACCTGTCGGTCATGCGTCGCCGCCAGTCCTCATCAGCGAACGCCAGGTTATGTTCGCAACTGCCGCTGCCGGAGTCGCATCGCCCACGGTCGTGACTCGACGCCCCTGGATCATCCTGCTCTGGCAACGGCTGTCGCTGCGCTCTGACGCCGAAGGTCAGCCTGGCCGCTACGGTGCACGGCCCCCCCGCTACCTCGAGAACGCCGCCATCGTCCGTGAGACGGAACGACTGTGAACGAACTGCTCATGGCCGTTGAAGGTGCCGCGCTGATAACGGTCAGCATCGGAATACACCACCTCTCTACATGGCTGGAGCGCTGGGACTACGAACGGCACCGCGAGGATTGAGGCGGCATGCTCACCGAGCTGGCCGCCGACATCCCGCCCAGCAGCGAATGTTTCGAAGGTGGATCAGGCCGCCGCGGCGTGATGCAACCGTCAACCCACCCGCACATCTTCCGGAAGGCGTGTTAACCAATGACCAAGTGTCGAGCGTTGGCGGCGGATCTGTACAAACGTCTGTCTGCAGGGGTGCCGATTATCGCGTTGGGAATGATCGTTGCGGGCGTCGTCCTGGGCTGCGTTGGGGCGCGCCGCGCATTCATACCGCAATTGCCGGCAGCATTACACGGCGACCCTTGGTTGGTTGCCGCCTGCGGGATGGTGCTGGCGGGGTGCGCTCTGTTCTTTCGCGCTCGCGCGAGTTCGCGCTTTGGTTGTCGCATCGCCGATTTCGTTGCCGCCGCGGTGGTTGTCGCGGTGGTTGCCGGCCTGATTGAGGGCGGCCTTCGGTCGATCACCTCGTTGGGCACCCCGACCGCAGCCGCAGCGACAATCATGTTTTGTGCGGCCTCCGTGGCGGCGGTCGGGTTGTTCGCGTCGCTTGGGATCGCCGTGCGTGACTTAATGGGGTCACAAATGCTGCGGCCGCGCAAACTTTTTGGGTGTATCGGGGTCGGTGCCCGTGATGAATCCGGGCCCAAGCCGTTGTGGGAGGCGCTGGCGCCTTCGGGTTTGCCGGCAACCGACAAGACCGTCATCAAAAACCAGCAGAGCTGGCTGCGCGCTTATGACGTCCCGGGCGTCACCAAGGCACTGAAAAATCGCAATGAATCGCTTCGGGCGCTTTGCCTTTCGGGCGGCGGTGTGCGGTCGGCCTGCGTGGCGATGGGCGCCATGCAAGTGTTATCCAAACCGTGCAGTGAAAGCGACACCGCGTCAGCTGCGAACGGGGGCCGGACCGCTGCCGCAACGCTGTTGGACCGCCTAGACTACGTGATCTCGGTGTCGGGGGGTGGATATGCCGCCGGCGCAAGGCTGTTGGCAGTGCAACCCCAACACGTGGACCCAAACCAAAAGGGGACCAATAAACGGCTGCAAGAGCAACCGCGGCGGCCGAGCGTCGCGCCCATCTCGATGCGGTTTGGAGAAGGGTCAGCGGAGTTTGGTCATATTCGACGCGGATCCAGCTACATCGCCGACTCACCCTTGGAATTGATCCGCGCTTTTGCGGAAGTGCTGAAGAATCTGCTCGCCTCCCTGGTGACTATCTTTACGATCCCGGTTCTCGCGGGGTGGCCGGTCGGCTGGCTGCTCGCCCAAGTGCCGATCGCCGCATTTCCTCCGGTGCCCGCCGCGCACCCGGCCGAGTTGAAGGGACCCAGCGGCGACTCCTTGTCTCTCGCCGCCCACCCAGCCGCGTATTGGGCGCTGGGATTCTTCGCGGCAGGGGCCGTTCTGTTCACCATGGCCGCACTGGTGATCGAGTGGAAATGGGCCGGTCCGAGCAGCGAACGCTGGCGGGGGCGGATGTTAGGCCTGGCATGCGGGAGCGCCGGATTCGCACTCGTTGTCTTCACCCTCACGATCGCGTTGCCCGGATTGATGCGGCTCTG
>NZ_JAOPWB010000055.1 GCF_025965855.1 Mycobacterium sp. | reverse complement strand
GGTGGCGGCGATCACTTGGTCCATCGAGGTGGTGTGAAAGCCGCCGCGGGAGAAGCACGTCCACGCACTGGTGAGGATGTGTTGGCGGCGCTGGGCGCGGGTGTTCTCGCTGAGTCTGGGCACACGCTCATCTTAAACGAACACGATCACTTGCGCTATAGCTGGATCGAGCATACGTTTACCATCAAATGAACACGCATACGTTTGTTTAGAAGGCGAAGGTGTCACAGCGAGGGTATGCACCGCACCGACACCCTGGACTGCCTCACCTGCGTGCGCGGCGAAATCTACCTGGTCACCGACACCGATGAAACACTCATGCGGCCCGGCGACACCGTCATCATCCGCGGCACCAACCACGCCTGGAGCAACCGACAGGGGTTCGGCAACGTTATCTGCTGGCGGCTCTACGGCGGCGAAGCGCCGGGCCAGATCACCGAAATGGTAATCACCAACTCCCGTACCGGTGGCGGTCGGGAACTTACCCGCCAACAGGCCGAAGCCGCGGTGGGCTTTGCCATATCCGACCTATGCCCGGATGCGGCACCGGACTAGACGGCGCCCCTCTGCGCCAACCGTTGTGGCCACCAGTCTTAAGGCGGCGTTCGGCTGGCCGGGTGACTTTCTGGGGTTTACTTCACCTTTCCCGGATCGGACAACAAACAGGGAAATCCACGGCGCCGAACAAGCTGCGTGGCCATCTGGCGAGATTAAATCAAGCGCTTGACTTAATAGCGGTGCGCGCGGTTGACTAGCAGGATGACTACGGCAAGCAGGGCGGTTCGCACCGAACGGGCCAGCTCCACCCAGGAGGCGATCCTGGTGGCGGCCGAGCGTCTGTACGCCGAGCACGGCATGTTCGCGGTGTCGAACCGCCAGGTCAGCGAGGCCGCCGGTCAGGGCAACAACGCCGCGGTGGGCTACCACTTCGGTACCAAGGCCGACCTGGTGCGCGCCATCGAGCAGAAACACCGCGGGCCCGTCGAGCAGCTGCGCGAACAGATGGTGGCCGAGCTGCAGGAGTCGCGTGGCTCCGCCGAGATGCGGGACTGGGTTGCCTGCTTGGTGCGCCCCCTCACCGACCACCTGGCAGAGCTCGGGAACCCCACCTGGTATGCGCGCTTCGCGGCGCAGGCGATGACCGATCCGGCCTACTACAACATCATCGTCAAGGGCGCACTCAGCTCCCCGTCGCTGGTTCGGGTCGTCGAAGGCATCAATGGTTGCCTGCCCAACCTGCCGGCCGAGGTGCGTTTCGAACGCAATGTCATGGCCCGCAACCTGTTGATGCACACCTGCGCCGACCGCGAGCGTGCGCTGGCGGCGGGATCATCGATGCACCAATCGTCTTGGCGGGCGGCCGCTTCCGGCCTTATCGATGCCATCGTGGGCCTGTGGCTGGCGCCCGTGACGCCGGACGAGTGAGTATCTGCTGATGAAAGTGACTGTCGACCAAAACATTTGCGCGTCGTCGGGGAACTGCGTCATGAACGCGGCCGAAGTCTTCGACCAACGCGACGACGACGGCGTGGTCGTCCTGCTCAATCCGAATCCCTCGGCCGAGCAGGCCGAGGGCGCGCGCCGCGCCGCGGCGGCGTGTCCCGCACTGGCCATTCACATCGAGGAATGAGATGTCGGAAACACTGACGCGCACCACCACCGAGGCCGAAATTCCGGAGTATCCGATGGCCAGGCAGGCGAGCTGCCCGTTCGCTCCGCCGCCGGACGTCATGGCGCTCGCTGAAGCCAAGCCGCTGTCCAGAGTTCGGATCTGGGACGGCAGCACACCGTGGCTCGTCACGGGCTACGAGCTGGTGCGGGAGCTGTTCTCCGATTCCCGTGTCAGCGTCGACGACCGCACGCCGGGGTTCCCGCACTGGAACGCGGGCATGTTGTCCACCGTGCACAAGCGCCCGCGATCGGTCTTCACCGCCGACGGCGAGGAGCACACCCGATTCAGGCGGATGCTGTCGAAGCCCTTCACCTTCAAGCGAGTCGAAGGGCTGCGGTCGTCCATCCAGCAGATCACCGATGATCACATCGACGCGATGCTCGCCGGACCGCAGCCCGCCGATGTCGTCACCGCGCTGGCCCTGCCGGTCCCGTCGCTGGTGATCAGTCAGCTGCTGGGGGTGCCGTACGAGGACGCCGACATGTTCCAGCACCACGCCAACGTCGGGCTCGCGCGCTATGCGACGGGGGAGGACACCGTCAAGGGCGCGATGAACCTCAACAAGTACCTCGCCCAGCTGGTCGAGGCCAAGATGGAAAACCCGGCGGAGGACGCGGTATCCGACCTGGCCGAGCGGGTCAACGCGGGGGAACTCAGCGTCAAGGAGGCCGCGCAGTTGGGCACCGGGCTGCTGATCGCCGGGCACGAGACCACCTCGAACATGATCGGGCTGGGAGTGCTTGCGCTGCTGGAAAATCCCGATCAGTTGGCGGTGATCCGCGATGCCGAAGATCCCAAGATCGTCGCCAACGCCGTCGAGGAGCTGCTCCGCTACCTCAGCATCATCCAGAACGGCCAGCGCCGCGTGGCGCTGGAAGACATCTCCATCGCGGGCGAGGTCGTCCGTGCCGGCGAAGGCATCATCATCGACCTGGCCCCCGCGAATTGGGATGCACGAGTCTTCACCGAGCCGGATCGGCTGTACCTGCACCGGTCGGGGGCGGATCGCAACGTCGCATTCGGTTACGGGCGGCACCAGTGCGTGGGCCAGCAGCTCGCTCGCGCGGAGCTGCAAATCGTCTACCGCACGCTGTTCCGGCGCATCCCGACGCTGGCGTTGGCCATCCCGTTCGAGGAGGTGCCGTTCAAACATGACCGGCTGGCCTACGGCGTGTACGAACTGCCGGTGACCTGGTGACCCAACGTGATTACTCTCAAAAAAGCCGATCCCGGATGGAGGGTCAATGATGACGACTCAAACAAGCACCGTTTCGCTCTACCCGCAGGGAGGCTTTGGCGCACCGAAGGATCGCCGCGGGCACGCCACCGGCAGCAATGTGGGCCTGCCGGAGGGGACCGTGGTTTTCTCGGCCGATAACCACATCTCCCTGGCCGCGGACATCTTCTACGAGCGCTTCCCGGACGAGCTCAAGGAAAAGGCGCCGCGGATCTGGTACGAGGATGGCGCGTATCAGGTCGGGCGTAAGGGGCAGTCGTTCCTGCCGGGTGACTTCAGCGCGGTGCTGATGCAATACGACGACCTGCCCGGGGCCGCCAGCACCAACATCGAGGCGCGCATCCAGGAGCTGCACGACGACGGCGTCGAGAAGGAACTGGCCTTCCCCAACGCGGTGCTGGCGCTTTTCCACTACCCGGACAAGAAACTTCGCGAACTGGCATTCCGCATCTACAACGAGTACCTCGCGGAGCTCCAGGAACGCTCGGACGGCCACTTCTACGGGGCCGGACTGATCAACTGGTGGGATCCGCAAGGCACGAGGAAGACCCTGGACGAGCTGAAATCATTGGGGCTCAAGACCTTCCTGATGCCGCTGAATCCCGGCAAGGACGACGACGGCAACCCCATCGACTACTCGAGCACCTCCATGAGGCCCGTGTGGGATGAGATCGAGGCCGCCGGTCTTCCGCTCTCCCACCACATCGGGGAGACCCCACCAAAGAGCCCGTGCGAGTTCAACAGCGTCGTCGTCGGGATGATGATCAACATCGACGGATTTCGGGAGACGTTCTCCAAGTATATCTTTGGCGGTATCCTCGACCAGCATCCCACCTTGCGGATCGGTTGGTTCGAGGGCGGGATCTCCTGGGTTCCCTGGGCGCTGCAGGACGCCGAGCATTTGGTGGCCTCCTATCAGCACATGTTCAACCGGCCGCTGGATCACGACGTGCGCTACTACTGGGACAACCACATGAGCGCATCGTTCATGGTCGATCCCCTGGGACTGGAGCTGATCGACAAGATCGGGATCGACAAGGTGATGTGGTCCAGCGACTACCCGCACAACGAAAGCACATACGGCTACTCGGAGAAATCGCTGGCCGCGGTCGTCGACGCGGTCGGACCGAAGGACGCGGCACGCATCGTCAGCGGCAACGTCACCAAGTTCCTGGGGCTGTAGTGGTCGCACGATGACATCGATTGCGCAAGCTGACGGCGGGCTGGTGATTCCCGAAATACCCGACCTGGTTCGCATGCGCCGTGAGACGGGGGCGCGCCTGCGCTCGGCGATGGCCGAACGCAGCATTGACGCGATGATCCTGCTGGGCAACAACGCGGTGGTCTACGCCACCGGGACCAGCTGGCCGCTGGGCGACGCGGGCCTTTCCTACGTCGAACGGCCGGTGGCGGTGGTTGTCGCCGACGATGAGTCACCGCACCTGTTCCTGCCGTTCCGCGAGGGCGCTTCGCAGGAATCCGGCGTGCCCGCCGATCATCTGCACGGACCCGTCTTCCTCGAATTCGACGAAGGGGTACTGCATTTCGCGCGGGTGGTCTCCGATCTGATTCCGGCCGGGGCGGTGATCGCGGTCGACGAGTGCACCGGTGCCATGTCTCGCGCCGCGAATCTGTTGTTTCCCAACGGCGCGCCCGTGGACGCCGCGGCTGTTGTCAGCGCCGCCAAGGTGATCAAAACCCAGGACGAATTGGCCTGCATGCGTACCGCCATTCGGATCACCGACGAGGCGATGGTCGAAGTCCACAAGGCCTTGGCCCCCGGCATCCGCCAGATCGACCTATCCGCAAGGTTCTTGCGACAGGCCTTCGATCTGGGTGCCACCGCCAGCATGCTCGAACCGATCTGGCAGGTGATGCCGCACAGCAAGGCGGAGGGCGTGTGGACGACGCACGGAGACCTGGCGCTGCCGCTGCTGAGCACCGAGCGTGAACTGGCCGAAGGCGACGTCCTTTGGACCGACGTCAGCATCACCTATAACGGCTACTGCTCGGACTTCGGGCGCACCTGGATCGTCGGGCGGGACCCGACGCCGCGTCAGCAGGCGCAGTTCGACAAATGGTTCGAAATCATGACCGCCGTGCTGGGCGTGGCCCGCGCCGGCGCCACCGCCGGGGATCTCGCCAGGGCCGCCACCGCGGCCAACGGCGGTAGCCGGCCCTGGCTGCCGCATTTCTACCTCGGGCACGGCATCGGCGTTAACGCCGCCGAAATGCCCATGATCGGAACCGATCTCGGCTCCGAGTTCGACGACAACTTCGTCCTGCAGCACGGCATGGTGTTGGTGCTCGAGCCGGTGGTCTGGGAGGACGGCACCGGCGGCTACCGCAGCGAGGAAGTCTTGGTGATCACCGAGGAGGGCTCGACCCGATTGACCGACTACCCCTATGACCCCTATGGCTCCAATGTCAGTTGAAGTCTGCCCTGACGACCGCACGCTGCGGTCGGGGCGCCGGCAGCGGGCGCTGGAGCAGATGGCGGCGCACGATCTCGACATCCTGGTCCTCGGTCGCCAGGCGAACGTCCGCTATGTCACCGGAGCACCGCAGCTGTGGGTGGCCGGAACGCGGCCATTCGGCCCGACCTGCGTTCTGGTTCGCGCGACCGGCGCCATCCACCTCCTCAGCACTTGGGACGAAGGTGTCCCCGACGACATTCCCCACGAGAACCTGTACGGCATCACGTGGAATCCGATGAACACCGTGGCTGCGCTGCAGCGCATCGAGGGCGCGGCCGCGGCGCGGCGCGTCGGAACCGATGCGCTGTCACCGGTTTTCGCGCAACTGCTGCCGACCGCTTTTCCGCATGCCGAGTTGGTCGACGGAGAACTCGCCATGCGTGCCGCCCGCCGCATCAAGACCTCCGAGGAGGTGGCCGCGTTGCGGAACGCGATTGCGGTGGCCGAGTCCGGTCTGGGGGCGGCGGTGTCCGGGCTGCGGCCCGGGGTGGGTGAACAAACGCTGGCCGGTATGCTGCTGGAGGCGGTGGCGGCCGGCGGCGTGAGCACCCCGTCGAATCAGGACGTCGCGTGGGTCACTTCGCGTGAACACCCGTGGCGGCGAGTCGACGGCGACGGTCGCGTTAATGAGGGTGACCTGGTGGCCTTCTCCGCTGGCGTCGTGGCGGGTGGCTACGTCGGCGAGGTGGGACGGACCTGGCCCGTGGGCAGCGTCAGCGCCACCTCCCTCTACCGGCGGTGGGATCGCTTGTGGGCCGCGCTATTAGGGGCATCCCAACCGGGCGCCGCGGCCGACGTCCTCCTGTCCGCCTATCGGGCCGCGGGGGAACCCGAGCCGCCGATGCCGGTGGCCCGGGGCCTGGGCATGGGCTTTGACCCGCCCGTCGTCTCCCAGCACCTGCCCCAAAGCGCGGCCGGCGAACGACTGGAGCCGGGAATGGTTCTGGCCGTGACGGGCTACGTCTGGGAGCAGGGCGTCGGTGCGGTCTTCGGGCGAGAGGCTGTGTTGATCAACGCCGACGGCCCCGAAGTGCTGACTTCTAGCCCACATTGGCGGGGATAACGTGTCTTCCGAACCAGATGGCCCGGTGAAGAAGGTCATCCTATACAAGAAGGACGCCCAGGGGAGGAGAAAGCACTAGTGGCGAAACCCTGGGCCGAATCCCCGCTGGCCGGCTATACGGTGGTCGACCTGTCCACCGGGATTGCGGGTGCTTACTGCACGAAGTTGCTGGCCGACGGCGGCGCCGAGGTCGTCAAAGTCGAGCCGCCAGAAGGCGATCCGCTGCGCTCATGGTCAGCGTCGGGCACGGCGATCCAGCCCGCCGATGACGGCGCGTTGTTCAGCTTCCTTGCCGGCTCTAAGCACAGCGTCGTTGTCGACCCCGAGGCGGGCGACGATCTCGAGCTGATCAATCGGCTCCTGTCATCGGCGGACGCGGCGGTGTGGTCGGCCGGCTCGAAAGTAGCTGAGCACCTGGCCTTTACGCCGAGTGCAATCCACCATCGTCATTCACATCTCACCGTCACCTCGATCACGCCGTTCGGATTGGAGGGCCCCTGGCGCGACCGTGCCGCGACCGAGTTCACGCTGCAGGCGTGGTCGGGCGGAATCATCGGCCTCGGCCGTGGCGAACCGGAGCGCCCGCCTGTGTTTGTGGGCGGTCAGGTCGGCGAGTATCTGGCCGGAGCCTATGCGAGCGCTGCGACCCTGGCGTCGCGATGGCGCCAAATCGGCGGTGCGGCCGGGGAACTTCTGGACCTGTCGATGCTGGAGACACAAATCCTGTGCCTGACTTATTATCCCGTCACCTACTTCGAAATGCTCGGGCGGCCCTGGCGAGACGCCCGGCGGCCGACGGTGCCGGGCGTGGCTCAAGCGAAAGATGGTCTGGTGAACCTCGGGTGTGGGACCGCGCAACAGTGGTTCGATTTGTGCGCGATGGTGGGTCACCCCGAGTGGATTGATGAGGATTCGCCGCTGACGATCACCGAGTCCGCCAATGTCTACGCGGAGGAAATCGGTGCCTGGATGGCGAGCAACTCGGTCGCCGATATCCGTGAACTCGCCACGGCATTCCGCATTCCGAACGGCCCGGTTGCCCACGGTGCGAACATCGCGTCGCTGGACCAGTTTCAGGCGCGCGGTTCCTTCGTGCGCCATCCGCGCGGCGGATTCGTGCAACCCGGCCATCCGTACCGGATGCGCCCGGCGTTGCTGCGGCGTCCACAGCCGGCGCCGCGGCTGGGTGAGCACACCGCGCGTTACCGTGCCGCGCGTGTGACGCCGCGGCCCGCGCCGACGACCTCGGGGCCGGCGGATCGACTGCCGTTCACCGGGCTTCGCGTGTTGGATATGACGACGTTCTGGGCCGGACCCAGCTGCACCCACTTCCTGGCCATGCTCGGCGCCGACGTCATCCACGTGGAATCCACCCGCCGTCCAGACGGCACGCGATTGATCGCGGGCGTGCCGATCACCGAGTCCCAGTGGTGGGAGAAGTCGCCGATCTTCGCGGCGCTGAACACCGACAAGAAGGGCCTGACGCTGGACCTGCAGAGCCCCCGTGGCCGGGAGCTGCTCTGCCGGCTCATCGCGACATGCGACGTGGTCGCGGAAAACTTCACGCCGCGGGTGCTGGACCAGATGGGTTTGGATTTCGCCGCGATCCAATCGATTCGGCCCGACGCGGTGATGTTGCGGATGCCGGGTTTCGGCGTCGACGGCCCGTGGCGCGATAACCCGGCATTCGCCTATGTCATCGAAGCCGCGTCCGGATTGACTTGGCTGACCGGCTACCCCGACCGCACGCCCTATGACCCGTACTCGATCGGTGACCCCAACGCCGGCGTGCATGCGCTCAACGCGCTGTTGCTGGCGCTGGAGCACCGACGACGCACCGGCCAGGGCGTATTCGTCGAAGCGGCGATGGTCGATGCCGCACTGAGCATCTCCGCCGAACAGGTCATCGAGTACTCCGCGTACGGGGCACTGTTAGAGCGCGACGGCAACCGCGGACCAACGGCGGCACCCCAAAACCTCTACCGCACAGCCGACATCGACGAATTCGGCCGGCTCGACAGTTGGGTGGCCATCGCGGTGGCGACCGACGCGCAGTGGGAGAGCTTGCGCGACGCCATCGGATCACCCTCATGGGCAACCGATTCCGCGCTGTCGACGGCGGCGGGGCGGCGCGCGCACCACGACCTCATCGATGAGCGGCTGGCCGCCTGGTGTGAGCACCGCAGTGTGGACGATGTCGTCACGGCGCTCTGGGATGCCGGCGTGCCGGTGGCCAAGGTCATGCAGCCCCATCGCCAAACGGAGCTGGATCAGCTGGCGTTTCGCGGCTTCTTCGAAGAACTCGACCACCCCGTGAACGGCCGCGCCAATCTCAGCACCGTGCCGGTGAGGTTCTCCGGCGGGCCCGGACGATTCCACACGAATCCTGCACCGTTGCTGGGGCAGCACAATCATGAGCTGCTGGCCGAACTGGGCCTGACCGAGTCAGAGATCGCGGATCTGGAAGCCGATGGAGTCATCGGCTGCGCGCCGGCGATGTATGCCGCGAACTGACCGGCGGTAGCGGACTGAGTCGCCCGCCGCGGCGCCGCGGTCGAGACGTCACATTTGTGACTGCTGCGGCGTCTGAAGGGGTATGAACGCACTATTGCATCGAAGCGCATTGGCCCTTTTGGGCGCCGGCGGCGCCGCAACGGGTGTGTGGGCCTACATGGCGCCGCGCCACTGGTATCACAACTTTCCCGGTTTAGGCATGAGCTGGCTCCCGCAACTTGGCCCGTACAACGAGCACTTCGTCAAAGACGTCGGGGCAATGTTTCTGGCAATGGCGGCGGTCACCGCTGTGACGTTTGTCTTGGTCGCCAACCAAGCCCTGGTCCGGGTCACGGCACTCATGTGGCTTGTCTTCAACACACTGCACTGCGTTTACCACCTGTCGATGTTGAAGATGTACAACACCCGGGACGCGACACTGAACGCGATTCTGTTGCCCTTGCTCGTGTTGGTTGCTGCGGCACTGTTCAGGCCGATGCGCGTCAACCGCGCCGGCAACGGAATCCCGTTGCGCGAGGGGCGGATTGACAACCGCTAGTGGGCCCAGCCCTCGGCGGCCTGTTCGTCAAACGTACGGTCGATGCGCTCGAACCGGCGCTTGACGGAGGCGCGCGCCGCCTCGTGTGGCAGGACATATAGGCGATCGGCCAGAATCGCGTCGGCGGTCAGCCGCGCCACGTCGTCGACCCCCAGGCTTTGGTCCTGTGCCGGCAGCGGCCCGAGCGAACCCGTCACGTCGGGCGTCGACGCCAGCCCGTAATCCGCGCCGCGGATTCGTTCCGAGTTGGAGACCAGCTTGGTTTCGACCACCATCGGGCACAGCACCGAAACGCCGATGCCGTTGTCCTTGACCTCGCGGGCCAACGTCTCCGCCAGGGCCACAACGCCGTACTTGGCCACGCCGTACGCGCCGAGGCCCGTGTTGGGAACCAGTCCGGCGAATGACGCGGTGAACGCGATGTGGCCGCCGGTGCCCTGCTCGAGCAATCTCGGCAGGAACGCCTCGACGGCGTGGATCGACCCCCATAGGTCAATATCGATCACCCAGCGCCAGTCCTCGTGTGTCATCTGCGCGATCGGACCCGCGACCACGATGCCGGCGTTGCTGAAGAGGATGTCAACCTGGCCGAGCAGGCGAAAAGCCTCGTCCGCGAGGTGAACCATCTCCTCGAGATGCCGCACGTCGCACATCACGCCGTGCGCGTCAAAATCCTCGCCGCGCAACCGCGCCACGGCCTGTTCCAGCGCGGGCTGATCGACGTCGGCGAGCACGAGCCTGGCCCCGCGGCGGGCAAACTCGGTGGCGGTGGCCAAACCGATGCCACTTGCCCCACCGGTGACAACCGCGGCGCGTCCTCCAAATCCGTCGATCCCATTCACGGACCGGATGCTACTTAAGGCAGCTACCCGCATCGACGGGCAGGGTCACGCCGGTGACATAGCGGGACTCGTCGGAGGCGAAGAAGAGCACCGCGTTGCTGACGTCGATGGGATCGACCCAGGGAATCGGCAGTGTGTGAAACAGCTGGCAGATCGGTGCCATGTCGTCGGGGCCGGGATTCTCCAAGTCCGGTCGGAACATCTTGAACGTTCCCTCGTTGTGCAGCATCGGAGTGCTCACGTGCGTGGGGTGCACCGAGTTGACGCGAATCATGTGCTGCCCCAACTCGACTCCGAAGGCGCGCATCAGCCCGACCACACCGTGCTTGGCGGCGACATAGTGCCCGGTATGCGGGTACGCCTTGAGCCCCCCGACCGAGCTGGTCAGAATGATCGATCCGCCGCGGCCGCCGGCCAGGATGTGCGGGACACCGGCCTTCACCGTTTTCCACACGCCCGACAGGTTGACGTCGATCATTTCCGTCCAGTCCTCTTCGCTGGTTTTGTCCAGCGTTGCACCGCCATTGCCGATGCCCGCGTTGGCGACGATGATGTCCAGCCGGCCCAGCTGCTCCACGCTGCTGTCGACTGCGGCCTTGAGCGCGCCGTAGTCGCGCACGTCGACTTCGGCCGTGACGATCCGGCGGTTGTGGCCCTTGACGAGGTCGGCCGTTTCCGCCAGATCCTCCGGCGTCGACGCCGGGATCGCCGAGCCCTCCACGAGGCCCTCGCGAATGGGCTTGCAGATGTCGACGGCGATGATGTCGGCACCCTCCTGCGCCAGCCGCACCGCGTGGCTGCGGCCCTGACCGCGTGCCGCCCCGGTGATGAAAGCGACTTTGCCTTCAACACGTCCAGCCATGGCTACCACCTCATTTCCCAAATAGCTCAGCGAAGAACAGCCGGCATCGTGTCCCATCCCCGCACGGTGGAAGTGGGGGACAGCTTGGCGGCGACAAGGTCGACGTCCCACTCGGGGAAGCGTTTCAAGATCTCTTCGAGCGCGATGCGGCCCTCGAGGCGAGCCAGCGCCGAGCCGAGGCAGTAGTGGGTGCCGACGCTGAAGGTCAGGTGTTGGTGCGGTTCGCGCCGAATGTCGAAAACGTCTCCGTCCGGCGGGAATTGGCGGTGATCGTGGTTGGCGGCGCCGATGAGTCCCATCATGACGCTGCCCGCGGGCACGCGTTGGTTGTAGTACTCGACATCGTGGGTGACGTACCTGGCGACGTGCGGCGCGGGCGGTTCGAAGCGCAACAACTCCTCGATCGCCGCAGGAATCAACGACCGGTCGGCGACCAATTCACGCCGCTGGTCCGGATGTTCGGCCAGCACCTTGCCGGCCCACCCGATCAGGCGGGTGGTTGTCTCGTTGCCGGCTCCGGAGACCACGCTGATGTAGATGAGGAGTTCGTCACGGGTGAGTCGGCGGACGGTACCCGTCTCGTCCTCGAACTCGGCGTGCAGCAGTTCGGTCATAATGTCGTCGGAGGGATGCTCGGCCCGCCAGTCGATGAATTGGCCGAAGAAGTCGCCCTTCATCATGTGTGCGGCCGAGGCGTCCATCGGTTTGCCCGCTTCGGTGCGCAGATTCGCGTTGGCGCGGTCGCGTGCGGCTTCCTGGTATTCCTCGGGGACGCCCAGCAACATCCCTATCACCCGCATCGGCATCTGCGCCCCGAGGTCGGCGACGAAGTCGAACCGGTCGGCGCCGACCAGCGGATCCAAACTGCGAGCACAGAATTCGCGAATCTTCGGCTCGAGGTCATTGATCTTGCGGGGCGTGAACATCCTCGACAACAACTTGCGGTGCACATCATGGATCGGCGGATCCTCGAACAACACCACGCCCGGCGGGATCGTGATGTTCGCCTTGATCAGCTCGAGTATCGCGCCCTTCGCCGAGCTGAAGGTCTGGTAATCGACCAGCGCGCGGTCGACGTCGTCGAACCGGCTCAGCGCGTAGAAGTCGTGCTCCTCGTTGTAGTACAGCGGCGCTTCCTCGCGCAGCCGCCGGAACATCGGGTAGGGGTCGGCGTTGAGCGCCACGTCGTACGGGTCGAAGTAGATTTCGCTGGCCGCGCTGACTGTCACGGGTAATCAATCGCCTCTCGCCGTAACCGCGTTCCCCCCGGAATCGCGGGCCGTGCCGCCTGTGGCTCTGTCACCACCCGCCAACGGGAGTCAACGACAAATCCGTTTCGGCTACTTGTGGTTCTAGATACTAGAGAACCTGATTCTCATCTGGCAAATGGCGTGCGCTATTTGCTCAGTTCTCTCAAGGCGAACCAGGCGTGCTAGCCGACGAATCCACGTGAGCAGAAGTCCCAGACCTCGTCGGCGGTGATGGGGTGGATCGTCGCATCGTCGGAGCCGCCGCTGGATTGCGCGATGAACATCACGGTCTGCATGGTCATCGCGGCCACCCGCTTCGGATTGACTTCCGCCCGTAGCTCGCCGGCGTCGGCGGCGGCCTCCATGAGCTCGGTGAGCAACGCCAGTAGTGGTGCGTGGGCGATCTTGACCTCGGCCGGATGCGTGACCAGCAAACGTGGGGCAAAGTCGGTGAACAGAGGCCGCTTGGCGGTCGGATCGGGACGTGAAGCCTCGTACAACAGCTCGACGGCGACTTTAAGACGCTCCAGCGCGTCGGTGTGGCTTTCCGTGGCAGCGCGGATCTGTTCGGCGGACCGGCTCAAGGCGTCTTCGAACAGGGCGAGCAGCAGCTCGTGCTTGCCGTCGAACTGCAGGTAGAAGCTCCGCAGCGACTGGCGCGAGCGGTCCACGACCTCCTGGACCGTAAAGTCGGTGCTCCCCTTCTCGATGATGATCGCCTGCGCCGCGTCGAGGAACCGCTGAACGCGCTGCGCCGCGCGCAATTTCGCGGTCTTGATCGACCGCTCGACGGCCCGCTGCTTCCAGGCCGGCTCTTCGCTCGGGCTGGTCACTGGCGGCTCAGACGATTGCCGCGTGGGGAGAACATGATTGGACTCTACCGGAGAACGTCGTGCCATCGGTGCGCTCGACCCCCTACGGACGCCGTGTCGGGAGATTGTAACTTTCTCACGGCGAGAATACTATTCTCTTACACGTGTGTATGGAAGCGTAATCGCAAGAGCGAACCGCGCCGTCTCCGAGAATCCGGAAACCGTCTTTCAGGGAGTGCTGTGCAACTGACCTTTGACTCCGACGTCGAGGCGTTCCGCGCCGAGTTCGTGGCTTTCCTGGACGCGCATCTTCCCTCCGAGGCGGAGACGGTGGAGCGGCCGCGGTCGAGTTCGCACATCCCGGAGTGGGCCCGGCGCTGGCAACGGCTGCTCTTTGATAGCGGGTGGCTGCTGCCCGGCAATCCGCCGGAATTCGGTGGTCGCAACGCCACGCTTTTGCAGCAATACGTGTACTTGGAGGAATTGGGCCGCCGGCGCATCTATCAAAGTTTCAATCCGCAGGGCGTGGGAATCATCGCGGCGTCGTTGATGACGTTTGGCACCCCGGAGCAGAAGCGGCGATGGGCGGTGCCGATTCTGCGGGCCGAGATCACCGCCTCGCTGGGGATGAGCGAACCCGGCGCGGGTTCGGACCTGGCGTCGCTGAAAACGCGGGCGGTGCGCTCCTCGGATTCGCAAGGCGATCACTTCGTGGTCAACGGGCAGAAGGTGTGGACATCGGGCGCTCACGACGCAGACGTGCTGTTGACGTTCGTGCGCACCGATCCGGGCAAGCCGAAACACAAGGGCATCAGCGCGTTGATGATCCCGACCGATACCCCCGGTGTGGTGCGCCGGCCGTTCGCATCAATGTGTGACGGCGATGAAATCGACTTCAACGAGGTGTTTTTCACCGACGCGCGGGTGCCGGCCGAGAATCTGATCGGTCAGCTCGATGAGGGCTGGCGGGTGGCAACCGGTTCGCTGGGCCACGAACGGATCATGCTGTGGATGGGATATGTCGACTTGTTGCACGAGCTGACCGTCGATTTCAGCCCGTCCGGGCCACTTGAGCGGGATCGCTACGCCACCTTGGTGATGGATTCCTATGCGCTGCGGCTGCTGGGGTCGGCGGCCCTGGCGCGCGCAGCCCGCGGGGAAGAGGATGTGCCCGCACAGTCGGTGCTCAAGCTGCTCGGTTCGGAGGCCCTGCAACGCGCCTCCGAGGACGCGCTGAACGCCGCGGGCGCCGAGGGTCTCGTGTACCACGCGGTGACCGCCCCGTTCGCCCCGCTGAACCTCGACAGCCACTACCGCAGCTGGTTCGACCGGTACGCGCGCAGCTTCGCCGCGACCATCGCCGGAGGCACTTCCGAAATCCAGCGGAACATCATCGCCGAACGGGTACTCGGCCTGCCGCGCAATTAGCGGGCGTCCGACCAGGCGTAGTAACCGATCGCGGTGAGCCCCGCCACGATCGACACCGCCCCTAATACCATGCCCGCCATGGCGATTCGGGGATTGTCCGCTTCGCCGCGCTGCACTCGTCTGCGCGCCATATCGCCGGTTATCACCGCCGCTATGCCGAAGGGCACCCCGATCAGAAGCCAGCAGGTGATGAGCGCGACGATGCCCACGAGCAGCGAGGCGACGCCGACCTCGTTTCGGGGCACGTCGGGGTGGCTCATCGGGTCCGATCCGTTGGAGGCCTGACGAGTCTACGCGCAGGCCCCGCGATCCCATCCGTCACAGAAATTCCGGGGTGTGACTTTTTGCCCACCTCACAGCGACAACCGCGCCCGCCCCATGCGCTGCCGGCTTCACAGTCGCTGTGAGGCGGGCGAAAACACGGCGCCGTTCCTGTGGTGACGCAAGTGACCGATGGGCTAAGTCCAGTCGGCCGTTACAGCTGCGCCAGCCGTGGCGCGAAACCTTTGGCTCGCAACATCGTTCCGGCTTCACGGGTCAATTCTCGCGCGCTGCCGAGCAGGCCATCCAAGATCAGCGACCGCTTGACGTGGTGGTGCAGCTGGTGCTCGGCGGTGAAGCCGATGCCACCCAGCACCTGCTGGCAGTGGCGCGCGGCGGTGAGCGCCGCCTGACCGGCGGCGGCCTTGGCCAGCAGGGAAGCCAAGCCGTCGGCGTCCTCCGCGGCGGCGTCCAGGGTCGCCTCGGCGCCCTCGATTGCGACGAGTGTTTCGGCCAACCGGTGCCGGATCGCCTGAAAGGAGCTGATCCGCCGGCCAAATTGAACACGGTCCACGGCATGCTGGCGCGCCAGCGACAGCATCGCGCGGCTGCTGCCGACCAGCCACCAGCCCAGCGCGTGCCTTCCCGCGACGAGCGGCACCGGATCACCCTCTGGTACACGGTGTATCGGCAGCCCGCCCAGCGTCGAGGTGACCTGGTCGTCGCGCTCCCACACCACCCACGAACCCCCGGCGAACGGCAGCGGCGCGGTTCCGCCGGCCGCGCGCCCGGCCGCGCGCAGCACCACGTCGTTGAGCACCGGGGCATGCGCGCCGGTCTCGCCGAGCAGCCGGAACACCAAAGGTATTGCGACGTCCGGTATTTCATCGAGCATGTCGTGCCAGCCGAGGTAGGATAACGCCGCGTCGAGCTTGGCGCCACTCGCGGCGGTCATCGCGGTGCGCAGGGAGTCGGCCAACAACTGCAGTGCCTCGGGGTCCACGACTCACTCCTTGCCGAGGTCGAGCAGCCGGCGGGCGATGATGTTGCGCTGAATCTCGGCGGTTCCGCCATAGATCGTGGCCGCACGCGAGTACAGGTACTCCGACCGCCACGGTGTGTCGTCGAGCTCGAGGGCCCCGGGTAACAGGTCGCGGACGGTGTCGTAGAGCCGTTGCTCGGCGGCGGCCAGCAGCACCTTATCGATGGAGGTGTCCGGCCCCAGGCGCGCACCGTCGCCCAATCGATGCTGGGTGTCACGGGATCGGCAACGCAACGTGTGAAGCGCCAGATAGGCGGCGCCCAGGGCGGATTCGTCGGGGTGATGCGCCTCGCGGATGAGCTCATCGAAGCGTGAGTACAGGTAGGCGATCCGTTGCCAGAAGCACGCGGAGCGTTCATACGGCAGCAGGTCCATCGCCAGCCGCCAGCCGTCGCCCGGTTGGCCAAGCATCCGGCTGGACGGGATCACCACATCGTCGTAGTACACCTCGCAGAATTCGTCGACGCCGTGCATCGTGTGAAGGGGCCGGACGGTGATGCCCGGGGTGTCGAGGTCGACGAAGAACGCGGTGATTCCGTCGTGTCCTGGCGCCGTGCGGGCGAGCAGGACGCACCGTGTCGAGAACTGCGCGAAACTGGTCCAGACCTTCTGCCCGTTGACGATCCAGTTGTCGCCCTGTGGCGTGGCGCGCGTGGTCAGCGACGCCAGGTCGCTGCCGGACCCCGGCTCGGAAAAGCCTTGGCACCATTGCTCGCGGCCGCTCAGCAGCCGGGGCACCATTTCCGCGGCGAGTTCGGCGGGCGCGTAGTCGATCATCGTGGGCGCGAGCACCTCGAGCATCGAGTAGGGACCCGGTTCGGCCAGCCGGCGACCCACCACCTCCTCGCCGACGATCGCGCGAAGCACCGCCGGGCCGCCCAACCCGCCGACTTCTTTCGCCCAGCCGTACCGCATCCAATCGGCGTCATACAGGGCCCGGCTGACGCGGGCGAATTGCTGCATATGGCCCTGCAGCGAGTGGTCGGGTCCGGGCGTCAGGTCATTCTCATCGAGCCACGCGCGCAGGCCCGTCCGGAACTCCTCGACGTTCACGGCGTGGGACGGCCTACGGCGTGCGGGCGTCCGGAGTCGTGCACGCCGCTGCGGCGGATGAACGTCATGGCGCGAGTCTTCAGCCGCCATCCGCCGGCCGTGCGAGCGTAGGTGTCGCGGTAGTAGCCAATCCGCATATCGTGAGTTGCGTGGTCGATGAAGCACAGCGGTTGGGTGCCGCTGGCGGAATCGCCGTCAATGTCGACGAGGGCAGTTCCGGTGAGAAATAAGCCCTTTGGTGCCGCGGCGACCAGCTCCGGAAACCTGTCCAGCCGGTAGGTGTCGCCAAAGGCGCTGTAGGTGCCGTCGGGCGTGAAGACTCCGATGAGGCCGTCGATGTCTTCCTGGGTGATGGTGACCGCGTAGCGGGCGAGCAGCTGCTGAATCTCGACGAGGTCGTCAGTTCTAGTTGGCCGTTCCGTCGACATAGACCTTGCCGCCTTTCATGACAAAACTGACGTTCTGGGTAACGGTTATGTCTTCCAACGGGTTTCCCGGTACGGCGATGATATCGGCGAGCTGGCCCGGGGCGAGCCGTCCCCGGTCGCCTGCGTTGATCAGCTCGGCTGCGGTCACCGTGGCCGCCCGCAGCACCGCCAACGGCGGCAGGCCCCATTCCACCAGGGTGACCAGCTCGTCGGCGTTGCGGCCGTGCGGTATCGCGGGGGCGTCTGTGCCGACCGCGATCTTCACACCGGCTTTGTGGGCGGCCAGGATCGAGGTGCGCGACTTCGGGAACATCTCCGCGGCCTTGGCCTGGAGCTCGGGCGGGGCGTGCGAGACGTCCATGCCCTCCGCCAGACGCCGAGTCGACACCAAATACGTGCCATGCTCGACCATCGTCGCGATCGCCTCGTCGTCGATCAGAAAGCCGTGCTCGATGCAGTCGATGCCGGCGGCGACGGCATGCTTGACCGCATCGGCGCCGTGCGTGTGCGCGGCGACGCGCAGCCCGCGCCGGTGCGCCTCGTCGACGATCGCGCGCAATTCCTCGTCCGAATAATGTTGCGCCCCGGGCGGTCCTGTCAGGGACATCACCCCGCCCGAGCAGCAGACCTTGATCAACTCGGCGCCGTGTTTGATCTGGTAGCGCACCGCCTTGCGGATTTCGTCGATTCCGTTGGCGATGCCCTCTTCGACCGTCAGCTCCAGCACGTGTGGCGCGAACGCGGCGAACATCGTCGGATCCAGATGCCCGCCGGTCGGGGTGATCGCGTGCCCGGCCGGCACCACCCGCGGCCCGTCGATCCAGCCCGCGTCGATGGCCTTGCCCAGCGCGACGTCAAGCAGATAGCCGCCGGTCTTGACGAACAAACCGAGGTTTCGCACCGTGGTGAAGCCCGCGTGCAGCGTGCGGCGGGCATTGCCGACGGCGCGCAGTACGCGCGTCGGCGGGTCGTCCTGAACCTGGGACAGGCCGGGTTTCTCCCCGCGCCCGCCCATCAGGAGGTTGACCTCCATGTCCATCAGCCCGGGCAGCAGGATCCGCTCGCCGAGGTCGATCAGGTCGCCCTGTGCCTCGCCTCCGACTGCCGCGATTCGGTCGCCGTCGATCTGCAGGATGCCGGGCCGCAGGACCTCGCCGGCGTCGACGTCGAGCAGCCCGGCGGCCTTGAGCGTCAGCACAGCGATGAGCCGCTCGGGCGAAGAGCCGAGAGCACCGTTAGATCACCGGTTCCCTGATCAGTTCCACCCAGGCCGCGCCGCTGTCGGGGACGCGCGGCTGCTTCCAGGCCTCTATCGGAAAGGACACCATGACCAGAGACTGCATGATGTGCATGAGCGTACGGGCGTCCTCGGGCAGGTCGTCCAGCGGGAACTTGTCACAGTAGGCGATGGCGTCGTCGAGGCGGGGGAATGCCACGTCGTAGAACGCCTGCATCTCGGTCATCGTCGAGGCCAGCCGCTTGGCGTAGCGCTCGGGTTCGGTGGGCAGGTCCCAATCCAAATAGGGCTCCAGGTCGGCGAATTCAGCGGGAAGCGCCATTGTTGGCCAACTCCTTTTTCCAGCCAGTCACGTAGTCCCCGGTCACCTTGTGCAAATGGCGGAGGAGGATTTCCTGATCGCATAGCGGAAAGTCCTTGATGACCTTGGTGCCGATCATCGTCTGGGTCGCTTCCAGGGTGTTGGAGTCCTGAAGCGCGTACTCCTTGAACGTCACCGCCGCCAGCTCTTGGGCCAAGCGTTCGCGCGCGTTTCGCGGCGGAACGAAATAAAGCGTGCATTCGAAGATGTGCTTGTCGACGGCGGTCGGCCAGTAGTGGTAGGTCAAAAACCAGCCGGGCTCCCAGATCAACAGCATGAAGTTCGGGTAGAAGTGCCACGAGTCGATGCCCCACTGCGGCACTTTCTTCGGATTGACGCCCGGCGGCAGCTGACCGAGCTTCTCGATGACCTCCGGCTTGTCCCAGGGGCCGAACAGACCGCTGCGCAGCACCTGGTCCATGGGCTTCACGATGGACATGTCCGTGGGCGGCGCCTGGCCGCCCCAAGTCGAGATCATCCCGTGCGGGCTCGCCAACTCGTAGTGCAAAGCCTCGAAGCCGTACTTCATGATCTTCGCGGCTTCTTCCTTTGTGTACTGACCCTGATGCAGCACCGGCGCGTGGTAGAACTCGGCGAACGCGTCGATGAACAGCTTCCAGTTGCTGCCGACCTCGGCCCGGTAGGCGTAGGTCTCGGTCATCTCGTGGAAGGGGTAGCCCTCGATGCCCTTGGCCAGCGGCCCGAGGTAGTCGACGAGCGGTTCCGCGTTGTTGTCGAGGTTGATGAAGATGAACCCCTCCCACACCTCGCAGCGCACCGGCACGAGCCCAAACTGTCCCTTGTCGACGTCGAAGAACTCGTCCTCCTGCTGGATGAACGTCAGATCACCGTCGAGGCTGTAGCGCCAGGCGTGATACTTGCAGGTGAACTGCCGGCAGGTGCCGGAAGTCTCCTCGTGTGGATAGTCGTTCCATACCAGCTTGTTTCCGCGGTGGCGGCAGACATTGTGAAACGCCTTGACCGAACCGCCCTTGGTCTTGACGACGATCACCGACATGCCCTGACCGGCCGACGGGAGTTCCTTGGTGAAATAGCTGCCGGTGCGCGGCAGCCGCTCCACTCGGCCGACGTTGAGCCACGTCCGCTTGAAGATCGCGTCGCGCTCGGCCTCAAAGAATGCCGGATCGATGGAATCGGTGTAATCGACCGGCGCGGTCCCCAGTTCGGGGTAGTTTTCTGTCCAGCTTCCGGCGGCTGGTTTCGGGAAGTGGGGCAAGGCTCTAACCTCTCTCGTTCTCGAGCTGAACGCCAAAAGTGTTGAATGCCATGGCCAGTAGCGTGTAGCAGCCGACGGTGAAGACGAGATCCATGCGCTGGCGGTCGTTGAGGCGCTCGCCGAGCGCGGCCCATGTCTCGTCGGACATCCGCGACTGCTCGTCGAGCTCATCCACCCCGGCGAGCACCGCGCGTTCGAACTCGTCGGCGGCCTCGCCGCGGCGAACCGCGGCTATCTCGTCGTCGCGCAATCCGGCTTCCTTGGCCAGGGTCACGTGATGGGTCCACTCGTAGGCGCAGTGGCGGCGGTGCGCGACCCGCAGGATGGCCAGTTCACGGACGCGCGGCGGCAGCGTGGACGAGTACAGGAGGTGGATGTTGAACCGGAGAAACGCCTTGGCGAGCGTCGGGTGGTTGGCGAACGTCGAGAGCGCATTGCCGGCGTCGCGCGGGTTGCACCGGTCCGGGGGCAGCATGCCGGACAGCGACCGCTGGACGGTCTCGTCCCACTCGTCGGCCGGCAGTGGTGCTAGGCGCATGCGGGATCTCCTCTCGCCATCGTCCCAATCACTCTCGGTCTAAGAGAATCATATTCTCATTTCCAACCAATAGACTTGCACGATTCGGCCTACCGGTCAATGCCGACGCTCGGGGACGAGCGCGGGCCGTCCGCCCGGCGCCGAGAGTGAGGACTGGCGGCGAACACCACCGGTCTGGGCGGCTGTCGGCGTGCCCGCCTAACAGCGACGACGTGAGGATTCCCGTTCCCCCGACGGCCATTGGCCCACCGCGTTGTCGCCCGCAGGCGGGCAGTTCGGACACCCGCCGCGTGCGCTGAATGTTGATTCTCACTTCACGAGAAGATAGTTTTCAACTAACTGATCTTGGCGCTGAGCGGCGGTCCGCCGAGGGTGTGTGGGAGCAGATGGACTCGATGGAGAGGAAGCCATGAACAAGGAAGACATGATCCTGATCAGCGTCGACGACCACACCGTCGAGCCGCCGGACATGTTCAAGGACCACCTGCCGAAGAAATACCTGGACGACGCGCCGCGGCTGGTGCACAACCCCGACGGCTCCGACATGTGGAAGTTCCGCGACACGGTAATCCCGAACGTCGCACTCAACGCCGTCGCCGGACGGCCCAAGGAGGAGTACGGCCTGGAACCGCAGGGCCTCGACGAGATCCGGCCGGGCTGCTACGACGTCGACGAGCGCATCAAGGACATGAATGCCGGGGGCATCCTGGCCTCGATTTGCTTCCCGTCCTTCCCGGGCTTCGCCGGGCGCCTGTTCGCCACCGAAGACCATGACTTTTCGATAGCGCTGGTACAGGCCTACAACGACTGGCACATCGACGAGTGGTGCGGGGCCTACCCGGCGCGGTTCATCCCGATGGCGCTGCCGGTGATCTGGGACGCCGAGGCATGCGCAGCGGAGGTGCGCCGGGTCTCGAAGAAGGGTGTGCACGCGCTGACCTTCACCGAGAACCCGGCCGCGATGGGCTACCCCAGCTTCCACGACGCGTACTGGAACCCGCTGTGGAAGGCGTTGTGCGATACCAACACCGTGATGAACGTGCACATCGGATCCTCGGGCCGGCTGGCGATCACGGCGCCCGATGCGCCGATGGACGTGATGATCACGCTGCAGCCGATGAACATCGTGCAGGCCGCCGCGGACCTGCTGTGGTCCAGGCCGATCAAGGAGTACCCGGACCTTAAGATCGCGCTGTCCGAGGGCGGGACCGGGTGGATCCCGTACTTCCTGGAGCGGGCCGACCGCACGTTCGAGATGCATTCGACGTGGACTCACCAGAACTTCGGCGGCAAGCTGCCCAGCGACATCTTCCGGGAGCACTTCCTGACGTGCTTCATCAGCGACAAGGTGGGCGTCAAGCTGCGCAACATGATCGGCATCGACAACATCGCGTGGGAGGCCGACTACCCGCACAGCGACTCGATGTGGCCGGGTGCGCCGGAGGAGCTTTGGGACGTCCTGTCTTTGAACAACGTGCCGGACGACGAGATCAACAAGATCACCCACGAGAATTCGATGCGCTGGTACTCGTTCGACCCGTTCACCCACATCACCCGCGAGCAGGCGGCGGTCGGCGCGCTGCGCAAGTCCGCCGAAGGGCACGACGTGTCCATCCGGGCGCTCAGCAACCACAAAGAGACCAGGTCGGGTTCGTCGTTCGCGGACTTTGCGGCCAACGCGAAAGAACACAGCGGCAACAGAGACTGAGACGCACGCAGCCGGAATGCAAGTGCGCCGGTGCATTTCGACATAGGGAGATCCAGCAGTGCCCGGCGGTGGAATGAATTTTGAGCTGACCGATGACCAGGAGCTGATCCGCCGGTCGGTCGCCGAGCTGGCCCGGAAGTTCGACGACCAGTACTGGATGGAAAAGGACCAGGCGCACGAGTTTCCGGCCGAGTTCTATAAGGTCATAGCCGACGGCGGCTGGCTCGGTATGACGATTCCGACCGAGTACGGCGGCCACGGCCTCGGGATCACCGAAGCCACCATCCTTCTCGAAGAGGTCGCCAAGTCCGGCGGCGCCATGAACGCGGCCAGCTCGATCCACCTGTCGATCTTCGGCATGCAACCGGTGGTGGTACACGGTTCCGAGGAACTCAAGGCGCGCACGCTGCCCCGGGTCGCGACCGGTGAAGTGCACGTCTGCTTCGGGGTCACCGAACCCGGTGCCGGGCTCGACACGTCGCGCATCACCACCTTCGCCAAACGCGACGGCGATCGCTACATCGTCAACGGCCGCAAGGTGTGGATCTCCAAGGCCATGGAGTCCGACAAGATCCTCCTGCTGACCCGGACTCAAGGTTATGAGGAAGTCACCAAGAAGACCGACGGGATGACGCTGTTCCTCACCGATCTCGACCGCAGCCGCGTCGACATCCGCCCCATCCGCAAGATGGGCCGCAACGCCGTCAGCTCCAACGAGTTGTTCATCGACAATCTCGAAGTACCCGTCGAGGATCGAATCGGCGAGGAGGGCAAGGGTTTCCAGTACATCCTGGACGGCCTGAATCCCGAACGGATGCTGATCGCCGCCGAGGCGCTCGGCATCGGACGGGTGGCGCTGGACAAGGCGGTGAAGTACGGCAATGAGCGTCAGGTCTTCGGCCGGCCCATCGGCATGAACCAGGGCCTACAGTTCCCGCTCGCCGATTCGCTGGCCCGCCTCGATGCCGCCGAGCTGATGCTGCGCAAGGCGACCTGGCTCTACGACAACGGCAAACCCTGTGGGCGCGAAGCCAATACCGCCAAATACCTATGCGCGGACGCGGGCTTCACCGCCACGGACCGGGCGTTGCAGACCCACGGCGGCATGGGGTACGCGGAGGAGTACCACATCGCGCGCTACTTCCGTGAGGCCCGGCTGATGAAGATCGCGCCGGTCAGCCAGGAGATGATTTTGAATTTCCTGGGATCCAACGTCCTGAAATTGCCGAGGAGCTATTGATGTCAGCATGACCTCCCGGCGCCGAGCGTGCACTCGCTGCGATGTTTTCGTTATTTTCTCGCACTCAGTACACGTTCGGCGATAGGGGACCGGACGCGGGCGGTCGAAGCGGGCGTCGTTTACTGAGCGTGTAAAGCGTAGAGCGATCGGAGTACATGCATGCGTGAGACAGTCATCGTCGAGGCGGTACGGACCGCAGTAGGGAAGCGCAACGGAGGGTTGTCCGGCATGCATGCCGCAGACCTGTCCGCGGTCGTCCTCAACGAGGTGCTGGAACGCGCCGGCGTGGGCCCGGAGATCGTCGACGACGTGATCTGGGGATGCGTGTCCCAGGTCGGCGACCAGTCCAGCAACATCGGGCGCTACGCGGTACTGGCCGCCGGCTGGCCGGAAACCATCCCCGGCACCACGGTCAACCGGGCATGCGGTTCCAGCCAGCAGGCGCTCGACTTCGCCGTGCAGGCGGTGATGTCAGGTCAGCAGGATGTCGTCGTGGCCGGCGGTGTGGAGGTGATGAGCCGCGTTCCGCTGGGTGCGGCCCGGGCAACGGGGATGCCCTACGGTCCGAAAGTCCTTGAGCGGTATGACGATTTCTCGTTCAATCAGGGCCTGTCGGCGGAGATGATCGCCAAGAAGTGGGGGTTCTCCCGCGGCCGGTTGGACGAGTACTCGGTCCAGTCACACGAGCGGGCGGCCACCGCCCAAGATAACGGGGCCTTCACCGACCAGATCGTTCCGGTGTTCACCGACGACGGCACCGTTGTGGCCGACGAGGGGGTGCGCCGCGGTAGCACCGTTGAGAAGCTGGCCGCGCTCAAGCCGGCTTTCGTCGACGACGGCGTGATCCACGCGGGCAATTCCTCGCAGATCTCCGACGGGGCGGCCGCGCTGCTGGTGACCACGTCGGCGCTTGCGGTCGAGTTGGGTTTGACGCCGCTGGTGCGCTACCGGGCCGGCGCCGTCACGGGGGCGGATCCGGTGCTCATGCTCACCGGACCGATCCCGGCGACCGAGAAGGTGCTCACCAAGGCCGGCGTCGCGCTGCCGGACGTGGGTGTCTTCGAGGTCAACGAGGCGTTCGCGCCGGTCCCGCTGGCGTGGCTCGCGGAAACGGGAGCGGACCCGAGTCGCCTGAATCCGCTGGGCGGCGCCATCGCGCTGGGACATCCGCTGGGAGCGTCCGGCGCCGTGCTGATGACGCGCATGGCCCACCACATGCGCGATAACGGGATTCGATACGGGCTGCAGACGATGTGCGAGGGCGGCGGCACCGCCAACGCCACCCTGGTCGAGCTCGTTTCGTAACGCCGCGCGCAAAAGCGGCTTTGGAACGCGACCCTTGTCACAGCGACCAAACCAACCTACCGTGTATTCACTAGGTTGGTTTCGTTCCCGAGTAGTCGGTTATGAGGAGTCCGTTGCCCGTCGCACGGCGATACGACACGCTGCTCGCCAAAGGCGAGGACCGCAAGCAGCGGATTCTCGACGTCGCACAACGCCTGCTCACGCGCAATGGCTGGCGCAATACCACGCTCGCCCAGATCGCCGGCGAAGCCGGGGTCACCCCAGCGGGCCTGCTGCATCACTTCGAATCCAAGGAGCAGCTGCTGCACGCCGTGCTGGACGCGCGCGACCTGGATGACGACTCCCATGCCGACCGGGCCGGCGATCTCCTCGCCGAGATCGCCCGGGTCGCGGATCGCTTCAGTCGTGCGCCCGAAATGGTGGGCACGTTCACCGTGCTGCTGGTCGAAAACATCCTCCCCGACGCCCCGCTGCACGACCGCATGCTGGACCGACAGCGGGAAGCGATCGAGATCGTCGCCGAGCTCATCCGGCTCGGTCAGGCAGACGGCCGGTATCGCATCGATATGGACCCCGCCGTCAAGGCAATAGAAATACTCGCCTTCGTCCACGGAATGGAGACAATATGGTTGCTCAACCCTTCGATTCCGCTGACCGACGCGTTCAAGCAGTACACGGAGGCGCTGGCACGGGACTTCGCGCCGCCGAAGGCGGGCGAGACGAGATGAGGTACCGGCTCGACGTCGTCGCCAGCAGCGTCGTCGACGTGGTGAGGTTCGCCGGAGGCTGGCTCTTCGACCGCTCGATGGCGGGATGGGACGTCACCGTGCTGCTGACCGACGTGGCCGACTGCCCCGACGTTCGGCCGCTGCAGATCCTCGGCGCCCAGACGCTCGACCTCGAGGCCGCCCTGGCCGCGGTGGAATCGCGGCCGCGCCCCCAGGCGCTGGCGGCCGCGGCGGACATGTTCGAATGCGACTCGCGAGTGCGGCAGGGCGTGCTGCAAGCCCTCGATCATGGCGTCACGGAGGTCACGCTGTGGGGGCAGAGCTGGCCGGCCGAGCTGGACGACAGCGTTGGCCTGGTACAACACCGGCTGAGCATGGCGGCGAAGATCTTCAAGGGCCAGGCGCTTGCGGCGGCGTTGGATGCCCGGGAGGCGCCGCACGGCTCGATCGGTTACATCGAACGCTTCCGAAGCGGGCTGGTGGCGTGGCCGTCGGTCGCCGCCGACCTGGTTCCCGGCGGCTAGTCGTCGCCTACTTCGAAGCCGCCAGGGTGGACCCGTCGTTTGACGACGGCTGGGCCGTGTGGAAATGTAATGCTCATCTCTGAGAGGCTCATTCTCACCGTTGAGATTCGAACGGAGCAACACGGTGAACGACTTCACCAACATGGATTTCTTCCGCGATCAACAGCTCGTCGCGGACCCGTACCCCTACTACGACGCTCTCCGGCAGCAATGCCCGGTCACTCGCGAATCCCACCACGGCGTCACCATGGTGACCGGCTGGGACGAAGCCTGCGCGGTGCTGAACGACGCCGAAACGTGGTCCTCGTGCATCTCGGTGACGGGCCCGTTTCCCGGCTTTCCGGTGCCCTTGGAGGGTCTGGGCGACGCTGACATCACCGAGCTGATCGAGCAACACCGCGACGAGCTGCCGTTCAGCGACCAGCTGCCCACGCTGGATCCGCCGACCCACACCAACCACCGCTCCCTGCTGATGCGGCTGATCACCCCGAAGCGCCTCAAGGAGAACGAGGACGCCATGTGGGTGCTCGCCGACCAGGCAATCGATGAGTTCCTGGCGCCAGGGCACGGCGAATTCATCAAGGGCTTTGCCGGACCGTTCACGCTGCTGGTCATCGCCGACCTGCTGGGCGTGCCCATCGAAGATCGCGACAAGTTCATCAAGGGCATCCGCCACCACTCGGGCGGCGGCGTCGGGGGCACCGGCAAGGAAGCACTGGCGCACAGTCCGCTCGAATTCCTCTACGGTCTTTTCTCCGACTACGTCCGGGACCGCCGTCGTGAGCCCCGCGACGACGTGCTGACCGGTCTCGCGACCGCCACCTTCCCCGACGGCTGCATTCCCGACGTCGAAGACGTGGCCCGCGTGGCCAGCAACGTCTTCTCGGCGGGCCAGGAGACCACCGTGCGGCTGCTTGGCGCCGCATTGCAGACACTCGGGGAGCGCCCGGACATCCAGGCGCAGTTGCGCAAGGACCGCAGCCTGATCCCCAACTTCATCGAAGAGTCGCTTCGCCACGAGAGCCCGGTCAAGGGGGACTTCCGGATGAACCGGGTCCCCGTCAATGTGGGCGGCGTCGACCTGCCGGCGGGCACCACCGTGATGATTGTGCAGGCGGCCGCCAACCGGGATCCGCGCCGGTTCGAGGACCCCACCACGTTCGATCCGGGCCGCAAAAACGCCCGACAGCACATCTCGTTCGGGCGGGGGATCCACAGCTGCCCGGGCGCCCCGCTGGCGCGAGCCGAAACCCGGGTGGCGATCGAACGGCTGCTCGACCGGACGTCCGACATCAGGATCAATGAGCGCGTCCACGGTCCGGCGAATGACCGCCGCTACCAATATGTTCCGACCTATATCCTGCGCGGCCTGACGGAACTGCACCTGGAGTTCACACCGGCATGAGAGTTTCGGTCGACGACCAACGCTGTCGCGGTCACGGCGTGTGCACGACGCTGTGTCCCGAAGTGTTCAGCCTGACCGACGACGGTTACGCCGAAGCGATAACATCCGAGGTTCCAACGGAATTCGAGGCGGTCACCCGGGACGCCATCGAATGCTGCCCCGAGCAGGCGATCAGCAACATCTAATCGGACACGCACGCAGGTAAGGAGATTCGAGTGGCTAAGGGGCCGAAAGGATATGTCATCCTGACCGAGGCCATCAAGGATCCCGAGGGGATGAAGGCGTACGGGCGAGCCGCGGGAGCGGCGATGGGTGGCGTCAACGTTCTGGCGGTGGACACCGCTCCCAAGGTCATCGAGGGCACCTGGCACGGCGACCAGACCGTCGTGCTGGAATTCGAATCGGTGGATGCGGCCCGGGCTTGGTACGAGTCCGAGGGGTATCAAAAGGCGGCGAGGCTGCGCCAAGCGGCGGCCGACTGCAACGCGGTCATCGTCGCCGGGTTCGAGATATCCGCGGCCGCTACTCCTTGATCGAGATCGCCTGCCGGGGGCATTGACGAACGGCCTCGCGCACGTCCGATTCGATCGCCGGGGTGACTCCTTCTTGCAACACGGTCAGCATGTCGTCGTCGCCGAGGTGGAAGACCTCGGGATTGATGCCCATGCAGACGCCGTTGCTTTCACAAAGCCCCCAGTCGACTTCGATCTTCATCGCCATCCCCTTACCGAAGCACCTTCACGGGTACATTCTTCCAGCCGGCGACGTTTTGCATGTTCACCCGTTTGCAACCCGCCCAGTCCACCTCGTAGCGCGGCATGAAGTCGAGGAGCCTCTCCAACGCGATCCTGCTTTCTAGGCGGGCCAGCGCCGCACCAAGGCAGCTGTGGATGCCGTATCCGAGACCGAGGTGTTGCGCCTCGGTATGGTCGCGCTCGATGTTGAATGTTTCGGCGTCGGTGAAGGCTTCCGGATCGCGGTTCGCCGCGGCGCCGCAGAGGAAAACCGGTTTGCCCGCGGGAATCACGCCACCACTGACGTGTGCCTCCTTGAGGGTGTAGCGAACGTTGTATTGGACCGGCCCTTCGTAGCGCAATAGCTCTTCCACCGCTCCCGGGACCTTGCTGCGATCATCGAGCAGCATCTGCCACTGGTCGGGGTGTCGGGCGAAGATCACCGCCGCATTTCCGAGCAACTTGGTGACGGTCTCGGCGCCCGCTCCGCCCAAAAGCGTGGCGAAGCCGGTGATTTCGATGTCGTCGAGCTTGCGCAGCTGACCGTCTTCGCCAGGAATTTCGGCCGCGATGAGCCTGCTGATCATGTCGTCCTGCGGATTTTCGCGTCGCTGCTGCACCAGGCCGAAGTAGTACATCGCGGTATCGATATTGGCCTGCATCCCGACTTCGCTGATCTCGATCTGGCCGGGTTCGTGATGCAGGCTGGTGTCGATCCAGTGGCGCACCTGCTGACGATATTCTTCCGGCACCCCGGCCATTCGGGTGATGACTTCCACCGGGAACGGCCCGGAGAAGTCCTGCACGACGTCGAAGTTGTCGGAGTCGGCGGCGCCCAGGTACTTCTCGATCACTTCGATGATCGTCTCGACCTGCGATTGAATGGCTCGCGGGGTGAACGCCTTGTTGAGCAGGCTTCGCATGTGGCGGTGCTCGGGTGGGTCCATGAAGATGATCGACTTCTGCTCGGGGGATATGCCGCGCCGCACCATCCCGAGGTCGCAGCCGCGCGCCGAGGAATACGTCTCGAAGTCCTTGAACCCGGCGGCCACGTCGTCGTGGCGGGTCAGCGCATAGAAGTCCTCTTTCTCGTCGTAATACAGCGGCGCGTCCTCGCGCATCCGTCGATATATCTCGAACGGATTGTTGAAGAACTCTTCGGAGAACGGATCGAAGACGACCTTCGGCTTGGTCACTGCATGCTCCTCATCGGCTGGCTGAAACCGTTACAGCGGATTGCCTGACTGTAACGCTAACGGTAGCGGTTTCGTGATGGGGCGAAAAGACCAAAACGCTCCCATCTCAGACGCTCCCGGCTGTATTCGTAACGACGTCGATGGTCTCGATGACGTCGTCGAGGGCACCCAGGTCGCTACCGAGTTCCGCGGCGATGGCGCGGACGACGGCCACGTCTTTGCCGACGAATCCGCCGGCTACCTCGACGAACGACATCAGGGAACCCCTGGCGGCGACGATGTCCAGCACCCGGCTGGTTGCGCTGCCATGTGGCAATGCGCCAAGCAGGGTCGTTTCCGGTACGCCCAAGCGCTCGCCCAGCCGGATCGACTCCGCGAGCAGCCCGATATGACCGGCGAACAGGGCGTTGTTGACCAGCTTGACCTTTTGGCCGACGCTGATCGGCCCGACATGCAGGACCGGATCGCCGTAGCAGCCCAGCACCGTTCGCACCCGTTCCACGGTGTCGTCGGCGCCGCCCACGAACAGCGTCAGCGTGCCGGCCGCGATGTCCCGCGGTCCGCCGCTGACCGGCGCATCGACCACGTCGACATCGCCGGCGCGGGCGGCGACGTCCTCGATCGTTTTCGGGCTCGCAGTGGTGTGCACCACGAGCGTGGAACCCGGCCGCATCGTGGGCAGCAGGGGGCCGTCCAGGCAGACCTGCCGCACCTGTTCGTCGGTGAACACGCAGATCACCACGATGTCGGGCCATGCACCGAGCTCGGCCACATCGCCCACCGCGTGGGCGCCCAGCTGCTCGAGGTCGCGGCGACTTTCGTCCGTCCGGCCCAGGACCCGCACGTCGTGGCCGGCTCCGACGAGACGGGCCACCATCGGGCGTCCCATCCGGCCCGCGCCGATGAACCCGACTTTCACCGGGGGTTGCCCATCAGCGTCAGCGTGGCGTCGGCCGCATCGAGCACGGCGCCGGGGTGGGCCGCTGCCCCCTCGGCGAGTTCGGCGATCAACCGCACATCCTTCTGCAGCAACGTTCCCGCCAGGCCGGCCAGGCGTTCCAGGCCGCCGATCCCGCCAAGAGTGTTGAGCGCGAAGCTGTTTCCGCTGCCGCGGGAGACGACTTCGACGAGCCGATCCGGGGAGACGCCCAGCGCATCGGCCAGCGACAGGGCGGTGGCCGCCGTGCCCAGATTGGCGGTGAACAGCAGGTTGTTGAGCAGTTTGGTGGTTTGCCCGGACCCCAGCTCGCCCAGGTGAACGACGGGGTCGGCGTAGGTTTCGAAGACCGGACGGCAGCGCTCGACGACGTCGGCGTCGCCACCGGCCATCACCAGCAGACGCCCATCCGCCGCCGCGGGACCGCCGCCGCTGACCGGCGCATCGATGACCGAAATACCCCGGGCTCCAGCCTTTTTCGCGAGGTCGCGGCAGGTTTTGGGGTGGACGGTGCTGTGTATCGCGATAATGGCGCCCGGTGTCATCGCCGCCAGCAGCCCGCCGTCGCCGCCGGTGATTTCCTCGATGTCGGCGTCGCCGACGACGCATAGGCAGACCAGATCGCTGGCCGCGGCGAGCTCGGCCGGCGACTCGGCGACCTTGGCCGGGGTATCGGCGAACGGCTCGAGCGTCGCGGGCCGGCGCGCCCACAGCGTCGTCTCGTAGCCGCCCTCGACGATCCGGCGCGCAATGGGGCCGCCCTGGCTGCCGAGTCCGATGAATCCGACTTTCATCCGGCCTCCCGATCGTCTTCTGTGTCAACGGGGTTCGTGCGCGCGGCCACGCATTCTTCGGCGAACGAGAGAACCTTCGCGTGATAGTCCGCCGCGGTGTGGGCGAGGCTGATGTTGTGTCCCGCCTCCGGTTGCCGGTGTACGGTGAACCGCGGCGCGCCGGAGAACAGGGCTGTGATCTCGGCTAACGCCGAATCATCGGTCTGCCAGACCCTTTCGTACTCGGCGATGCTGAAATGCACCGGGACGCGAACGGCGGGGGCGAGCGCCGGGAAGGTTTGGCGGGCCCAATCCGACACCATCTGGTCCTCGTAGGACGGGGCCGTCGGGGAAACGGTGACCCCGGTGAGGACCTCCGGCGGATACAGCCGCTCCGGGTGCCACAACAGTTCCCGCAGACCCGCCGGCCGGCGTTCCCGCGTCGCCGTCTTCAGGATTTCCCGGGCCGCGGGGTGATAGTGCCGGCCGGTGCCGGCCAGTTCGATGCCCAGCAGATCGGCGCCGCGCTCGTCGGCGGCCATCCGCATCGTCAGCTCGCACCCGCCCGAATGGCCCATCACGAACAATCCGGCGCCGCGGGGCCCCTGCCCGAGGATGCGATCCACCGCCCCGTAGGCGAGGTTGACGCGTTGTTCGGGCCGGGCCATCGCCTCCGGGTAGGGGGCGGAGCTCCCGTAGCCGGGCCGGTCGAGCGCCACCACGGTGAAACCCGCGGCGGCGCCGGTCCGTAGCAAGGAGAAGGACGGGTGGCCCGGGCAGTCGAAATAGACGGCGGTGGTGCCTCCGCCGTGGATGGCCACGATCACGGCTCGAGGGTCCCGGGGGCCTTCGCTATCGACGGCCTCGGCGACCAACGCCGACATCGGCACGCCGTCAACGACTACCAGCCGGGGGCGGACCGGGGTCATGCGTCCGCCCGTAGCAGGAGGACGCCGCTGGGGGTGAGGCCACCGCTGCTGACCACGCCGACGCGGGCGCCGGCGACCTGCCGGTCGCCGGCCTCCCCGCGCAGCTGGCTGACCGCTTCGTGCAGCAGGCCCATGCCGTGGGTGCGGCCGTGCGACAGTTGGCCACCGTGCGTGTTGAGCGGCAGCAGGCCGTCGCGGGCGATGTTCTTGCCGCCGTCGAGAAATTCCTTGGCCTCACCGATTCCGCAGAAACCCAGCGCCTCGATCCAGGACAGGCAGTTCATGGTGAACCCGTCGTACAGCTCGGCGACGTCGACGTCGGCGGGTCGCAGCGAGGTGCGCGTCCACACGTGCGCGGCCTGCCCCAGCACCTGCGGCTCGTGGGTGAGAGTGCTTTGGTCCCAGTCGATTCGCTCGATGATCTGCGTGCCCACCGCCTCCACCAGAACGGGCGGCTTGGCCAGGTCACGGGCGGCGTCGGCGGCGGAGACGATGACGGCGATCGCGGCGTCGCACGGCACGTCGCAGTCATACAGCCCGAACGGCGTGGTGATGGGCCGCGCACCGAGGTAGTCGTCCATCGTCATCGCGGTCCGATACACCGCGGTCGGGTTGAGTTCGGCGTTGGCGCGCTGGTTCAAGGCGATCCAACCCAGCGTCTCCTTCGTTGTGCCGTAACGGTGGAAGTGCCGCTGCGCGTTCATCGCGAGCGTGTGGGCGGCCGACGTGGCGCCGAACGGCATCAGCCAGCCGGCACTGCGGCCCATCGACGGGGTGATCTTGCCCTGCTTCATCAGCTCATTGAAGGTGGCTTCCCACAGCGTCCGGAAGCACAGCACGTGGCGGGCCAGCCCGCACGCGACCGCGAGCATCGCGGCGATCACCGATCCGCCCGGGCCGAACGTTTCGATCCCGCCGTTGTGCCACGTCGGCCGGATCCCCAACGCCGCCTCCAGCGCCGTGACCCCGCCCTCGCCGAAGCCGCCGAGGTTGCCGCCGCCGGGATACGTTGACAGGCCGTCGATGTCGGCGAACGTCAGCCCGGCATCGGCGATCGCCGCCTCGCACGCCTGCACCGTCAGGGCCAGCGGCGGCTGCATCAACCGGCGCCCGATCGGCGACATGCCGATCCCGGTGAGCGCGACCTTGTCTTCGAACTTCTCCGCCGTCAGCATCGGCCGGACGTGTTCCCCGAAGCGCTCCGGTGCGATCTCGTCGGCCGGCAGGGGAGCGGGCTCGCTATCCAAAATCGGCCGGAACAGCGGCAGCCAGACGTCCTCGAACTGCTCGAAGACGACCTCCACCCGTTGACCGAGCTCGAGCTGGTCGGGTTCGCATTCCACGATGTTGGTGGTCAGCCGCACCCGGGGGTCTTCCGCGATCGCCACTTGCGCGACCACGTACGGCGCCGGCAGCCCGGGCACGCTGAACCGATGGTTGATGGTGAACCCGGCGAGTACCGCATTGCCGGAGACGGCCCGCACTCCCATGTCGCGCGAGCGGCAGTAGCGGCATACCGGCGCCGGTGGATGGATGAGCGATTCGCAGGCCCTACATTCCTGTAGCCGCAACGTGCCGTCGGCACCCGAAGTCCAGAAAAACTCGTTTTCGTCCGTGATCAGGGGCAGCGGTCGTCCCGGTGCTGCTGACACGTCACCTCCGGGAGGACGGCGGGCTAAAGACCTTGGTAGGCCCGTTATACGAATCGGAGAATTACGTTATCACTGCCGAGCAGGCACGATCTAGGGTGCATCGGCCGCACGTGGCCGCGAAGGGTCATCCTCCGGTAGGGGCGGGCTGAGCTCGTCGAATCTTGCGACCGCGGCGTCGAGGTCTGCCTCGTCGAATGTTTCGGAGCGGCTAATCAGGTCGCCGTCGAGTGTGACCATGTTGATTAATCGCCATTCGGCGTCGAAGCCTTCTCGTGAGGTTCCGCTCCCCACGTGGGTGACGACCGCTCCGACGTCGGTCAGCCGATGCACAGCCTCCGCGTAAGTGCTGATCTCGGCGAGATCGTCGAACGTATCACCGAGGTATGCGATCAGTACGCGACAGGAGAACTCCGCGAGATGTCTCGCCGTCAGATCGGCACCCAAAGGGTGCCTATGACAACGCCCCAATGTTGAAAGCCGTTACTCCACACCGGGGCCTGCGGTGCCCACCACGGCTTTGGTGGGGGCGGCGGCACATCCGGCGGCGCGAATAATGGCGCATATGGCGGCGGAGGTGTGTACCACGCTGGCGGCGCCGGTGGCAGGTTGCACACCCCGGTCACCGGATTCCACGACATGTTGGAGCCGCATTCCGCCGAGCTGACTCCCGGCATCGCGACCGCAGCCGCCATTGACACGAACGCGACCGCGATAAGGGCGGCCAGACGACGACCAAACCACCTCATGGCAGGCCTCCCAAAGGGACCATCCCAACTTTGAATTGCTTCAGCTTATGCTTTCGACACGGCCATAACCAGGCGTCCGGTCAACGGATGAAACCCCACTCGGCTTCGTTCGCCTCGGTCTTGACGTGCGCGGCCGGATCATCGTCGGAGCTCGGCTGTGGTGGCACGTCATCCGGTCGGCGCTCGTCCATTTCCATGATGGCGTGCACAGGGCAGTCCATCAGGGCGCGCATGACCGCGTCCCGGTCGGCCGGGGCGACGGTGCCGTCCCCGATCACACACGCGTATCCCCAGTCGTCGAGCGAGAAGTACCCGGGCGCGTGCTTGGCGCAGATCCCGAAGCCGTCGCAGAGGGTGCGGTCGAGGTGGATCCTCATGCCCTCGCTCACGCGCATATCACCGCCTCCACCTCGTAGGGTCGCACGGCGCGAAACACGTTGGCGCGGCACGGTTCACAGGTGCTGTCGAGATGTTGGGCCACCGCCTGCGGAAACTGGTCGAGCAGGCTTCCCGCCACGTTGGTCGCGGCGTCCAGCGTGGCGCAGGCTCCGCGGCCGCGCAGCATCACCGACCAGCGGCGCAGCCGGGCCAGGTCCTCGGAGGTGGCGGCACCATCGCGGAGCGCCCCGGCGACGGCGGCCATCGCCGCGGTGCCGTTGAAGCACGAACCGCATTGGCCGGCGTTCTCGCGATCGAAGTACGCCAGCACCGACGCGGCGACCGCCACCGGACAGTCGTCGGCGATCACCGCGATCGCTCCGCAGCCCAGGCCGCTGCCGAGGCCCCGGAACGTCTCGTGATCCAACGTGGCCTCCAGCACGCTCCCGTTGAGCAGCCCGGCGAAATAGCCACCCAGCAGCGCGCCTTGCACGCGTTCGGGCGAAACACCGTGCAGGGCAAGCAGGTCGCGGAACGGCAGGCCGTGCGGGACCTCGTAGACGCCGGGTGGCCGGCCGCCGCCGGTCAGCGTCATCAGGAAGGTGCCTGGCGAGGATGGCGTGCCCAGCGAGCGGAACTCCGCCGCGCCGTGCCGCTGCAGGTAGGGCAGGTTGGCCAGGGTCTCCACATTGCTCACCAGGGTGGGCCGACCGCCGACACCCTTCTGGAAGGGCCGCGGCGGCTTGTCCGTCGGCTTGACCGGTCCGCCGTTGATCGCGCGGGTGACCGCGGTCTCCTCGCCGGCGATGTATCCCGAGGCGACGGTGATCAGCTCGATCATGATGTCGCCGAACGCATGTTCCGTGAGCGCGGCTTCCACGCTGCGGGCCGATTCCGTGTCGGACATGTAGACGTAGGCGCGGTCGGCGGCCACCATCGCCGCGGCCAGCCGCAGCCCGTCGAGGACCAGGTGCGGCCGGTGCCGCAGCAGCCATCGGTCCTTAATCGAGGCCGGCTCGCCCTCCTCTCCGTTGGCGACGACAACCGAACCACCGGCCAGGCGCCCGTTGTCGCGCACGGCGCGCAGCTTCACCGCCATCGGAAAGGCCGCGCCGCCCCGGCCCTGCAGCCCGCTGCGTTCCACTTCGGCGAGCAGTTCGTCGGGGTCGGCGAGGCGACGATAGCCGCCGAGTTCGAGGTAGGCCGGGTAGTTTTCCCTCGCATGGCCGGGTTGCTCGCCCAGCAGCCGTGACGGGCAGCCGGGCCAGGTGGTGACGGTGATAGCCGGCGCGGCGCTGATTTCCATCGGCTAGCTCTCCATCGTCGCGGTTAGTCTGTCGCACATGCGAACCGCGGTAGTGCGCGTCAACGTGGATCCTTCCGGTGTGCTCACGGCGGCACAGCTAGGACAGGGCATGACCGCCCTCCTCGAGCTTGCCGGCGAGCTGGGCGCCGACGTGGCCGAAAACAATCTGGCGGCCATGCCGGCCGGGCGCCGCGAGGTGGAGATGCTCATCGCCGGTGACGATGGCGGCACCGTCAAGCGCATCGGAGTTGATCTGTGCGGCAGGGCTTTTGGCGCTTTTAACGTCACACCGGTGGCCGGCGTCGTAACGTTCATCAGCCGGGGAACCGACGACGACGCGCACGGTGTGCTCTCGGCCTTCGGGCTCACCGGCGAGATTGTCCGGTCGCCCGGCGATGACGGCTTCGACATCGTCTACGTGACCCTGCGCGAAGCCGACCTGGATCGCGTTCCGGAAAGCCGGATCCACACCGCCCTCGAGGCGTCGCTCAACTGCGAGGTTCACATTCGCACGGTTTAGCACCACTACGAGCCCAAGAATTGGAGGATCGCGGGCGCGGCCTGCACCCAGGTGTCAAACATGTTGAAGTGCTGCACCCGGCCCGCCGCACGGTCCTCGGAGGCGCGCTCCCACGCATCCTCGGGCCAGGGCGGATCGATGAGCTTCGATCCTTTGATCAGGCAGCTGACTTCCAGCGACGTCCGCTTGGGGTGATCCAAGTCGTTCTCGCCGCCGCGGATGATCAACGTGGGGACCTGGATTCGGTCGAACATCTCGTCCGGGACGCCGGGGATGGTCTGGCCTGGCTTGGACACAAAGGCGTTGAGCCAGCGCATCATCACCGTGAGGAACTCGTCCTTGCCGAAGTCGAGGAACCGCTGCTTATTGGCGGGGTTCTCCTCAATGCGGTCGCGCCATTCTTGCACCTTCACCACGCCGTCCATTCCGGTACCTCGCACCGCGAGAATGCTTGGGACGATGTAGAAGGAACCCAGCACGAACGTGCCGTAGATGCCGCCGACGATGTTCCACACCACGAGTTTGGTGACCATCTCGGGGTAAAGCATCGTGGTCAGCATGGAGTCCCGCGCACCGCCGGATCCTCCGGCGAGGATGCAGCGTTCGAAGCCCAGCCCTGTCACCAGCTTGTGCAGCGTCTCGGCACGCATGTGCGACTCGCTTTGGCCGTAGAACTGCACATCGGAGGCGCCGCAATTGGGCCGGTCCCATAGCAGCACCCGATAGCCGCCGGCCACCAGTGCCTCGGCCAGCGGACGCAGGCCCGGGATTTCCTTGCTGAACCGGCCGCCAGGTGTCAGGGCAATGAGATCGCCTGTGTCACCGAGGATTTCGTAGACAACGTTTCCGCCATTCACCTCGATAGTCGACACAGATGCTCCCGTCGCGTCACGCCATCACCAGAACGTCATTGCCCACGACTCGCACCGGATAGGTGCGAATGCTCCACTCCGGCTTGACCGCGGTTGTGCCGGTCGCCAGCTCGAAACCCCATTGATGCCAGGGGCAGTAGATGTACTCCAGATCCCGCACCATGACCGCGTCGCCGGCGGCGGTCTCGTCGACCATGGTGCGTCCGCGGACGCGCCCCGAGCACAGCGGACCGCCTTGATGGGGGCAGTAATTCGCGATCGCGTAGAAGGTACCGCAGACGTTGTAGACCCCGACGCCGTGCCGCCCTATCGGCACCAGTTTGTGGCTGCCAGGCGGGATTTCGTCCACCGTCGCCACGACATGCTCGCGGCCCTGAGCGAGGCGGGGCTGGGGCCGCCTGGTGGTTGCCCCTTCTTTTTCGGACGCCAACTCAGAACACCCGGGTCTGACCCTCGAGGACCGGCACGGTCTCCGGGAGGTGATAGGTCGCGATCCCGTTCTTGTACATCACCGCGTCCCGTGCCGCCTTGGGCAGGTGCTTGACCAACCAGCGCGGGTCGTCGAATGTCCAGTGCGGGTAGTCGGAGGAGAAGAGCAGGATCTTGTCGCACTCCATCCACTCCAATGCGCGCGTCAACTCGGTTTTGTCTTCCGGGTAGTCCAGCGGCTGGGTGGTGAACTTGATGTGGTCCTTGACGTACTCCGATGGCTTGCGCTTGATGTCCATCCGCGACTTGCGGGCATCGTAGATCGCGTCCATGCGCCACATCAGCGGCAGGATCCAGGTGAACGCGTGCTCGACGAACACGATGCGCAGCGTCGGGAACCGGTCGAAGACGCCGTCGAAGATCAGGCTCATGACCTGGTTGGCGGCGAGCAGCGAGTAGGTCACCATGAAATCGTGGTT
>NZ_JAOPWB010000005.1 GCF_025965855.1 Mycobacterium sp. | reverse complement strand
GACCCCCGGGCAATTCGCATGTACCTGTTCAGGGCCCGGCGGCGATGTTCGAACAGAACGCGATATCGCCGGCTGGTTTGCCGCCTCACATCCTTGCCGACCAATGGTGACGGACCCGGGCATCACGCGCCGATACGGCTGGTGCACAAGCCCGCTGAGAACTGCGGAATGTCCATGGAAGTCCAGTGCCGCGCTGGTCAATTCGCCGTTACCGTGCGTCGAGCACATGACACGCTAGGTCATAGCCGTTCCAAGTCCGGCGGGTCGAATACGAACATATCCAGCATCGAGACTCTCGGTGTGCAAGTGTTGCGCCTGGCGCGGTATCACGTCAGACTTCCGACGATCTCTGCGACTGAGCCATTGCGCGCATGTCGAAAGCGGGTGCCTGCCCATAAGGCCATTCCATGTGGATCGTCTGCTTCGCCGGCCGCCGAGTGAAGTGGAGCGGTCACTAGGCCGATCTGCGGGAAACCGAATGGGGCTTGCATGCCATATCGATCGACAAAGCGGTTCCGTAAGGCCCGTGCATAGCGACCGGTGAACGCTCGGGTGACCACGGTCTCGGCGAAAGCCGCGTCGCGCAATGCCGCTCGATGTGTCGGGTGTGTGCCTGCTTCGTCGGCGAGCAGGAACGCGGTGCCAAGCTGAGCTGCGACTGCGCCTGCGGCTAGCACCCGTGCGACGTCATCTGCGGTGGCCAATCCCGCGGAAGCGACAACATGGACATCTGCATCGACACATATCGCGGTGAGCAGCTGCAGCAATGGCGTGTCGCACGGCGGCGCTACAGGATCGAAGGCGGCCCGGTGTCCGCCGGCGGCAGGTCCTTGCACTATCAGTGCGTCAATACCACGCGCTACCGCCATCTTGGCCTCTGCCACGGTCGTAACGCTGGCGAAAAGGAGTATTCCGCTGCTATGGGGGCACGAGCATATCTGCTCGGAAGGAAGCCCGAATGTGAACGACACCACCGCCGGGCGCATGTCCGACACTACAAGCAGCTTGGCTGCCCACCCGTCATCGTCGTCGCGAGGTGTCCCGATCCGAACGCCGTACAGCTGGGCCTCAGGTGCTAGAGCTTTTGCGTATTCGGTGTACTGACGCTGCGTGCCCGCACTTGGTTGAGGTACGAACAGGTTGACGCCGAGCGGCGCCGAGGTTAGCCCACGTGCAGCATCGATTCGTTCAGCGAGGACATCGGGGCTCAACAGGCCGCCTGCGAGCATACCGAGACCGCCGGCGTTGCTGGCTGCTGCCGCGAGCTGGGAGTTGACGGTCCTCCCGCCATCGGAGCGACGATGAGCGGCTTTGAAAGATCGCTGATGTCAAATCGATTCATTCAGTCTTTCCTTCACGTAGGTTTAACCGATGTGACGCGCTGTCGATCTGCCGAGGTCGGACGAGCGCCACTGGGTCGAAGGTGCCTCGATGTCCTCCTGCGCAAGGACCTTGGGCCACAAGTGCCTGCGCCCCGCACGCCAGCGCCAGCTGTGCTTCTTCAACGGTGGTCACTGTCGCAACCGGAACGATGTCGGCAGATTTCAGGCGCCGGCATTCGTCAATCGTCGGCAAGCCCAAGGCAAAGGACACGACCTCGGGCCGCAGATCATGCATCAAGTTCAGTTTCGCGGCCCAATCGTCATCGCTGTGGTGCGGCACCCCTAGCCCAACTCCGTAATGTTCAACCCCACCAGCCAGCGCTTTCGCGTACGCGGCGAACCGTCCCGGCGAGCCCGTAGTCGATTGTGGCACAAAGAATTTACCGCCAAGCGGACCACAGGTGAGTGCGCGCGGAGACGATCTGTTCGGCGAGACGGCCGGCCGGGAGGAGGCCACCGGCGATATATCCCATGCCTCCGCCGTTGGTTATCGCAGCGGCAAGTTCGGGTGTCGAGGGGCCCCCCGCCATTGGTGCGACGATCAATGGAACGTTCAGTTGTGCTAGGACGAATCGTTTCGACACCGTTGACTCCCTGATGGTTCCGTGGCCAAGCTTCTGATGTGTGCCGGTGGTGAAAGGCGTTCCAGATGGATCAACGGATTCGCCCCCCGGAACCGCTCACCTCGCTGACGGCAGTTCCCGAATGCCCAAGAGTGTCTCGTCCATCGACAAATCGCCGTTGTCGGTTTGGCCGTCGTCTGCCATAGAGCCACAAGTGAGAAGAAGGTAGACCGTTGTGGTTGGCGCAGGAAAGGTGCCGGACAATATCATCGTCGGGCGGGATCGTCTGGGAGCGCGGTCATCCCACGATTGCTTGATGCGGGCCATAGCGTGGTCAGAGCACCTTCTCGCCGTACAACTCGCCGAGTGGATCGGCGATAAGCTCGAGGCGGGTGCCGTCGGGGTCATTGAAGTACAGCGAGGATTCGCTGCGTTCATCTAGCCCCACGCCGGCGTCCATCAGCCGGGCGCGCAGGCGGTGCCATTGCTTCGGCTCGACGCTGATTGCGACGTGATGCAGCCCGCCGAACACCTCCTGGTACGCACCGAGGTCGAGATTGGGGAAATCCAAAGAAGCCCACGAGGTTACCGTTGCCGATGTCGAAGAAAAAAGTGCGAAGAGCCGGGATAGTCGCGGTTCTCGAACAACTCGGTCAGTGGAAACTCGAGTGGATCCTGGTAAAAGCGGATGGTGCGCTCGACGTCGCTGCTTACTAGTTAGAAAGTGCACAGGCAGTAAGAATTTCGAGCCCGCGTCCTGAGACACGATATGAGACAGCACGAACCTGGGACTTCCGAGCCGGAGATCAGCGCTTCGCGGGATACCTCATTTCTCTAGAAACGAGACACAGGGGCTGGGCTGCAGATGAGAGAGAGAACGTC
>NZ_JAOPWB010000016.1 GCF_025965855.1 Mycobacterium sp. | reverse complement strand
TCCGGGGGCTTGTCGGCGCGCCTGTCGCTGGCGCATGCCCTGGCGTGGCAGGGCCGCGGCCGCGAGGCCGACGCGGTGCTCGCCGAGGTCGACTCCGGCGCGCTGGCCGAGCCGGCGCTCATGGACTGGGCGCTGCTGCGGGCGGCCAACCAGTTCTGGATGCTCAGCGAGCCCGAGCGGGCCACCGCGTTCCTGCGGACCATCCGCAATCGGGTTGCGGATGCGGGCCCGCGCATCACCCTCGACGCGCTGAGCGCCACCTTCGCGATGAACGCCGGAAACGTCGGATACGCCGTCAAAATCGCCGGCGAGGTGCTGGATTCACCGTCGGCCGGCGACCAGGCGCTGGCCTGGGCCGCCAGCGCCGGCGCGCTGTGCGCGGCGCGGCAGGGCCGTTTCAACGACGTCGAACCGCTGGCGCAGCGCGCCCTGGCCGCCGAACATCCCGGACTGCTGCGGTTCACGATCGGGCTGGGCCAGACCACCGCCCTGTTGATGACGGGAGAGCCCGTCAGGGCGCGCGAATTGGCCCAGCAGTTCACCGACTTCGCCGAACTGCGGCAGCCCGGCCGCGCGATCGGCGAGGTGCTGCTGGCGCACGTGCTGATCGCCGACGGCGAATTCGCCCAAGCCGCGGCGCTGCTCGGCCCGGCGGCCGCCACCCTGGAACGCACCGGCTACTCGTGGGGGCCGCTGTCGCTGACGCTGCTGGCCACCGCGCAGGCCCAGCAGGGCGACATCGCCGCGACGGCAAAAGCCTTGAGCAGGGCCGAGTCTCGGCATGGAACGAAGTCGGCACTGTTCGGCCCGGAGCTCGGCGTGGCGCGGGCGTGGCGGCTGGCCAGCATGCGCGACCCGCACGGCGCCGTGGCCGCCGCCCGCGACGCCGCGCGGATGGCCGAACGCGGCGGGCAGTCGGCCGTGGCGCTGCGCGCCTGGCACGAGGCCGTGCGCCTCGGCGACACCCGAGCGGTGGATCCGCTGGCCCGGCTGTGCGACGAGGCCGACTGCGCGGTGGGCCGCATCGCCGTTGCCCACGCGCGCGCGTTGGCGGCCGGCGACGGGGCGGCACTGCAGGCCGTGTCGGACCAGCTGGTGGCGGTCGGGATGCGCGCCGCGGCCGCCTCGGCACGTTCAGCCGCCGCACAGGCGCAGCGATTGGGTCGCGGATAGCCAACCGGGCGTGCCGCATTGTGCGCGAACCGTGACGCCGCCGTGTTACCACAGTGACTAATGCGCCTCACTGTGTCCAGAGTGATTTCGCTTGCTGCAGTTCACCCGGGCGGTTGGAGGCACGATGCGTATCGACCGTGTGGCCGGCCTGGTCGCGGCCGGCCTGCTCATTGCGGCGCTGACGACTGACGCGTCGTCGGTCGTCGCCCCGCCGACCGCCTTGGCGGCGCCCACCGGCCCGACGCTGTCGCTCGGCCACGCCGGCCGTTGGATGACCGACGCCGCCGGGCGCATCGTCGTCCTGCACGGGCTCAACCAGGTGTACAAGGTGCCGCCCTACGAGCCGTCGGCCGACGGGTTCGGCGACGACGACGCGGGGTTCCTGCAGGCCAACGGCTTCAACGCGATGCGGGTGGGTGTCATCTGGGCCGCCGTGGAGCCACAGCCGCTCAGCTACGACGACAACTACCTCAACTCGATGCGCAGACCGTGACCACACTGGCCTCGCACGGCATCGTCAGCCTGCTCGACTTCCATCAGGACCTCTACAACGAGGCGTTCCAGGGCGAGGGCGCCCCGGCGTGGGCGGTGCAGCAAGCGGGCCATGGCTCGGTCAAAACCTCGTAGCCCAACCCGCAGCTGGGCTTTCCCGGCAACTACTTCCTCAATCCCGCCGAGGAGTACGCCTGGAACGCTTTCTGGCGGGACGCTCCGGCGCCAGACGGGATCGGGCTGCAGGACCACTACGCACGCGCCTGGGCGCACGTCGCGGGCTTCTTCCACGGCAACCCGGGCGTGTTCGGCGAGGTTTTGAACGAGCCATGGCCCGGCTTCATCTGGGAGGGATGTTTCGACCCCGTTCTGGGCTGCCCGCTGCAGGACCACAAGCTGACCGTGTTCTATCGGAAAGTCGTGCCGGTGATTCGCGCGGCCGACCCCACCACGCTGGTGTTCGTCGAGCCCAACACGTTGTCCGACGAGGGCATCCACACCGACCTCGGCAGGGTGGTCGACCCGAGCTCCGGGTTTCTCGTTCCACGACTACTGCGCCGTCGAATCGGTGCTGCACAAAAACATCACCTGCCGCTTCGAGGACGGCCTCACGATCACCAACGCGAACCTCTACGCGGGCTTCAACCACATCCCGCCGCTGCTGACGGAGTTCGGCGCCACCAACGACCTGAAGAACATCGCCGAGGTGATGCGCCACACCGACCGGCAGCGGATGGGCTGGCTGGTGTGGGCGTACACCGGCAATGACAAGACGAGTTCGTCGCCGACCGACCAGGCGCTGGTTTTCGATCCGAGCCAGCCGCCGGCCGGCGCCAACGTCAGCACGGCCAAGCCCGCGGTGCTCGCCGCCCCCTACCCGCAGGTGGTGGCGGGCACGCCGAGGGAGTGGTCGTTTCGGTCCGGCATCTTTCGGCTGTGCTACTCGACCGCGCGGGCCGCTTCGCCCCCGGCGCGCAGACCTTCATCTCCGTGCCGCCCATCGAGTATCAGAGCGGCTATCAGGTGAGTGTCGCTGGTGGACAGGTCGTTTCGGCACCCAACGCGCCGGTGCTGGCCGTCGTGGCGAACGCGGGCGTCGACGGCGTCGACGTGGTCGTGGCGCCGTCGTGACGCCGTGATCCTCCGGCCCGGCGGCCGTTTCGTCAGACCGCTCAGATGTTAAGGAGCGGACAAGCTCTTCCAGCAAAGGTCCAGGCAGCGTCATTCCGCAGTTCGCGCTGGGCGATGGTTCGAGCCATCCGTTCGGCGTAGCAAGTAGTCCTACATACGGCTACGAGCTCAGGTAACGCCACAGCATCTCCACCGCGGCGGTGATGTTGGCGACGGGCACCCGTTCGTCGCGGGTGTGCGCCAGGTTGGGATCGCCCGGTCCGAAATTGACCGCCGGGATGCCCAGCGCGGCGAACCGCGCCACATCCGTCCACCCGTACTTCGCGCGCACCCGCCCACCGGCGGCCTCGACCAGCGCCTTGGCGGCGGGCTGGGACAGGCCGGGCAGCGCGCCCGCCGCGGCGTCGGTCTGCTCGATTTGCACGCCGAGGCCGTCGAACACGTCGTGCACGTGCTGTAGCGCCGCGGCCACCGACCGGTCCGGGGCGAAACGGAAGTTGACCGTCACCGACGCCGCGTCGGGAATCACGTTGCCGGCCACGCCGCCGTCGATGCGCACCGCCGACAGACCCTCGCGGTACTCACAGCCGTCGATGTCAACGCTGCGCGCACGGTATCCGGCCAGCCGGTCCAGGACCGCGCCCAGCTTGTGAATCGCGTTGTCGCCCAACCAGGAACGCGCCGAATGGGCGCGCGTTCCGGTGGCGCTGATCACCACGCGCAGCGTGCCCTGGCAGCCGGCCTCGATGTAGCCGGCGGTGGGCTCGCCCAGGATCGCGACGTCAGCGGATAACCAATCCGGCAGCTCGCGTTCGATGCGGCCCAAACCGTTTGCCGCCGCGTCGATTTCCTCGCAGTCATAGAAGACCAGCGTCAGGTCGTGCGCCGGTTCGGCCACGGTGGCCGCCAGGTGCAGGAAGACCGCGTCACCGGATTTCATGTCCGCGGTGCCGCAGCCGTACAGGTCGCCGTTCTCACGACGGCTGGGCAGGTTTTCCGCCACCGGCACGGTGTCGAGGTGACCGGCCAGCAGCACCCGCGACGGCCGGTGGCGTCGGGTGCGCGCGAGTACGGCGTTGCCGTTGCGAAGGATCTCGTACCCCAAAGCCTGGGGAGACTGGGCGCGCAGGGCGGCCTCCACCTCGTCGGAGAGCCGCGCCTCGTCCCGCGACTCGCTGGGGATGTCGACCAGCGCCGCCGTCAAGTCGATCGGATCCCCCCGTAGGTCCAGCACGCCTCCAAGGGTAGTGGGTCACCCTCTTTCGGCGAGCAGGCACAAAAGCTCCGTTTTCGTCGGCGTGTCGGGGGCTTTTGTGTCTGCTCGCCCCGGGAAAGTAACCTGACCGCCGTGACTGGAGCTGCAGGCGCGGTTGGTATTGGGCTGGCGACGCTGGCCTCCGACGGGTCGGTGCTCGACACGTGGTTTCCCGCACCGGAACTGACGGAATCGGGCACCCGCGCCACTTCGCGGCTCGCGTTGTCCGACATTCCGCCGGAACTGGTCGCGCTGGTCGGCCGCGACGACGAGCGCGGCACCGAGACCATCGCCGTGCGCACGGTCATCGGTTCGCTCGACGACCTGGCCGCCGACGCCTACGACGCCTACCTGCGGCTGCACCTGCTGTCGCACCGGTTGGTGGCGCCGCATGGGCTGAACGCCGGCGGCTTGTTCGGCGTATTGACCAACGTCGTGTGGACTAATCGCGGACCCTGCGCGATCGAGGGTTTCGAGGCGGTCCGGGCGCGGCTGCGCCGCCACGGGCCGGTGACCGTCTATGGCGTCGACAAGTTCCCGCGGATGGTCGACTACGTCCTGCCCACCGGGGTGCGCATCGCCGACGCCGACCGGGTGCGGCTGGGCGCGCACCTGGCGCCGGGCACGACGGTGATGCACGAGGGCTTCGTCAACTACAACGCCGGCACCCTGGGCGCGTCGATGGTCGAGGGGCGCATCTCGGCCGGCGTCGTGGTGGGCGACGGGTCGGACATCGGTGGCGGGGCGTCGATCATGGGCACGCTGTCCGGCGGTGGCACGCAAGTCATTTCGATCGGCAAGCGGTGTCTGCTCGGCGCCAACGCGGGCCTGGGCATCTCGCTGGGCGACGACTGCGTCGTCGAGGCCGGCCTGTACATCACCGCGGGCACCAAGGTCACCACGCCCGACGGCAAGACCGTCAAGGCCCGCGAGCTCTCCGGCGCCCACAATCTGCTGTTCCGGCGCAATTCGGTCACCGGGGCGGTTGAGGTGGTGGCCCGCGACGGTCAGGGCATCGCCCTGAACGAGGACTTGCACGCCAACTGAGCTATCGGGGCACGTCTTCCAGGCCCGCGCCGAGTGTCGTGCCGTTGGTTTCCGGCAGCAGGTAGGTGCACACCAGGCTCGCCAACGCGAGGGCGGCCAGCATCAGGCCGATCGACCAGCTGCCGTAGGTTGCCAGCAGCGTTCCGGCCATCAGCGGCGGCAGGGCGCCACCCACGATGCCGGCCAGGTTTATCGCGAGTGCCGATCCGCTGTAGCGGTACCGCGTGGCGAACAGTTCGGGAATGAAGGCTCCGGTGGGTCCCGAGCCGATCCCCGCGATGGCGCACATGCCGACGATCGCGACCACGTACAGCGCGGGGTTGCCGGTGTCCATCAGCGGCATCACCACGAACGCCCAGGGCAGACACCCCGCCCATCCGATCAGCATCATGCGGCGGCGCCCGACGCGGTCACACAGCGTGGCCGACAGCGCGACCGACGTGATGCTGACCAGCCCGGCGAGCACGCCGACGGACCAGATGAAGGTCCGCGAATACCCGAGGTGTGAATGCGCGTACATGGTCAGGTAGGTGTTGCCCAGGTAGGCGAAGCCCAGGGCGGCCAGGATGCTGCCCCCGGCCAGCACGACCTCGCGGCGTTGCAGGCGCAGCGCCTCGGCGAGCGGCGCTTTCGGCACCAGGTTGCGCGCCTTTTCCTGGGCGAACACGGGAGTCTCGTCGATATTGAGCCGCACGTACAGGGCGATACCGATCAGCGCCGCGCTGATCAGGAACGGCAGTCGCCATCCCCACTGCATGAAGGCGGGGCTGTTTTCACCGATGCTGAAGTTGACACCCAGAAACGTCAGGCTGGACAGCACCGCCGCGGTTCCGCCTCCGAGCAGGGTGAACATGCCGTAGCGGCCGCGTTTGCCGGGCGGCGCGTACTCGGCGCTGAGCAACGCCGACCCCGCCCACTCGCCGCCGACGGCGAACCCCTGCAGGAGCCGCAGCGCGATCAGGATCAACGGCGCCGCCATCCCGATGGAGGCCGTGCTGGGCACCAGGCCCACTGTCACCGTGGACGCGGCCATGATCAGCAACGTGGCGATCAGGGTTTTCTTGCGGCCCAGCCGGTCCCCGAAGTAGCCGAACACGGCGGCGCCCAGCGGGCGGGACAGGAACGCCGTGGCAAACGTCGCCATCGAGGCGATCGTGGCCACCGTCGGGCTGAGGCGGGGGAAGAACACCGTCGGGAACACCAGCGCCGCCGCGGTGCCGTAGATGAGGAAGTCGTAGTACTCGATCGCCGAGCCGACGAGGCACGCGGCCGCCACCCTCCTCATCGGCGTGCGGGCCGGGCCGGCTACAACCGTCGCGGCGGCGCCGCCCGGGCGATGGGGCTCACCCATCCAGCCCGCCCGGTGGTCGGTTGCGTCTCTCCACTTTTACGACGGTAGGTGAAGGTTCGCGGTCTCGCTCGGCAGACAAGCTGGCAACCTGCTGCGTGTCTCACCACAGGTTGGGCACCCGTGCCCGACCGGCGAGCGACGGGCCGCGAGCGTGCGTGTCTGCACCGCGACACGCCGTAAAGCGTGTACAAATGCGCACGCTCGCGACGGGCGGCTCAGCCCTCGGACAGCAACTGCTTCTTGAGAACTTTGCCCATCGCGTTGCGCGGCAACGCGTCCACGAGGCGGACCTCACGTGGCCGCTTGTGTATCGACAGCTCTTGGGCGACATAGTCGATCAGTTCGTCGGTGTTCAGGTCCGACGAGCCGACGACGAAGGCGACGATGCGCTGGCCCAGGTCCTCGTCGGGCAGCCCGACGACGGCCGCCTCCTGGACGCCGGGGTGCCCGAGCAGCGAGGTTTCGATTTCGCCCGCGCCGATGCGGTACCCGCCGGACTTGATCAGGTCGACGGACTCGCGTCCGACGATGCGGTGCATGCCGCCGCCGTCGATGACGGCGACGTCGCCGGTGCGGTACCAGCCGTCGGCGCCGAACGCTTCGGCGGTGGCCTCGGGCCGGTTCAGGTAGCCGTCGAACATCATCGGTCCCCGAACCTGAAGCCGGCCAACGGTTTCCCCGTCGTGCGGCACCGGGTTGTCATTGTCGTCGAGCAGCCTGGTCTGCACGCCGGCGAGCGGCAGCCCGACCCAACCCGCGCGGCGCTCGCCGTCGGCCCGCGTGGAGATGGTGATCAGCGATTCCGAGGCGCCGTAGCGTTCGACGGGCTGATGCCCGGTGAGCTCGGCCAGCCGGTCGAACACCGGCACCGGCAGCGGTGCGCTGCCGGACACCAGTAGCCGTGCCGGCCGTAGCGCCTCGGCCGCCGACCCGTCGGCCACCACCCGCGACCACACGGTGGGAACCGCGAAGAACAGCGACCCCCCCGATTCCGCGCAGGCTTGGGCGTAGCCGGCGGGAGTGGGTTTTCCGGTGTGCACGAAGCGGTTTCCGATCCGCAGCGACCCGAGCAGGCCCAGCACCAGTCCGTGCACGTGGAACAGCGGCAAGCCGTGCACCAGGACGTCGTCGGCCGTCCACTGCCAGGCCTCGGCCAGCGCGTCGAGGTCGGCGGCGATCGCCCGGCGGCTCAGCTGAACGCCCTTGGGCAGCCCGGTGGTGCCCGACGTGTAGATGATCATCGCGGCGGCATCGGGTGACGGCTCGGGATAGCGGTGCCAGGAGCGAGCGTGCAGTCGCACCGGAATGTGCGGCAGCCCTTCAAATTCGTCCGGCTCCGGGCCCAGCCACGCCTGCACCCCGGAGTCGGTGAGCAGGTGCCGGCGTTCGGCCACACCGACGTCGGCGGGCACCGGGACGAAGGGCACACCCGCGATCAGGCAGCCGGTGATCGCCAGCACCGTCGCCGCGGACGGCGTGGCCAGGACCGCAACCCGCTCCGCGCCGGACACCCGTTCGGCGACCGACGTTGCGGCGCCGACCAAGTCGCTGCGGCTCAGCGCGACGCCGTCGATGCTGACCGCGTCCGCGATGTCGGTGGTGGTAACGGCCGAGGGGTTCAGCGATGCCAGCAGCACGAGTGAAGATTACCCGGACGCCGGTCGATGACCGGCGGGTCAGCCCTGCTCGTACCAGATCTTCATCAGGGTGGACAGGATCTCCTCGCCGCGGCCCAGCCCGGCCAGATGGCTTTCCTCCGGCAGGTGCAACAGCTCCGCGTCGGGCAGCCGGGAGACGACGTGCTCCCCGTGGGAGAACGGGATGATGTGGTCGTGGTCGCCGTGCCACCAACGGATGGGGACTTTGACTTCGTCGAGGCGAAATCCCCAGTCGCGGGCGAACAGGATGATGTCGTTGAACGGCGCGGCCAGCTGCTTTCGGCTGCCGTTGAGCAGGTCGTCGAGAAACATCGCCTTGAATTCGGGGCGGGCCAGGAGGTGCCGGTCCGCCTGGGGCGAGAGCAGGGCATAGATGTCCAGCGCCGGGGAGGCGACGGGCCGGGCCGCCTGGATGAGCAAGCTCGCGCCCAGCCGCAGCGGGTTGCCCGCGAATTTCAGGATCGGCGCGAGGCGCAGACCGAGGTTCATCGCACCGCCACTGATCGCGTCCGGGCCGCGCGTCGGCGCCACTCCTCCGAGTACACCGGCGTCCACGACCCGGTCGGGTAGGCCCGCCGCGCACGCGAGGGCGTACGGCCCACCGCCCGACAGGCCGACCACGGCCATCTTGTCGATCCCGAGTGTGTCCGCGATGGTGCCCAGGTCATTGGCGAACGCCGCGATGTTCTCGTACTGATGTGGTGTCGACGAACCGATGCCGGGTCGGTCGATGCCGATCAGGCGGATGTTGTGGTGCTCGGCGTAGACCCGCGCCTCGGTCGGGATCTGCCGGCGGGCGCCGGGGGTTCCGTGCAGCCAGAACACCGCCCGACCCTGCGACGCGCCGAACTCAGCAAAGCCGATTTGGCGATCTTCCCCGACCGCGACATTTCCTTCGAGCTTGGGGCGGGCAATCGCGAGCACCATGCCGTGCAGCTTTGCATGTGACCAGCCGTTTACGAAAGGCTCACGGATCCCATCACGCGGGGATCCCTATGGCCTTCACCTCCATGTACTGGTGCAGGCCGGTTAGTCCGCCGCTCTCCCGGCCGAACCCGCTCAGCTTGAAGCCGCCGAACGGCGCGTCGCCGGGGCCGATGCCGTTGACCGCGACCTGGCCGGTGCGGATTCGGCGGGCGACGCCGACGGCCCGGTCGAGGTCGGCGCCCCACACGGCGCCCGAAAGTCCGTAACGGGAGTTGTTCGCGATCGCGACCGCGTCGTCGTCGTCCCGGTAACGCAGCACCGAAAGCACGGGCCCGAACACTTCCTCCTGGGCGATCGTCGAATCCGGGTCGACGTCGGTGAGAATCGTCGGCTCGAAGTAGAAGCCGACATCCAAGCCGGCCGGGCGACCACCGCCGGTCAGTAGCTTGGCCCCGTCGTCGACCGCGCCGTCGACGTGCGCCTGGACGCGCGCTACCTGCGCCGCGCTGATCAGCGGCCCCATTTGCGCCTCGGGATCCTTGGGGTCGCCGACCTTCACGTCACGGGCGAGTGCGACCAGCCGCTCGACGACGCCGTCGTGCAACAAGTCGGGAAGAAGCAGCCGGCTGTGCAGGATGCAGGCCTGCCCGGCGTGCAGCGAGCAGCAGTCGAACAGCATCTGCCGCAGCATCTCGTCGGTGACTTCGGCGTCGTCGAGGACGATGCTTGCCGACTTCCCGCCGCACTCCAAAAGGAGCCGCTTCATGGCGTCGCCCGCGGCCCGCATCACCTCACAACCGACGGCCGAACTGCCGGTGAAGCTGATCATGTCGATGCGCGGGTCCGTGGTGAGCAGCTTGGCCGCCTCGATGCCCGACGGCGTGACGACATTGACCACGCCGGGCGGGATGTCGGTCTCCTCGTCGATGACGCGCGCGAGCGCGAGCCCGGCGAGCGGCGTCAGCGGCGAAGGCTTGAGCACGACGGTATTGCCGGCCGCCAGCGCGTTGTTCACCTTCATGACGTTGAGGCAGTGCGGGAAGTTCCACGGCGTCAGGATCGACACCACGCCGAGCGGCTCGCGTCGCAGCAACGTCGTTCCGGCGCCGACGCCGGTGACCGGCTCGTCGGTCAGCGTCGTGGCGAGCTGGGCCGCGTGCATGGACATGTATCCGGCGCCGTCGATTTGCATCATCCGCTCGTTCGAGACGCAGCCCCACTCGGCCTGCGACAGCGCGAAGAACTCGTCGGCGTGCTTGGCCAGCGCCTCGCCGAGCTGATTGAGGCAGCCGGCCCGGTCCTCGGGGCTGGTGCTCGCCCACGGCCCGCTATCGAAGGCTTGGCGCGCCGCGGCGATGGCCTCACCGACCTGCGCGACGCTCGCATCGGGCGCGGCGGCGATGGTCTTTTCGGTGGCTGGGTCGATGTCGTCGTAGCGACCGTTTTCGGGTTCGACCCATCTGCCGTCGATGTAGAGGTGGTAGGTGTCGACAAGCGATCCCGGAGGCTGTAGCTCGGCCATGTGCTTCCTCACCCGAACGTCGGTCATCTAGAGAGCCAGTGTTCACCGCCGGCCCGCGGTCGTCAATCACCAATTAAACGAATTCCCGGCTATTTCACCGCGTTGTCGGCGTATTGACAGAGATGGTCGGGCCGGGGTAGACACAACGTCGCAAGACACATTGGTGTGATGTGTCGGATCACCTGTCGAGGGAGTTTGCCGTGCAGACCACTTTTCCACTGCACTCCCCCGACTTCTACGCGGGCGACCCGTATCCGGCATACCGGGAGCTGCGTGCCACGTCGCCGGTCTGCTGGAACAACGTCACCAAGTTCTGGGCGCTGCTGAAGTACGAAGACATCCGCTTCGTGTCGAGCAACCCGGCACTGTTCAGCTCCACCAAGGGCGTCACCATCCCGGACCCGGCGATGGCCAACCCGGTGCAGCAGGGCAGCCTCATCTTCACCGACCCGCCCCGGCACCGGCAGCTGCGCAAGCTGATCAACTCGGGATTCACCCGGCGGCGAGTGGCCGTACTCGAGCCGAAAATTCGCGAGATCGTGCGCGGCATCCTGGACGGCATCGAACCAGATTCCGTCCACGAGTTCGCCGAAGAGATTGCCGCTCCGCTGCCCACCCGGATGATCGCCGAGCTGATCGGTGCCCCGCCCGACGACTGGGAGCAGTTCCGGGCATGGTCGGACGCGGCGACCGGAATCGCCGACCCGGAAATAGAACTCGACCCCTTGGTGGCCCTGGGGCAGCTGTTCGAATACTTCCAGAAGCTGATCGCGGCAAGGCGCACCGATGCGCGGGACGACCTGCTGTCGGTGCTGGCCGGTGCCGAGATCGACGGGCATCGCCTGGCCGACGAAGACCTGCTCAACTTTGCGTTTTTGCTGCTGGTCGCCGGCAACGAAACGACCCGCAATCTGATCGCATTGGGCACCCTGGCGCTCATCGCCCACCCCGACCAATGCCGCCTGCTGGTCGCGGATCCCACGTTGATCCCGCGCGCCGTCGAGGAGATGTTGCGCTGGAACAGCCCGGTGGTCCACATGACCCGCACCGCGACGATCGACGTCGAGATACGCGGGCAGCTCATCGCCCAAGGTGACACGGTCGCGATGCTCTACGGGTCGGCCAACCGCGATGAGGACGTATTCGGCAGCGACGCAGAACAATTCAAGGTGACCCGCCATCCGAACCCGCACATCGCATTCGGGTGCGGTGAACATTCTTGCGTCGGCGCACAATTGGCGCGTCTCGAGGCGTCGGTCATGTTCGATGAGTTGCTGCGGCGCTTTCCCAGGCTGGAGCTGGTCGGCGAGGTGGACCGGATGCGGGCCACGATGGTCCCGGGGGTAAAGCGAATGCCGGTCCGGCTCGGGACGGCCTGAATACACGGGGATGAATCAGGAGGATTGAATTAGTGACCGATACGAAAACCGAGTTTCGCGACAAGCTACGGGCACTCATCGGCCAGCCCACCGGTGGCACCGGAAAGCCTTCGGTGGCACCGGATCCGGTCAATCAACCGATGATTCGGCACTGGGCCCATGCACTCGACGACATGAACCCGGTCTACCTCGATCCCGAGTTCGCGGCGGCGTCTCGGTTCGGCGGCATCGTGTCGCCGCCGGTCATGCTGCAAACCTGGACGATGCCTGCGCCGAAACTGGAGGGTATCGCGGATCGAGGCGGGGCCCCCATCGAGATCGAAGGAAACCCCACCGCATTCCTCGACGAGGCCGGTTTCACCAGCACGGTGGCGACCAACTCGGAGTTCGAGATCGAACGCTACCCTCGGCTCGGTGATGTCGTCAGCGCGACGTCGGTGTTCGAGGATGTCTCCGAGGAAAAGAAGACCGCGCTCGGGACCGGCCACTTCCTGACGTGGTTGATTACCTACAGCGACCAGAACGGAGAGGTGCTGGGGAGGCAGCGATTCCGCGTGCTGCGATTCAGGCCGGAACGCTGATGGCGTCGCGCTTGGCGCCGGCGGTCGGTCCGGACACCGAATTCTTCTGGAACGGTCTGCGCGATCGGAAACTCCTGATCCAGCGGTGCCGCGGATGCGGGGCGCTGCGCCACCCACCCCGCCCGATGTGCCCCAAATGCCGTTCCCTGGAATGGGAAGCGATCGAGTCATCGGGACACGGCGCCGTCTATAGCTACGTCATGCCGCTGGAGCCCAGGTTCCCCTTCTTCGACTACCCCTACATCGTCGTGCTGGTGGAGCTCGACGAAGGGGTGCGGCTGGTTTCGAACTTGTGCGACATCGATCCGGCCGACGTCACGGTCGGGATGCCGGTCGAGGTCTATTACGAGAGTTTCGACGACCTTGTCCTGCACCAGTTCCGGCCCCGACGCGCCAACCCCTCAGAAGGAAGCCGATGACGACCGCCAAAACCCGTACCACAACCCTGCAGTGGGCCGACATCGACGTCGGCGATGAGGTGAGCTCGCTCGAAATCCCCATCACCACGACGATGATCGTCGCCGGCGCGATCGCATCGCGGGACTTCATGCCGGTGCATCACGACCGCGACTACGCCAAGAAGCAGGGCTCGCCAAACCTGTTCATGAACATCCTGACCACCAATGGGTATTGCGTGCGCTTCCTCACCGACTGGGCCGGGCCCGAGGCCATGGTGACGAACCTGTCGGTTCGCCTCGGTGTGCCGTGTTTTCCCGACGATCCGTTGCGATTCACCGGCCACGTGACCGGCAAGACCAGGGGTTCAAGGGGGGACGCCGGCGAGAACTTCGTCGAAGTAACGTTCAAGGGCTCCAACAGCCTCGGCGATCACGTCTCCGGCACCGCGGTGCTCAGCCTGCTCGACGGGGCCTTCCAAAGGGACGAAGCGTGAGCTCCTCGCTGCCCGGCAGCTGCGCCATCGCCGGAATCGGCCAGACCGAGTTCGCCAAGGAGTCGGGGCGCAGCGAGCTCCAATTGGCTTGTGAGGCGGTCAGTGCCACACTCGACGACGCCGGCCTGGCGCCCAGCGACGTCGACGGCATGGTCACCTTCACCATGGACTCCAGCGACGAGATCGACATCGCTCGCAACGTCGGTATCGGCGACCTGAGCTTCTTCAGCCGTGTGCACCACGGCGGCGGGGCGGCGGCCGGCACCGTCGTGCATGCGGCGATGGCCGTCGCGACGGGCGTCGCCGATGTGGTGGTGTGCTGGCGCGCGTTCAACGAACGTTCCGGCTTCCGGTTCGGTGGCAGCGGCCGCACCAGCGCCGAGACGCCGCCGTTCATGGCGCATTACGCGCCGTTCGGATTGCTCACTCCCGCAGCCTGGGTCGCGCTGCACGCCCAGCGTTACATGTCGACGTACGGGGTGACCAACGAGGATTTCGGTCGCATCGCCGTCGTCGACCGCACTCACGCGGCGCGCAATCCCGACGCCTGGTTCTACCAGCGCCCGATCACGCTGGAGGACCACCAGAAGTCCCGCTGGATCGTCGAACCCGTGCTGCGCCTGCTGGATTGCTGCCAGGAAAGCGACGGCGGGGTCGCACTGGTGGTCACCAGCGCCGAACGCGCCCGGGACCTTCGCCAGCCACCCGCGGTGATCACCGCGGCCGCCCAGGGCGCGGCCTACGAGGGCGAGATGATGACGAGCTACTACCGCGAGGACATCACCGGTCTCCCGGAGATGGGCGTGGTCGCCGACCGGCTGTGGCGGGACTCGGGCCTCAAGCCGCAAGACATCCAAACCGCCTTCATCTACGACCATTTCACGCCGTTCGTGTTCACACAGCTCGAGGAACTCGGCTTCTGCGGCCGCGGCGAGGCCAAGGACTTCGCCACCGTCGAACGGCTCTCGCTCGGGGGCGAACTGCCGATCAACACCAACGGCGGGCTGCTCGGCGAGGCCTACATCCACGGCATGAACGGCATCACCGAGGGCGTGCGTCAGGTGCGGGGCACCTCACACAACCAAGTCGACAACGTCGAACACGTGCTGGTCACGTCGGGAACCGGGGTGCCCACCAGCGGGCTGATCCTCGCTCCGGGCGGATGACCCACGCAACCGCAACCGATACCCGCGAACTCATCGTCAAGTCCGCGTACGACTGTTTCCGCAGGCAAGGACTGCACAAGACGACGATCGTCGATATCGCCAAGGCGGCCAACGTATCTCGCAGCACGGTCTACGAGTACTTCAGCGACAAGGGCGCCATCCTCGAAGCGTGCGCCGAACACGCCTCCGAGCAGTTCTATCGCGAGATGTCCAAGGCGATGGCCGAGGGCAGCTCGCTGGAGGACAAGCTGAGCCGCGCGGCGGTGTTCGTGACCCAGGCGCGGCGGGTCATCGCCTCCGGGAAGTACTTCGACGAAGACGCGATCAGCCTCCTGCTGACGAAAGACGCCGCTGTGCTGCTGCGCGAATGCGTCGACTTCTTCGCGCCGTACCTCTCCGCCGCCAAGCTGACCGGCGAGGTTCGCAAAGACCTCGACGTCGAGGCCGCCGGTGAATGGTTCGCGCGCATACTGTTCTCGCTCTTCAGCACGCCCTCGTCGACCATCGACATGGACGATCCCGATGTCGTCGCGGAGTTCGTGCGGGCCCACGTGGTCCGCGGCTTCGCCAGTGATCGGCCGCGGTCGCGCCGCGGTTCGTGAGCGCGTTCAGTGTGCATCAGCGGCTTCGAGTGTGCATCGTGGACTTTCAGTGTGCGGCCAGGGCAAGATTCCGGCGGAATTTCCACCCTGGGTTCACACGCAGTGCCCAGAGTTCACGCTCACTGGGTCAGCGCGCGCAGGAAGAACGCCAAGTTGGCCGGCCGCTCGGCCAGCCGCCGCATGAAGTAGCCGTACCACTGCGTGCCGAACGGGACGTACACCCGCACCTGGTTGCCGGTGTCGGCCAGCCGTCGCTGTTCGCCGTCGCGGATGCCATACAACATCTGGTATTCGAAATCCCCGGCGCGACGCCCCGATTCCGCGACCATGGCGGGCACCGCGGAGATGATCGCCGGATCGTGAGACGCCACCATCGGATAGCCCGACCCGGCCATCAGCACCCGAAGGCAGGCCAGATAAGAGTCGGCGACCTCGGCGTCGTCCCGGTAAGCCACCGACGCGGGTTCGTCGTAGGCGCCCTTGCACAACCGGATCCGGGCCCCGGAAGCGGCGAATTCTTCGCAATCGCCATGCGTGCGCCGCAGGTAGGCCTGCAAAACGGTTCCCAGCCAAGGGAAGTCCGCGCGCAGGTCGCGCACGATCGACAGCGTCGAATCGGTGGTGGTGTGGTTCTCGGCGTCCACCGTCACCCAAACGCCGGCACGCTGCGCGGCGGAGCAGATCGACCAGGCATTTTCCCGCGCGATCTTCTCGCCGTCGCGCTCCAGCGACTGACCCAGCGCCGACAGCTTGACCGAGACCTCGAGTGGCCGGACGCCGTCGCCGGCGGGATCGCCAGAGTGGCCCAGTTGCTCGATCAGATCCAGGTAGGCGTGCACCGCGGCGTCGGCGTCGTCGACCTCGGTGACGTCCTCACCGAGGTAGTCGATGCTGACGTATCGACCAGAATCACAAAGCACGGCAACACTATTCAGCGCACACTCAATCGTCTCCCCGGGCACGAACCGCCCCACCACCTTGCGCGTGACCGGCATCCGTTCGGCCGCGCGGCGCAAGCCCTCCCACCGGCTGGCCGCCATGATCGCCGGGCGCACGGTGTGGGCGAACACTCCGGCCATCAGTCGGCCGCCATGTGCGGGTAGGTGTGATCGGTGGCCGGGACGAACGTCTCCTTGATGGTGCGAGCCGACGTCCAGCGCAACAGGTTCAGCACCGATCCGGCCTTGTCGTTGGTGCCCGATCCACGCGAACCGCCGAACGGCTGGCGCCCGACCACCGCCCCGGTCGGCTTGTCGTTGACATAGAAGTTCCCCGCTGCGAACCGCAGCCGGTCGTGCGCGGTCAGCACGGCCGCGCGGTCGTCGGCGATGACGGCGCCGGTCAGCGCGTAGCGAGATCCGCTGTCGATGACGTCGAGGATCCGTTCGTACTGATTGTCGGGGTAGACATGCACCGACAGCAGCGGCCCGAAGTACTCAGTGGCGAAAGCCTCGTCGGTCGGGTCGTCGGACAGCAACACCGTGGGCCGCACGAAATAGCCGACGCTGTCGTCGTATTCGCCCCCCACCGCGACGGTCATCCCCGGCGCGCCCTTCGCGCGCTCGATGGCGTCGACGTTCTTGATGAACGCGCGCCGGTCGATCAGCGCGCCGCCGTAGTTGGTCAGGTCAGTGACGTCGCCGTAACGCAGTGCGGCGGTCTCGCCCAGGAAGGTGTCGCCCATGCGCTGCCATACCGAATGCGCGACGAACGCCCGCGACGCCGCCGAGCATTTCTGGCCCTGGTAGTCGTACGCACCGCGAATCAGGGCCGTGCGCAACACATCCGGCCGCGCCGAGGCGTGTGCCACCACGAAGTCCTTGCCGCCGGTCTCGCCGACCAGCCGCGGGTAGCTTTGGTAGCGGCCGATATTGGCGCCCACCTGCTGCCACAAGTGCTGGAAGGTGGATGTCGACCCGGTGAAGTGAATGCCGGCCAGCCGGGGATCGGCCAGTGCCACATCGGAAACCGCGAAGCCGTCGCCGGTGACCAGGTTGATGACCCCGGGCGGCAGCCCCGCCTCCTCGAGCAGTTGCATGGTCAGATACGCCGACAGGGTCTGGGTGATCGACGGCTTCCACACGACCGTGTTGCCCATCAGCGCCGGCGCGGTGGGCAGGTTGCCCGCGATCGAGGTGAAGTTGAACGGCGTGATCGCGTAGACGAAGCCGTCCAGCGGGCGGTAGTCGCTGCGGTTCCACTCGCCGGGTCCGCTGATCGGCTGCTGGGCCAGGATCTGCCGGGCGAACGCCACGTTGAACCGCCAGAAGTCGACCTGCTCGCACGGCGAGTCGATCTCGGCCTGGTAGACGGACTTGGATTGGCCGAGCATCGTCGCGGCCGCGATCTTCTCCCGCCACGGCCCGGCCAGCAGGTCGGCGGCCCGCAGGAACACCGCGGCGCGCTCGTCGAAAGGCATCGCCGCCCAGGCGTCCTTCGCTACCATCGCCGCCTCGATGGCCGCCGTCGCGTCGGCGTGCACGGCGTTGGTCAGGGTGCCCAGCTTCGCGGCGTGCCGGTGCGGCTGGACGACGTCGATCCGCTCGCCGTCGCCCATCCGATGGTTGCCGCCGATGACGTGCGGGAGGTCGATCGCATCGTCGGCCAGAGCGCTCAACTCGGCGAGTAGGCGAGTGCGTTCCGGGGATTTCGGCGCGTAGTCATGGATCGGCTCGTTGGCCGGCGTCGGCACCTGGGTGATCGCGTCCATGCTGCCAAGGATCCCCGGCGCGGGGCCCGTTCCTATTAGCCGATCGGACAGGAACAAGGGCCACGGGTAGTAAGATCCGACAATATGCAAACCGCGCGCGTCGGCCTGGGTCAGCTGTTGCTCGCGCTGGACGCGACGCTGGTCAGCCTGGTCGACGCCCCGCGGGGCCTCGACCTTCCGGTGGGATCGGCGGCGCTGATCGATTCCGACGATGTGCGGCTGGGCCTGGCCGCGGCGGCCGGCTCGGCCGACGTCTTCTTCCTGCTGGGGGTCGCCGACGACGAGGCTCTGCGCTGGGTGGACAAGCAGGCGCGCGAGCGCGTGCCGGTGGCCATCTTCGCCAAAGAGCCGTCCAACGCCCTGGTGGCGACGGCGGTCGCGGCCGGGTCGGCGGTGGTGGCCGTGGAACCGCGGGCGCGGTGGGAGCGGCTCTACCAGTTGGTCAACCACGTCTTGGAGCATCACGGCGACGGCGGCGACCCGGTCGATGATTCGGGCACCGACCTGTTCGGCCTGGCGCAGTCGCTGGCCGACCGCATCCACGGCATGGTCAGCATCGAAAACGCGCAGTCGCACGTCCTCGCCTATTCGGCCTCGAACGACGAAGCCGACGAGCTGCGCCGCCTTTCCATCCTGGGTCGCGCCGGCCCGCCCGAGCACCTGGAGTGGATCGGTCAATGGGGCATCTTCGATGCGTTGCGGTCCAGCGGCGAGGTGGTGCGCGTGGCCGAGCGTCCGGAACTGGGCCTGCGCCCACGGCTGGCGATCGGCGTCCACCAGCCACCGGCCGGTGCGCGCCGGCCGCCGGCGTTCGCCGGCACCATCTGGGTGCAGCAAGGCTCGCAGCCGCTGGCCGACGACGCCGACGAGATGTTGCGCGGTGCGGCGGTCCTGGCCGCGCGGATCATGTTTCGGCTGGCGGCCCGGCCGTCCACGCATGCGCGCCGGGTGCAGCACCTCCTCGGTCTCACGGACGGCGAGCCCGCCGGCGCGGCCACGATCGCCCGCGAACTCGGCCTCGCCGCCGACGGCGCCGCCGCGCTGATCGGCTGGGACACGCCGGACACCACGCAGCGTCATCCACGGCTGGCCGACGTCTTGGCGTTGAGCGCCAGCGCTTTTCGCCGTGACGCTCAAGTCGCGTCACATGGCTCGCGCATTTATGTGCTGCTGCCGCAGACGGCGCCCACCCGGTCGGTCACCTCGTGGGTGCGCGGCACGGTCGGCGCCCTGCGCACCGAACTCGGCGTCGAGCTGCGGGCGGCCATCGCCGCGCCGATCGGTGGTCTGGCCGAGGTCGCCGCCGCGCGCACGGAGGTGGACCGCGTGCTCGACAGCGCGGAGCGGCATCCGATTTTGGGACTGGTGACCACGCTGGCCGAGGCGCGGACCACCGTCTTGCTCGATGAGATCGTCACCCTGGTCGGCGCCCACGAGCGACTGGTCGATCCGCGGATACGCGACCTGCGGGCGGGAGATCCACTGCTGATTGACACGTTGCGGGCTTACCTGGACAGCTTCGGCGACATCGGCGCCGCCGCGCGGGCGCTTCAGGTGCATCCCAACACCGTCCGCTACCGGGTGCGACGGATCGAGAAATTGCTTGGGACCTCGCTCTCGGATCCCGACGTGCGGCTGCTGCTTTCGCTGGGATTGCGCGTGACGGAGCGCTCCGCTTATGACCCCGTCCCGCAGCCGATCTCGAACACCCGGGCCCGTCCAGGGGCCGGAGTTCGTTGAGCCAGGGCACGTATTCGTGCCGGTCGTAGATCAGGCGTCCAACGGTGTGCTCGTCGATGTCGTGGCGCCCGACCTCGGAATCCCAGTAGGCATTGGTCGACCAGTTCGCGAGCAGATGATTACGGAACCCCTGCACGCTCACCGGATCCAGCGCCACGAACCGCCGACGGAGATCGGCGGTCCTGCCGCGGTCGGCCCGCCAGATGATCCGGCGGGCCGCCTCTTTGACGGATTGCTGCACGATGCCGTCTCTCCCGCCGGAAATTGAGTGCGTTCGGACGGTAATCATCGCACCCGGCACGCGCCGCCGCGCCGTGAGAGCCGAACAGCAGTCGGTTACCCGCAATAGTTATGTTCAGCATGAAGCCAATTCAATGTCTTGCAGCGGGTTTCCATCCGGTTAGGCTTCCTTGGTGACAGATTGCCCGTCGTCATATTTGGTGCTGGCTTCCCAGCGCAGCGGCAGCACGCTGCTCGTGGAATCGCTGCGCGCGACGGGCGTGGCCGGCGAGCCGCAGGAGTTTTTTCAGTACCTGCCGGGTACGAGCCAGGCCCCCCAGCCGCGGGAGTGGTTCGCCGACGTGGACGACGAGTCGATCCTGCGCTTACTCGATCCCTTGGACGTAGGGACGCCCGACCTCGCGACGGCCGAGATCTGGCGCGACTACATCCGCACCGTCGGGAGGACACCGAACGGCGTGTGGGGAGGCAAGTTGATGTGGAACCAAACACCGCTGCTGTTGAACCGCGCGAAAGACCTGCCGAATCGATCTGGCGACGGCTTGCGGGCCGCGATCCGCGACGTCGTCGGCGAAGAACCGCTCCTGATTCACGTCCACCGCCCGGACGTGGTGTCGCAGGCGGTGTCGTTCTGGCGAGCGGTGCAGACGCGGGTGTGGCGGGGCAGGCCCGATCCAGCGCGCGACGCGCGCGCCATCTATCACGCCGGGGCGATCGCTCACGTCGTCAGCATGCTCCGTGCCCAGGAGGAGGGCTGGCGTACCTGGTTTGTCGAGGAAGACATCAAGCGGGTCGAAGTTCCGTATCCGGTGTTGTGGCGCAACCTGACTCAGGTGGTCGCCAGCATCCTCGAGGCGTTGGGCCTCGACCCCCTGCTGGCGCCCCGGCCGGCCCTGGAACGCCAAGCCGACCAACGCTCAGACGAGTGGGTGGAACGCTATCGTGTGGACGCCGAGAGAGACGGGCTACCGACGTGACGGCGACGAAAGCGGGCTCAGCCATTGCGCCGCCGTCGCGTTCGGCCGGTCCGCGGACCTAAATTCAGCGCGAGCCAATCACTTGGTCGCGGGCCCCTGCCACGACACCATTGCGTCGTGGTTGACACAGGTACGCCGCAGTGGCGGGGCTGGCGCGAGCGGGTCGGTGACGACTGGTGGGCGACGCTGCTGGCCGGTGTGATCGTCGCGTTGGCGGTCGCCGATGCGCTCCCGAAGATTCCCTGGTGATGCCGTGAGCACCGTAAGCCTGCGACCCGACGAAGCTGAGGAGAAATCGGCTGAGGCCGCCTTCGCCAGCGGCCGCCCGCTCGACTATGTACCCGGCATCCTCCTGCTGATCGCGGTGGGCGTGCTGGGCAAGTATGCACAGACCTGGTGGAACACACTGGCCAAACACCACCACTGGACGGTGCCCGACATCGAATATGTGTTGTGGGCCATCGTGATTGGACTGCTCATCACCAACACCGTTGGTCTGCATCGGATATTCCGCGCCGGCGTGCTGACCTACCAGTTTTGGCTCAAGGTCGGGATCGTGGCCCTGGGTTCGCGATTCGTGCTCGGCGATATCGCCAAGCTCGGAGCCACCAGTTTGGTACAGATCCTGGTGGACATGGTGGTCGCGGGAACCATCATTCTCGTCGTCGCCCGCGCATTCGGGCTGTCGGGCAAGTTGGGCTCGCTGCTGGCGATCGGCACCTCGATCTGTGGCGTGTCCGCGATCGTGGCCGCCAAGGGCGCGATCCGGGCCCGCAACGCCGACGTCAGCTACGCGATCGCGGCGATCCTCGCATTGGGTGCGGTCGGGCTGTTCGCGTTGCCACCGTTGGGACACCTCATCGGGCTCACCAATTACGAATTCGGCCTGTGGGCGGGCCTCGCCGTCGACAACACCGCCGAAACCACCGCCACCGGTTACCTGTTCTCCGAACACGCCGGCAAGATCGCCGTGCTGGTGAAGTCCACCCGCAACGCGCTGATCGGCTTCGTCGTCCTGGGATTCGCGCTGTATTGGGCCGCCCGCGGACAGGCCGACGAGATCGCTCCCGGCGCCAAGGCCAAGGCCGCCTTCGTCTGGGAGAAGTTCCCGAAATTCGTGCTCGGCTTCCTTGCCGTCTCGGCGATCGCGACCGCCGGCTGGCTGAGCAAGGGTCAGACGACGAACCTGGCCAACGTGTCGAAGTGGGCGTTCCTGCTGACCTTCGCCGGGGTCGGGCTGACCACCGACATCCGGCAAATCGCGCGCACCGGGTGGCGCCCCCTCGTCGTCGCGATCATCGGGCTCACCGTCGTCGCGTCGGTCTCCCTGGGGCTTGTCCTGCTCACCTCTCGCGTCTTGCATTGGGGCGTAACGAGCTAAGCCCGGAGGCCGTCATGCAGGCCGCAGGCAAGACGGTAACCTGGCCCGCCATGTGGATCACCATCCTCGTGATGGCCGTCGCCGTGAGCCTCGAACCGTTCCGGGTCGGCATGACGGTGCTGATGTTGAACCGACCCAGGCCGATGCTGCAACTGCTCGCGTTCCTGTGCGGCGGCTTCGCGATGGGCATGAGCGTGGGGCTGGTCGTCTTGTTCGTCTTGCGGCGCACGCTGCTGTGGTCGACGTACTTCACGCTGCCGAGGGTGCAGATCTTCATCGGCGTGCTGGCGCTGTCGGCCGCCGCCGCACTGGTCCTGACGCGCAACCGCGCGGCCGGGCCGGGAGCGTTTGCGACGCGCGCCCATCGACTGGTGAGTGGGCGGTCCCCGTGGGTGGCGACAGTCGCCGGCCTCGGGATCGCGCTGCCGTCGGTCGACTACCTGGGCGCGCTGGCCGTCATTCTGGCCTCGGGCGCCGCGGCCATGACGCAGGTCGGCGCGCTGCTGGTGTTCAACGCCGTGGCCTTCGCCCTCGTGGAGATTCCACTCCTTGCTTATCTTCTGGCGCCCCAGGCAACGCGCAACTCGATGGCGGCGCTGCACGACTGGATCCGTTCGCGTCGCCGAATCGAGGTCACCGCTCTGCTGGCTGCGGTCGGGTGCGTCCTGCTCGCGGTCGGCGCGGCGGGGATGTAAGAGCCGCCCGGTCGCCTACCGCGCCACGGCGGACAACGCGTCAGCCCGGCGCGACGAATACGTCTCGGCGAGGAACTGTTCGACGGCCACCGCGGCATGCGCGGCGCGCGCCGACCCGAAGATGTCGAAAGCGTGCTGCGCGCAAGGCAATTCGGCGTACACCACGGGTTGACGGCTGACCTCGCGCAAGCGCGTGGTAAACCTGCGGGCCTGCTCGACGGGGATCAGCGAATCGTTGGTGCCGTGCAGCACGAAAAACGGTGGCGCATCTTCGGACACGTGGGTGATCGGCGAGGCCATCCGGAAAGGCTCGGCCACTTCGGCTTGACCCAACTTGAACACGCGCTTCGCCACGATCGGCGCCATCAATGGATGCAGCTCGTCGTGCGATGTGAAGTCGTAAACGCCGTAGAACGGGACGGCCGCCTGCACGCGGGTGTCGGCCTCCTCGAAACCCGGCTGGAACCGTGGAAGGTTCGGGGTCAGCGCGGCCAGCGAAGACAGATGCCCGCCGGCCGAGCCACCGGTGATCGCGATCCAGTCCGGGTCACCTCCGTACTCGGCGATGTGCTCTTTCGTCCACGCGATCGCTCGCTTGACGTCGACGATGTGATCGGGCCAGGTGGAGCGGGGGCTGAGCCGGTAGTTGATCGCGACGCAGATCCAGCCGAGCTCGGCCAGGTGGCTCATCAGCGGATGTGCCTGTCCCCGTTTGTTTCCGACCATCCAGGCGCCGCCGGGAACCTGCAGCAACACGGGAGCCCGTCCGCCGCGATCGAGGTCGGGCCGGCGCCAGATGTCGAGATGGTTCCTCGAGCCGCATTCCCCGTAGCTGATGTCGCCGTCGTGCGTGTAGTCGCGGTAGATCCGCAGCATTCGCGCCGCGCCGGGTTTCTTCGCGGTCGCGCCGCCGGGTGCGGGTCGTCGCCAAAGATCACCGGACTCGGTGCGGCGGTCGGGGCCCAGCCCGGCGTCCAGCGCGGCGGTCAGCGGCTCATGGGCGCCGTGCCCGGCCCGGCGCAGGCCGAGCAGCCCCAGCCAGGACGACGCCGCCACCAGCCAGCTGAATCGGCGTACCCGCGTCGGCAGCAGGCGTGACACCGCCGCCTGCGCCGCCAGCTGGACGGCGAGCGTCTGCATCGGAAGCTCCGACGCGAACACGCCGTAGGCGAACGCAAAGCCCGATCCGAAGCGGTCCCTCGTCAATGGCCGGTAGCCATTGGCGGTGTACGCCAACCCCAATACGGACACCAGTACGGCTGCCAGTCGTTTCACGGCCGTCCTTTCGCTCGAGACGCGGGCTTGGCCACCCTACGCTTCGTCGGTTCGCCCGGGCTCACCAGACTCGGCGGCATTCGCGGGGTCCTCTATGACGTGATACGCGGGGTCAACCAGCACCATCGGTTGGGTGCCGCTCTGCCTGGGCTTGCCGGTGATGCGCAGTAGCTGACCCGGCTGGATGTCGGCGCCGCCGCGCCCGTGCCGGAACGTCACACAGACCTCGCCGCTGTTGTCGCCGACGACAACCCGCCGAACGGTGCGCCTGCGTTCGTTGGTGTCCTGGACCTCGTTGACCCGCCCCTCGAAGGTGGCGCGCTGCCCGGGAATCAGGCCTCCCACGGTGATCACCGACGCGGACCGCTCGGGATGCTCATAGGCTTCGACCTCTTGGTCCTCGCTCTTGGAAACCCACGCTTCGATCTTGTCGAGCTCGCGGGAAATTCGTTGCTCGAACCCTTCGGGGTACGCCTCCTTGATGCGGGACTCTACGTCGTAGGGAACGATCGTCGCCGCGGCATCCGGGATCAGGCTGACCGCCCGGGCCACCTTGTCCGCGGTGCGGTCGTGCAGCAGTCGCCCCAACAGCGGGGCATAGGTCCGACGCGGCAGCAACACGGTCACGTTGGTGTTCCGGCGTTCGTCGCGTGCCTTGGCGACGAGCACCTGCGCGGCCCGGGTAACCCTGCGGTCCGGGCAGTCGACCACCCGGAGCGGGGTGTCGAGATCGAAGTGGTCCCAACGCTTTCGCAATCCCATAGCATGCGCCTCGTCGACCATGAAATGCACGGCAACCAATTCGTCGGCTCGCAGTCCCCTGCCATAGCGCAGCGCCTCTATCACCGCGAGGTCGACCGAGTTCACGAACACGAAGACCTTGTGCCGGGCGTACTTCACCAACTCGGGGCGATCGGTGCGGAACATCTCCAGGATGGCGGCCTCGGCGCGGTACTCCCGGTTCAGCCGCATCAGCACGAACACCAGCACCGGAAAGACGACGACCACCAGCCATGCGCCCTCGGTGAACTTCGCCACCGCGAAGATGCCCACCACGATGGTCGACAGGATTGCCGAGGACAGGTTGATCGCCAGTCGACGTCGCCATCCCGGTTCCCGATGGGTGAGATGGTGTTTGGTCATCCCGTAGCCGGCCATCGAGAATCCGGTGAACACGCCGATTGCATAGAACGGGACCAGCGCGTTGACCGAACCGCCCGTCGTCAGCAGCAATACCACCGACAGCGCGGTGAGCGCGATGATGCCGTTCGAAAACACCAGGCGGTGACCGCGTTTCATCAACTGACGCGGCAGGAAGCGGTCTTCGGCGACGAAACTCGCCAGCGCTGGGAATCCGTTGAAACTGGTATTGGCGCCGGTGAACAGGATGGCCGCCGTTGACGCCTGGACGAGGATATAGAGGACATTGCCGATCGTCCCGCGGCCGAAGACCGCACGGGCAACCTGCGACAGCACCGACGGATATCCGGCGACGTACGGCGTTGCGTGGGTGACAAATGTCAGAAAGGCGACACCGGCCAGCAAGAACCCGAGTATGCAGGCCATGATCGTGAGCACCCGGCGGGCGTTGCGGCCCTGCGGCTTACGGAAGACGTTGACCGTATTGGAGATCGCCTCGACCCCCGTCAGCGACGAACCGCCATTGGCGAACGCGCGCAGCAGCACCAGGATCGTCGCGCCCATCACCAGGCCATCCCCCTGATGAATCGGCACCGTTCCGGCGATGTGCTGGGCATCGTAGGTCGGTAAATCCCCAAAGATTTCGCGGATGACGCCGGTCATGATCGTCACGGTGATCATCGTGACGAAAAAATAGGTCGGGGCCGCGAATTGCACGCCCGCTTCCCGTAATCCGCGCAGGTTCGCGTAGCAGATCAGGATCACCACGCCGACGGTGATCGCCAGGCTGTAGGGACCCACTGCGGGGATCGCCGACGCCACCGCGACCGTGCCCGCCGCCGCCTGCACCGCGACGGTGACCACATAGTCGATCAACAGCGCCGCGGCGGCGACCTGCGCCACCTTGGGTCCGAAATTCTCCCGCGCCACGACGTAGGAACCGCCCGCCCGGGTATAGGCCATGACGACCTGCCGATACGACGCGGTCACCAACACCAGAATCACCAAAATCGCGGCGTTCATGGGCAGCAACAACGCAAAAGCCGCCAGCCCGGCGTGGGGCAGCAGCTCGATCAAAATCTGTTCGGTGCCGTAGGCGGTGGAGGAGATCGCATCCGGCGAAAGCGCGCCCAGCGCAACCCCGTTGGATAATTTCTCGGTCGACAGATCCTCGGTAATCAGCGGCTTTCCCAGAAAGACACGCTTAGCGATGTCCCCGACCGAGGTCGGGATGGGAGCTTTGCCCGTCGAAGTTGTCACGACCCCATTCCTTACCCGAGAGATTCCCGACACCCGACGTCGACCGCCGATGAGCGCTTGGGTAACGCCTCCCGATGCATTCTGCCGTTCGCCTCGCCCGAGCGCGGCCGGACGGCCTAAGTCAGCCGCTTGACCGCGGCGGCGACGCGCTCGTCGGTGGCGGTCAACGCGACCCTCACGTGCCGGGCACCGCCCGGGCCGTAGAAGTCGCCGGGCGCCACCAATACGCCCAGGGAGGCAAACCAGGAGACGCTGTCGTGGCACGGCTCACCGCGGGTGGCCCAAAGATAGAGGCCGGCGTCGGAATGGTCGACGGCGAAACCGGCCGAGCGCAGCGCCGGCAAGAGCGCGGCCCGCCGCCGTTCGTACCGCTCGCGCTGCAGGCGCTCGTGGGCATCGTCGTCGAGTGCGGCCACCATCGCGGCCTGCACCGGCGTCGGCACCATCATCCCGGCGTGTTTGCGCATGGCCAGCAGCTCGCCGACCAGCGCCGCATCCCCGGCGACGACGCCGGCCCGATAGCCGGCCAGCGACGAGCTCTTCGATAGCGAGTGGATCGCGAGCAGCCCGGTATGGTCGCCGTCGCACACCGAGGGATGCAGCACCGACAGGGGTTCGGCGTCCCAGCCCAGACCCAGGTAGCACTCGTCGGAGGCGACGATCACACCCCTGTCGCGCGCCCATCCGACTACCTTGCGCAGGTGGTCGACGCCCAGCACCCGCCCGGTCGGGTTGCTCGGCGAGTTCAGGTAGAACAGCGCCGGGGATTGCGGGCCCACCTGGGTCAGCGAATCCGCGCGCAGCACCGGGGCGCCGGCCAGCCGCGCGCCTACGTCATACGTCGGGTAGGCCAGCTCCGGCACCACCACCACGTCCGAGGAGCCCAGGCCCAGCAGTGTCGGCAGCCAGGCGATGAGCTCCTTGCTGCCGATCACCGGCAGCACGGCCGCCTCGCTCAGCCCGGTGATCCCGAAGCGGCGGGCCAGCGCGGCCACCGCCGATTCGCGCAGTAGTGCGGTGCCGGCGGTGGGTGGATATCCCGAGGCGGAACTCGCGGCGGCCAGCGCCTCCCGGATCACTGGCGCGACCGGATCGACCGGGGTGCCGACGGACAGGTCGACGATTCCGTCCGGATGGCCCGCGGCCAGCGCCTTCGCGTCGGCCAACGTGTCCCAGGGAAACTCCGGCAGGGACGCCGACACTTTCGCGCCCAGGGACTCCGGGGCCCGCGCCGCCGGGCCGGGCTTCTGCAGCACCGGCCCGCTCAGTCGCCTTCGCCCTGGGGCGGCAGGTCCTTGATGACTTGCGGGTCGTTATCGGTCATGCCGACCTTCGCGGCACCGCCCGGCGACCCCAGCTCGACGAAGAAGTCGGCGTTGATCTGTGTGTATTGGCTCCACTGTTCGGGCACATCGTCTTCGTAATAGATCGCTTCGACGGGGCAGACCGGCTCACAGGCCCCGCAGTCGACGCACTCATCGGGGTGGATGTACAGCATCCGGACGCCCTCGTAAATGCAGTCGACCGGGCACTCCTCGATGCATGCCTTGTCCTTGATGTCGACGCAGGGTTCGGCGATCGTGTACGTCACAGACATCTCCTCCATGTACTGCGTGTGGGCTGCTGTTCGGCTCGCCGCGGCGCTTCGGCCGCTTCAGCGAAAGCTTTCGATTACTGATACTAGACGTTGCACATACACGTCAACCACTGGGCACGCCCGCCGGATCGCCGATGCGGCGTCGGCGGCGCGGGTACGGCCGCCCGAGCCGGATGCGGCGCGCGCCATCGAACGGGGCGCCGAGTCGGCGGTCCGGCTCCGGTTCGAATTTCACCGAGCGCGAACAGCGACGCACAACGCCCGGACCTGCGGATAGTAATGATTAGAGCTTCCTGTGCGATAACGGTTGCGATAGAAGAAAGCTCACGGTGCCTGTAGCCTGGATCGCAGACGGCAACCGTTGGGCAGATGTCGTCGCCGTTAATCGACGGTGCATTGAACGGGGAAGGTGTCCACAAATGTTGAGGCTGTCGTTGACCAAATTAGCCGCTGCCGTTGGCGGCGTGGCGTTCGCGTTGACGGCCGGCGCCGGGATCGCATCCGCCGATCCCCTGGATCCGGTCGTTAACACCACGTGCAACTACGGGCAGGTGATGGCCGCGCTCAACGCGACGGATCCGGCAGCTGCCGCGCAATTGACCGCATCGCCGATGGCGACGAGTTACCTGCGCCAGTTCCTCGCTTCGCCGCCGCCGAAGCGCATGCAGATGGCGCAGCAGATCCAGGCCATGCCGCAGGCCGCGCCGTACTTCAACGACGTGTTGTCGGTGGCCGGCAGCTGCAACAGCTACTGAGCGAGCGCGACGAGTTCAGTAGCCGCTGAGCAGCCGGCGGACCTGGCCTAGGAGTTCGGGTCCGGCGTCGCTGCAAACGCGCGACGGGTTTCCGGGTCGGCGACCCCAGAGCAGCAAGACCCTTGCGGCAGCATCGGTTTCGAGCGTGGCCGGGCCTTCGGGCTCGGCTATTCCGATGGAGGTCTGTTCGGCGTCGGCAGCGATCACGACATCGTCGCTGCCGAAGACCCGCAGGCGGGCGTCGATTCGCTCGCCGGGCTCCATCAATTTGGCGCCCTTGGCAAGCAGCGGACGTCCCACCGCCACCACGCTGTGCGTCGTCATCCAGGGCTCGGCAAGCGGGGCCTGGGCAGCAGCATCATCTCCGGTGACGTCCCAGCCGTGCAGGACGAGTTCCTCGCGCATGTGCTCGGCGAAGCAGGGCACCTTCATGGTGCGGCCGGTCCAGGCGACGTCGGTGTCCGCCGGAACGCTTTCGGCCGCGGCCGCGACCTCGTTTAACGTGGCCATCCGGTCGTTCAGCGCGTCCCACAGGTCCGCGTCGCCCAGTGCGCGCAGCGGGCCCTCGCGTTCCTCGAAGCCGCGCGTGCCGACGGGTTCGCCCTCCAGGTGCGCTCCCAGCACCCGGGCGAGCTCCTCGGCGTTTCCGGCCTGATGGATGACGATGTCACGCACCGTCCAGGCCTCGCACCAGGTACCGGCGTCCGGTCGGCGCTGCTGCACGACATGCAGGAACGGCCGCCACTCCGGGAATCGGTCGTCGTCGATATGTCGCTTCACGGCGTCGGGATACCCGACGCTGCTGAAAGCTAAGCGGCCAGCGGGGCGTATGTGGTGGTGCGCTGGCGCGCAGGGCGACCGATGCCCTCGGCGATCGCGGCCAGCTCCGCCGCGGTCTTCGACGACCCGTGTTCGGACCCGGCCATCCGCGAGATGGTCTCCTCCATCAGCGTCCCGCCCAGGTCGTTGGCGCCGCCGTTGAGCATCACCCGCGTGCGCTCGATCCCGAGCTTGACCCAGCTGGTCTGGATGTGGGAAATGCGGCCGTGCAACATGATCCGCGCCAGGGCATGCACCGCGCGGTTGTCGCGATGGCTCGGGCCGGGACGGGCGGCGCCGGCCAGGTACAGCGGCGAATTCTGGTGCACGAAAGGCAACGGCACGAACTCGGTGAAACCGCCGGTGCGGTCCTGAATGGCGCGCAGCACGTTCAGGTGGGCCACCCAGTGCCGCGGGGTGTCGACGTGCCCGTACATCATCGTCGACGACGACCGCAGGCCCACCTCGTGCGCGGTGCTCACGATCTCGATCCACATCGACGTCGGCAGCTTGCCCTTGGTGAGCACCCAGCGCACCTCGTCGTCCAGAATCTCGGCGGCGGTGCCGGGGATGGTGTCCAGACCGGACTCGCGCAGGCTGATCAGCCACTCGCGAATGCTCAACCCGCTCTTGGTCACACCGTTGGCGATCTCCATCGGGGAAAACGCATGCACGTGCATCGACGGCACGCGGGCCTTGACGGCGCGCACCAGCTCGGCGTATCCGGTGACCGGCAGTTCGGGGTCGATCCCGCCCTGCATGCACACCTCGGTGGCGCCTTGCACGTGCGCCTCCCACGCTCGATCGGCCACCTCGTCGGTGGAAAGCGAATACGCGTCGGCGTCACCCTTGCGCTGGGCGAACGCGCAGAAGCGACACCCGGTGTAACAGATGTTGGTGAAGTTGATGTTCCGATTCACCACGAAGGTCACGTCGTCGCCGACGGCGTCGCGCCGCAACGAATCCGCCAGCGCGGCAACCGCTTCCAGGGCCGGGCCCTCGGCGGTCGCCAACGCCAGATACTCGTCGTCGGTGCAGCCGGCGGGGTCGCGTTCGGCCGAGGCCAGCGCGGCGAGCACGTCGGTGTCGATGCGCTCGGGGGCGCGCGCGGCCAGCTCGTGCACGTGGGCACGTATCGACTCCCAATCACCGAACGCGCTGTCGAGGTCGCTGCGGGCCTGGGTGTTGCGTCCTTCGGTGTCGATCGCCGCGTTGAGGTCGACCCGACCCGCGGACTCCACGTCGTCGGGCTCCTGCCAGGGCATGCCCACCGGGTTGACGTCGCGGGCCAGGCCGGTGGCCGGATCGGCCAGCGCCGCAACGTGTCCCCGCACCCGCGGGTCGATCCACGCCGCGCCGGCCTGAATGTATTTGGGCTGGGCGGTCAGCCGCTGTACCAGGTCGTATCCGGCTTCGGCGGTGACGGCGGCCAGCTCGTCCAAAGCCGGCCAGGGCCGTTCGGGGTTGACGTGGTCGGGCGTCAACGGCGACACGCCGCCCCAGTCGTCGACCCCGGCGCGGATCAGCGCCAGGCACTCGTCGCGCGACACCAGGTTGGGCGGCGCCTGGATGCGCATGCCGGGACCGAGCACCAGCCGCGCGACCGCGACCGTCGCCAGGTAGTCCTCGATGCCGGCATCCGGGAACGCGGCCATCGCGGTGTGTTCCTTGGCGCGGAAGTTCTGCACTATCACTTCCTGGACATGCCCGAACTCCTTGTGCGACTTGCGAATCGCATGCAAGGTGTCCGCGCGTTCGGGCAGCGTCTCGCCGATGCCGACGAGCAGCCCGGTGGTGAACGGAATGGACAACCGGCCGGCGTCGGTGAGAGTGCGCAGCCGAACCGCCGGGTCTTTGTCCGGGCTGCCGTAGTGCGCAAGCCCTTTCGTTTCGAAGAGCCGCCGCGACGTCGTCTCGAGCATCATGCCCATCGACGGCGCCACCGGCTTGAGCCGCGACATCTCCGACCAGCTCATCACGCCGGGGTTCAGGTGCGGCAACAACCCGGTTTCCTCCAGCACCCGGATCGCCATCGCCCGCACGTAGGACAGCGTCGAGTCGTAGCCCCGTTCGGCGAGCCACTCACGCGCCTCCGGCCAGCGGTCCTCCGGCCGGTCACCGAGGGTGAACAGCGCTTCCTTGCAACCGAGTTCGGCCCCGCGGCGCGCGACGTCCAGTATCTCGTCGGGCTCCAGGTACATGCCGGCGCCCTGTGCACGCAGTTTGCCCGGGACGGTGACAAACGTGCAGTAGTGGCAGCCGTCGCGGCACAGATGGGTGACCGGGATGAACACCTTGCGCGAATAGGTGATCGGCAGCCGGCCGCCGCGCCCGCGCCGCCTCGCGGACTCGAGGCCCGCGTCGCGCACCCGCGCCGCGCTCGCGCACAGATCGGCGAGGT
>NZ_JAOPWB010000354.1 GCF_025965855.1 Mycobacterium sp. | reverse complement strand
TGCTCCTTCGGTTCCACGAGGGACGTCTTCCCCAACGACCTGGTGGACCTGCGAAGCGAGATAGCTAGCGGAGGATTGTGAATATTTTTGTGTCCTGCGTGTCTATTGTGCCCTGTGATGCCCCTGTTGCGCTAGTGTGCAGTCCGAATTAGCTGTACTCGGAGATCACCGCGTCCGAGACCGCGGGCCACGGATCCAGCGCCCACTCGCCGAAATCGCGGTCGGTGAGCACTACCAGCGCCAGCTCGGCCTCGGGATCCGCCCAGATAAACCCGCCTGCCTGGCCGAAATGGCCGTACGTTCGCACCGAGTTGCGCGCCCCCGTCCAGTGCGGCGATTTGGTGTCCTTGAGCTCGAAACCCAGCCCCCAGTCGTTGGGCCGCTGCACCCCGTAGCCGGGCAGCACCCCGTCCAGGCCGGGAAATTGCACGGTCGTGGCCGCGTCGTGCAACTGCGCCGAGACCGTCGCCGGGCGCAGCAGCTCGCCCGCGAAGGCCGCCAGGTCGGCGACCGTGGACGTCGCGCCGAAGCCGGCGGCCACGGTGCCGCCGTTCAACCGGGTCGTCGCCATGCCGAGCGGTTCGCACACCGCCTCGGCCAGGTAGCGGCCGAATTCGATCCCCGACTCCGCCTCCACGGTCTGGGCCAGCACGGTGAAGCCATGGTTGGAATACATCCGTCGGGTGCCGGGCTTGGTCAGCACCCGATCGGAGTGCATCGCCAGGCCCGACGCGTGCGCCAACAGGTGGCGAATCGTGGAACCTGGCGGGCCCGCCGGGGTGTCCAGCTCGACGACCCCCTCCTCGATCGCGATCTGCGCGGCCCGGGCCACCAGCGGCTTGGTGACCGACGCCAGCTCGAAGACCCGCTCGGTGTCGCCGTAACTGGCCAGCACTCCGCTAGGTCCGATGACCGCGGCGGCCGCGGCCGTGACCGGCCAGCCGGCAATGGCCTCCAGGCCGTCGGAAGCGGCCATCACTTCCTGGCGATGTAGTAGCTGTTGATCGGGTCCGAGTCGACCTCGGCCATGCGGACGTCGTCGAACCCGGCGTCGGCGAGCATCGAGGTGGCCAGCTGCGTGCCCCAGGCCGCGCCCAGCCCGTCGCCGTCCAGCGCCAGCGACACCGTCATGCAGTGCATCAGCGAGGTCGTGTAGAGGTAGGTGCTCATCGCGACGTCGACGTTCTCCTCGAGCCGGCTCGACGCCTTGATGTCGGCCATCAAGAAGACGCCGCCGGGCCGCAGGGCGCGGTAGATGTTCTCCAGCACCCGCGGCGGCTGCGCCTGATCGTGGATGGCGTCGAACGCGGTGATGACGTCGTAGGCCTCGCGCTTGTCGAGCTGCGCCAGATTGTGGCTTTCGAAGGCCGCATTCGTCAGGCCCAGGCGAGCGGCCTCCTGGACGCCGGCCGCGATGGCCTCGTCGGAGAAGTCGATGCCGGTGAACCTGCTCGCCGGGAACGCCTCGGCCATCACGTTGATCGCATGACCGCTGCCGCACCCGAAATCGGCCACGTCCGCTCCGGAGCGCAGGCGGTCGGGCAGGCCGTCGACCAACGGCAGCACGACGTCGACGAGCGCATTGTCGAACACCGCGGCGCTCATCTCGGCCATCAGCGTGTGGAAGCGCGGGAACTCGCCGTAGGGCAACCCCCCGCCCTCGCGGAAGCAGCCGACGATCTTCTGCTCGACCTCGCCGAGCTGCGGCACGAACAGGGCCACCAAAGCCAGGTTGTCCGGCCCCGCCGCGCGGGTGAGCGCGGCCGCCCGGTGCGCGGGCAACGAGTAGGTGGCGGTGGCGGCGTCAAAGTCGACGACGTGCCCGGTGGTCATGCCGGCCAGCCACTCCCGCACATAGCGTTCGTTGAGGCCGGCGGCCTCGGCGATCCTGGCGCTGGTGGCGGGCGGCAGCCCGGCCATCGTGTCGAACAGCCCGGTCTGGTGCCCAATGCTCAGCAGGATCGTGAGGCTCGCGCCGTCGATGGCCGCGACCATTCGCCCGGCGAATTCTTCTGTGGTTTCCGAGGCGGTCTCAGATGCCGTCACATCCAGCGACGCTACACCGGGGTTTTGTCGCGCCGAGTCTGCGCTCAGCGCGTGCATTTCGCTGAGGTGGGCGATCTCAGCGCAGACTCGACGCCAGCACCGGATTGGCCCGCCAGTAGGTTGTAGCCCATGAGTCAGACAGTGCGCGGAGTGATTTCACGCAAAAAGGGCGAACCCGTCGAGCTGGTGGACATCGTCGTCCCCGATCCCGGGCCCGGTGAGGCGGTGGTCGACGTCATCGCCTGCGGGGTGTGCCACACCGACCTGACCTACCGCGAGGGCGGCATCAACGACGACTATCCGTTCCTGCTGGGCCACGAGGCCGCCGGCCGGGTGGAAGCGGTCGGGCCGGGCGTGACGGCGGTCGAGCCGGGCGATTTCGTGATCTTGAACTGGCGCGCCGTGTGCGGGCAGTGCCGGGCCTGCAAGCGCGGCAGGCCGCAATACTGCTTCGACACGTTCAACGCCGAACAGAAGATGACACTGACCGACGGCACGGAACTGACACCGGCGCTGGGCATCGGGGCATTCGCCGACAAGACGCTGGTGCATGCCGGCCAATGCACCAAGGTCGACGCCCAAGCCGACCCCGCGGTCGCCGGGCTGCTGGGCTGCGGCGTGATGGCCGGGCTGGGTGCCGCCATCAACACCGGGGCGGTGACCCGCGACGACACCGTCGCCGTGATCGGTTGCGGCGGTGTGGGCGACGCCGCGATCGCGGGGGCCGCGCTGGTCGGGGCCCGGCAGATCATCGCCGTCGACACCGACAACACGAAGCTGGACCTGGCCCGCAAGTTCGGCGCCACCCACACCGTCAACGCCCGCGAATTCGATGTGGTCGAGACGATCCAGGACCTCACCGACGGGTTCGGCGTCAACGTGGCGATCGACGCCGTGGGCCGGCCCGAAACCTGGCAGCAGGCGTTCTACGCCCGCGACCTCGCCGGAACCGTTGTGCTGGTTGGCGTTCCTACGCCCGACATGCGCCTGGAGATGCCGCTTTTGGACTTCTTCAGCCACGGCGGGTCGCTGAAGTCGTCGTGGTACGGCGACTGCCTGCCCGAACGCGACTTCCCCACCCTGATCGACCTGTACCTGCAGGGCCGGCTGCCGTTGGACAAGTTCGTCTCCGAACGCATCGGGCTCGACGACGTCGAGGAGGCGTTCCACAAGATGCATGGCGGCAAGGTGCTGCGTTCGGTGGTGATCCTGTAATGGCCGGGATCGAGCGGGTCGTCACCCACGGAACCTTCGAACTCGACGGCGGCAGTTGGGAAGTCGACAACAACATCTGGATCGTCGGCGACGACTCCGAGGTGGTGGTTTTCGACGCCGCCCACACCGCCGAACCCATCGTGGCGGCCGTCGGCGGCCGCAATGTGGTCGCGGTGGTGTGCACGCACGGCCACAACGACCACGTCACCGTGGCTCCCGAACTCGGCGCGGCCCTCGACGCGCCGGTGCTGCTGCACCCCGGCGACGACGTCCTGTGGCGGATGACCCACCCGGACAAGGAGTTTCGGGCGGTTTTCGACGGGGACGCACTGAATGTCGCCGGCACCGAGTTGCGGGCACTGCACACCCCCGGCCACTCCCCTGGATCGGTGTGCTGGCATGCCCCCGAGTTAGGAACAGTGTTCAGCGGCGACACACTGTTCTCCGGCGGCCCGGGCGCGACGGGGCGCTCCTATTCCGACTTCCCCACGATCCTGCAGTCCATCTCGGGACGCCTGGGCAAGTTGCCCGGCGACACCGTCGTGCATACGGGACACGGTGACAGCACCACCATCGGCGACGAGATCGTCCACTACGAGGAGTGGGTCGCGCGCGGCCACTAGGCCTCGCCGGCGTGTCGCTCGCTCAGCACAAACGTCTCCGGCCAACGAAAATGAGAATGTGGACGATAGGGCTGAATCCGACCTGGCGTGGGAACTGGCTGATGCGATCAGCCCTCTACTCGCCGAGCCCGACCGCTCCCAGCTTTACGCCAGCATCGGTTCCGGCGAGTCATACACAGCAATCGGCACAGTGCTGCAAACCATGGCACACCAAAGTTCGCCCATACCTCCCGAGCTGATGGCCAAAGTCACCAACTGGCTCGAGGCCTACGCGCTCAGCGACGACGCACCCCGGCTGCACGAGCTGCTCCGTGTCATCAAGTCATTGCCCTGATGTCTGCCCAGCCTTGCCCGCGGGCGTAACGCCACGGCGAAATTTCTCGCCGAATTTCGCCGTGGCGTTACGCCCGCGACAACGAACTCAATACCCCTCGAGGATCCGGCGCTTCTCGGCCTCGAACTCGTCCGCCGTCAAGGCCCCCGAATCCCGCAGCGCCGTAAGCGTTTTGAGTCGCTCGAGGCGGACCCCCTCGTCGCCGGGTTCGTGCACAACGGGCGGCACCACCACCGACGGTTGGTAGTACGGGTTGGCTGCCACCACCGCCCTGCGGCGGGTGCGGGACAACCACATGCCCGACAGGATCGAATCGACCAGTCCCACCACGAACAGGGCGACGAACAACCACACCAGGAAGCCGTAGGAACTCTTGTGGCCGAAAGCCAGTCGCGGGTTGATGTATCCGTTGACCTGGCCGTCCGTCGTGATGTTGTAGGTGCCGCTGACCGGAATCTGGGCCACCCACACCCGCACGTGCGCGTCGTTGTTGACCGTCGTTGTGCTGCCTATGCTTTCGCTGACCACCGGCTGCGCCACCCCCTCGGGCGGCCCGATCGTGACCCCGAGCGGCGGCACCGGCAGGCCGCCGCTGGGACTGCCGACCACGACGGTGTGCAGGCTGACGGTGACTTCACCGGCGGGCAGGGACATGCTGCCCGAGCCCGGGATCGCCACCTCGCCGTAGGCGTCGTACTTGTCCAGAAAGAACGTGTTGAGCACCAGGGCGACGATGAAGCCGCCCACCGACACGATCATCAGCACGACCGCGGTGGCCAGCGAAATCTTTGCGAGCCGTCTGCTGGTCATGCACGCAGTGTGGCACCGCGGGCCAGGCGATGCCAGCGAAAGAGCGCAAAGCCGCCGAGGATCACGAACGCCAGCACCGGCACCCAGTCCCCCAGCCGTTGGTACGGCGTGACAGTCGATCCCAGCGGCACGCTGACCACGGTCACACCCCGAAACCCCGACGGGCACCAGGCCAGCCGGTGGCCGCGCGCGTCGAAGGCCGAGCTGTCGCCGGACAATCCGACGTGCACCGCCGGGCGGCCCGCCTCGACGGCGCGCACCGCGGGCTGGGCGGCCAGCTGCGGCTGCGCCCAACTCCCCTGGAATGACGACGTGGAACTCTGATACACCAACAAACCGGCGCCCAGCCGCGCCTCCCGCCGGGCCAGGTCGGAGAAGAGGGTCTCGTAGCTGATCAGCGGTCCGATGGGCAGGCCCGCGGCGTTCAGCACCACGGGGCCGGTTCCCCTTTGTCGGTCCTCGGCGGCGGCCCGGCTGTGGCGGGTGATCCAGCCGAAAAGCGGTCGCAGCGGGACGTATTCGCCGAAGGGCACCAACCGGGTCTTCCGGTAACTGCCCAACTGTCCGCGCTCCCCGACGAGCACCGCCGACTTGTAGATCCCGCCTCCCGGCGCCGGCGCGTCGACGTTGACCAGCAGGTCCGCGCCCACCCGGCGCGACAGGTCGGTCAGCCGCGCCAAGACCTCCGGGTGGCTGGCGAGATCGGAGCCCACGCTGCTTTCTCCCCAGACCACCAGGTCGAGCCGCTGGCCGGCGACCGTCGCGGTGAGCGCCTCGCTGGCCGCCTCGCGGTCGCCGGAGTCGGCGATCTCACCGGGCTGCACCAGCGCCACGCGCACCGTCGCCCCGCCGGCCGGCGACGGGCCCAGCAGATACCAGGCCGGGCCCAGCGCGGCGCACACCACCGCGCACGCCACGGTGACGACCCGGCCTAAAGCGGCCCGCTGCACCAAAAGCCCGACGAGACCCGTATTGACCGCAACCACAAGGAAACTCGTCAGCCACACCCCACCCAGCGACGCCGACGCCAGCGTCACCGGCTGGGCGGCTTGCGACGCGCCCAGAGCCGCCCACGAACCGCCCAGCGGCGGCCAGGACCGCACGACTTCGGCCGCCACCCACGCGCTGGGCAGCACCACCATGGCGGCGACCGTTCGCCCCAGGCCGACCGGCGCGGACAACAACCGATGCGCCAACCACCCCCACGGCAGCCAGAGCGCACCGAACCCGACGGCCAACAGCACGAGCAGCGGGCCGGTGCTGGTCACCAGCCAGTACTGGCTGGCCAGCACAAACCCGGCGACACCGCACCAGGCCCGCGCGGCCGCTTCCCACGCGGACGGCGCCGCCCGCACCACCAACAGCAGCGGGACCAGGCCGAACCAGGCCAGCCACCACCACGCCGGCGCGGGAAAGGCGAGCGCGGGCAGCGCGCCGAGCACCAACGCGGCGATCAGATTGCCGCAAGGGTTCGCTGAGCGCGACACAAAGAGCAGACTAGGACGGGGCGCAAACCGACTAAGGAGTGATACGCATGGCCAACGATCTCGTCGCGACGGTTCCCGATCTGTCGGGCAAGCTGGCAATCGTCACCGGGGCCAACAGCGGTCTGGGCTTTGGGCTCGCCCGGCGCCTGTCGGCCGCCGGGGCCGACGTCGTGATGGCGATCCGCAACCGCGCCAAAGGGGAAAAGGCGATCGAGGAAATCCGCGCCACGGTTCCCGACGCCAAGCTGACCATCAAATCCCTCGACCTGTCGTCGCTGGCCGCCGTCGCCGCGTTGGGCGAACAACTCAACGCCGAGGGCCGCCCGATCGACATCCTGATCAACAACGCCGGCGTCATGACACCACCGAAACGCGACACCACCGCCGACGGTTTCGAATTGCAGTTCGGCAGCAACCATCTCGGGCACTTCGCGCTGACCGGGCACCTGCTGCCGCTGTTGCGCGCCGCCAAGGGCGCCCGCGTCGTCTCGCTGAGCAGCCTCGCGGCCCGCCAAAGCGGCAAGATCCACTTCGACGACCCGCAATTCGAGAGGTCCTACGCGGCCATGTCGGCCTATGGCCAGTCGAAGCTGGCGGTCCTGATGTTCGCCCTCGAACTGGACCGGCGCAGCCGCGCCGGCGGCTGGGGCATCGTGTCCAACGCCGCGCACCCCGGCTTGACCAAGACCAACCTGCAGACCGCCGGGCCCTCGCTCGGCCGCGAAAGGCCCGCGCTGATGGAAAGGCTGTACAAGGCGTCCTGGCGTTTCGCGCCGTTCCTGTGGCAGGAGATCGACGAGGGGATTCTGCCGGCGCTGTACGCGGCCGCCGCGCCGCACGCCGAGGGCGGCGTGTTCTACGGACCGCGCGGGATCTACGAGGCGGCCGGCGGCGGGGTCGCGCTCGCCAAGGTGCCCAAGCTCGCCCGCGACGAAGACGACTGCCGGCGACTGTGGGAGCTGTCCGAGCAGCTCACCGGAGTCAGCTACCCGACGCCGGACTGACTATCGTTGGTGCATGCGGCCGGTACCTCGTCTGCGCGAGTCGAGCATCGTGGTCCGGCCAGAGCCGACGGCCAGCGCGACCTACACCCAGTCGTCCCGGCTACAGGCCGCCGGCCTGGCCCAGGGCATCGCGCTGTTCGAGCGCGCCGCCGAACAAGTGCCGATCCCCGCGGCTCCCCAGCCGATCGTCATCGTCGACTACGGCGCCGCCAACGGGCACAATTCGTTGAAGCCGATGTCGGCCGGCATTGCCGTGCTGCGCGGGCGGACCCGCCACGACCACGCGATCCTGGTGGCGCACACCGACGTACCGGACAACGATTTCACGGCCCTGTTTCGGACCCTGGCCGACGATCCGGACAGCTATTTGCAAACGGACACCACAAGTTTCGCCTCGGCAATCGGGCGGTCCTTTTACGGCCAGCTGCTGCCGTCCAACACGGTCAACCTCGGCTGGACGTCGTGGGCGACCCAGTGGGTGAGCCGCATCCCCTGCGAACTGCACGATCACGTGCACGTCGCCTACAGCAATGACGACGCGGCCCGCGCGGCCTACGCCCACCAGGCCGCCGTCGACTGGAACGACTTCGTGGCGTTCCGCGGGCGCGAGTTGGTTCCCGGGGGGCGGCTGGTGGTGATGACGTCGGCCGTCGACGAGGACGGCACAACCGGCTTCAGGCCGCTGCTCGACGCGATCGTCGCGGCGCTGGCCGATCAGGCGCGCGACGGCCTGCTCGGCGAGCACGAGCCGCGCCGCATGGCCATTCCCACATTCGTCCGCGGCGAGAAGGACTTTCGCGCCCCGTTTGCGCCGAGCGGGCGGTTCGAGGGCCTGACGATCGAGCACCTCGAGACGTTCAACGCCGAGGACCGATTCTGGGCCAGGTTGCAAACCGACGACGACGCAGAGGCTTTCGGCGAGCAATGGGCGGCGTTCGCGCGGGCCGCGGTCTTCCCGGCCCTGGCGGGCGGGTTGGACGGTGGCGCCAATGACCCGCGAGCGGTCGAGTTCGTCGAACGGTTGGAGACCGCCGTTGCTGGACGTTTGTCAAACGCGCCCGAGCCCATGCGGATTCCGCTGGCCTCACTGGTGCTGGCCAAGCGCGAACGCTCGCATTGATGAGAGTTTCGACACACTGCTACAGCGGGTAACCCCCGTGGATAGTCGACGCTGCGACTCCAAGGGGGTACGTGCATGAGCGTGCAGGACGACAAAGTGGCTGGTCCGCAAGAGGATCAGCAAGCAACCGACCAGGACTCGGGCAAGGACTCGGGCAAGGACTCGGGCCAGAAGGAAGACCGGCCGCTGACCGAGAAGCCGGAGCCGGACGAGGGCCACAAGAAAAAGGCCGCCGAGATGATGACGGCCTACGAAGACCGGCCCACCCTGGTGCTGCCAGGTTCCGGCGCGATGGTGACGGGCACGGCGGTCAACGATTGGCTGGACGAGGACGGCAACCCGAAATGCGAGTCGCCCGACGATTCCGGCTCAGAAGCCGGCTCGGACCAAAAGGCGCAGGCCGATGAAGGCCGAGACGACGAAGCCCGAAAGGACCAGATCGAGAAGGACAAGGCCCTGAACGAGGAGCTAAAGAAAGCCGGGGCACAGGAGAACAAGGGCGAAAAGCGCCCAGCCGAGCGCTAATTCAGTGGCCGCGCGGAGCAATCTGGCTGACTAGACTCGGGACTCCCGGGAGACCGGGGATCGGCGCGTTGAACCCGGGGATGCGCGGGATCGGCGGGATCGGCGGAATTCGCGGGATCGGCGCAACCGGCGGCGCGGCCGGGGGCGGCGGTGCGGCCGGGGCCGGCGGTGGCTCCGCCGGCGGTGGCGCGACCGGCTCGGGCGGGGCCGCCGGCGGTGCCGGAGCGTCCGTCCCCTCTTGAGTGGCCGGGGGCGCGGGGCTGGGCGCATTCGTCGCGGGCGGGGGGTTCGTGTCGATGCCCGACGGCGGGGGCGGCGACTGGGTCGCAGGGGCGGGCGGAGAAGTACCGCCGGTGGCGGGCGGCGCCGGGGAAGCCGGAGTCGTGCTGCCGCCCGGCGTCGTCGCCGGCTTGTCGCTGGAGCCCAGGCCAATGGCCAGCGCGATGCCCACCAGCAGGATCGCCACCACGGCGCCGATGACCACCACCACGGGCAGCCGGCGCCAGGGAATGACCGAGTTCTTGGGTTCCGCGGGTGGGCGCTCGGCTTCCTCGAACTTCAGCGCCGGGCGCGCGGACGTGCCGACGGCGCCGCCGGGCAGGACGCGAGAATCGGTGCCGGCCTCCGACCAGGCCACTGCGGGCATCATCACCGATGCCGGCGCCGCGGCCGTCGCGGTCCCGCCGGCGCTACGACCCGGCCACGGCCGTGCCGGGGGCGCCAGCGC
>NZ_JAOPWB010000294.1 GCF_025965855.1 Mycobacterium sp. | reverse complement strand
GCAACAGCAGCTTCCAGAGGCGGTGCCGAACCCGCATCAGATCCGCGCGAGCGTCCTCACGTGCCCGCACCAGATCCCGGACCGCCTCCACATCGGCCTCAGGAACGGTGACCGCGGTGATCTCACCCAGCCTCAGCAAGCGGGTCAGATGCGCGGCGTCGCGGGCATCGGTCTTGACCCGATCTCCGCTCGGGCGGATCAACTTCGACGGCGCGGCAACCACACAATAGATCTCGGCATCAGCCAGGCCTCCCCGGCTGCTTCGCCCAGCGATCCGACCAAATGTCCGTCCAACGGGAACTTCCGGCCGGGATGGAGTTTGTCGAGTTCTTCGGACGACCGCATGCAAGCTGGTCGACCAGTTCGGCGGTTCGTCTTGTGCGGTCAACGTACGGATTCACCCGTATGAGGCTAAAGACACGTGGATGGTGGCCGAAACCGGTCATACTTCAGCACGCAGAAAGAAACCATACAGTCCATAGCGCAGCAAGAAGCCGTAGACGAGGTGTCCGACCGTCTGACCAAACGCCATCGCCCACGCGCCGCCGACTAGGACTAAGTTCCTCTAGCGGATCGATATTGCGTTTCCTTGTTAGGCTCCGCGGACGTGGCGCACCGGCTGGGCCAACAATTGGCCCACTACAAGCCCCAAATTTGCCTTCCATGCCCGCCGTTCCTCCGGCAGTCGCGCCGACATTCACTAATTGCAATACCATCCGGCAGGGACAGTTGATCCGGGCACCGACCATTACCGAGAGCTGCGGTGCGTCGCGCTGCTGCCGGTGCCGCTACTGGTCTTTCAGGGCGATGTTGTATTAACGGGCCGCACCCCGCACGCTTTGCCGCCGAGTGGTTCCAGGCATCGTCGCTTCGGCCCTCAAGGCGGCGGCGTGGCGCAGGTGTGACTCAGGCGGGTGGGTGTGCCGCGTGCGGGTCCATACGGGCGATAACGGTCATCCCAACCCAGAAAATGATTGCCGCGCTGACGAACTGAGCGCAATACGACACCACAGTGCCGGGCGCTAAGAGCCTTTCGAGAACCTTCGCGAGGACAAGCCACCCGGCGATCATGCCGATGAACACGATGAACGAGAGCCCGGTGCCGCTTCTGCGCCGCAAGCTCATGTACCGCTGCCAGCCCGACGCGGCGCCGATCGCCGCCAGTAGAACCAGGAAAATAATCCACACCACCAAAATCACCACAGTCAGTGGGCCGCCGTAAGTCGTCGCGGATGCTGCCGCGATCACCACGACAATCAACCCACGAAACCACCACGGAGCCGCCGCGCCATGCGCCGGTTCAGCATTCACCTCATCCGAGGGCGGCCGGTCTGCTTCCATGCCGGAAGGATAACGCAGTCGTGTCCACAACGTTGCCGGTTCGATCTGTGAAGACGGACCGGTGGGAGCGGCACTGGCACTCCAACTCTCGCGCCGCACCGGACTGTCGCGCCAGCGGGTGCATCGTGTAAGCGGTGGCTGCCTGCCGGCGCGCAGACGTGACCGGGTGAACACGTTGAGGGCCTGCATATGATTGTCACGAAGCAGAATTGGACGCCACCGATACACGATGCCAATCAGGGCTTGCGAGTGATCAAAACGTAGGCTGCGCCGGCCACAAAGAAGACGACCGTGTACAGCGTAGAAACGATCCCGAGCACATAGCCGACCAACGCGGCAGAACGGCCCCCCATCGCGCCTCCCGAAGCAGCGATGTCCCGCAATACCCGTCGACCCCTGATACAGGCGATCGGACCCCCGACAGCACCGCAGCAGCATAGCGAAAGGATGCCCCACACCAGCACATTCATTGCCAGTGGATGATCGCCCCGGTGACCGGTCACGGGCGAACACTATCTGCCGAAGGCGCAGAACCAAAGGCCCTAGCCGACAATGAAATTCGCTTCTGGTGAAGAATCAATTCAACCCCGTCGCCTGTGCCCGCAGCGTTGACGATCGTCGAACGGTCGTCGGATCGGCTCGTCTGTTTCCACACCGCAACGTTTCCAGTAGCCAACAGTCAACCGCCGTCTAGGTTATCTTGACGTTAAGTTGTTGGGTTTTGTTGTCGAACTGGACTCCGGGGTCGGAGTTGACAGTCATGACCAATTGACCTGCGCCAGGGCTCATCCCACGTCCATGCACCACGATCGGGGTAGTGGTCTTCGGCGAAAGCTGTTGCGCTGTGCAATGAACCGTTGCGTTGACGCCTTTATCTCCGCGGCTGACCGTGCAGTTAAAGCCCCCCGAGGGGGTGACCTGGTCGGTCTGGTCCAGGGCGCCGCCGAAGTTGATGAATACCTCGGCAGAGGCGCCGACATCACCGTTGTCGGCGACGTTGACCGTGTAGGTTCCGCTCAAGCCGGCCGGTAAAGTCGTCGGACCGGCGGCATTGACCGCCATTCGGTCCCCGGCAGCAGCAGCGGGAGGAACCGGTTGGTGGGATACCGGACTCGGCGGGGGTGCTGGAGCCGGTGCGGGTGCCGCCGACGTGGCGCACACGAGCGGAACGGTGGAATCCCAATGCCCTGAGGCACCTCTGGATTCGTCGTAGGTATCGCCATGCGCGAAGCCCTCGTTATCCACGAAGCCGGTGTAGTGCCCTTTTGAGGCCGTCGACTGGTTCCAGAAGATGATGCCCCAGCTGATGGTGAAATCGAGTTTGTCACCCTCAATGCCTCCATTAACGGTCCCATCAAAATCGCCGTTGATACCTCCCGTGGCGTGAGCGGGTCCGCTGGCAACGGGTCCAGTGGAATTGAAGCGCACCGTGTCACCGGTGGACTGTTTGAGCGCAAAGTTTCCAGGAAAGCCGAACTGGCTGCAGGATGGGGCGAGGGGAAGCATCGGTTGCGCGTGCGCGGACGGGGACCCTATGAGTGACCCCGCGGGGGTTATTGCCGTCGAGGCGACAAGTAACCCGGGTCTTTTCCGGAGGCTTATGCGCGACATCGGAGTCCTTTCCGCAAGCGCATGAATCCGCAAGAAATGCTTTATTAGGGTTACGTGGAGACCACGGGGCCGCCCGCGTCTGACATTAGAGACCTCCCAGAAAGGCGGCCTAGAGTAACGGCCTACTCGAATTTCCTTGCATGGTCACCTTCTATCGGCGCAGGAGCGGCATAGTGCCCGTGCCCGGTGGCCGGGTCGCTAGTCGCCCGACGTGCGGGCCGGCAACACCTCGGCCGCTAATCACGAAATGAATCGTGTCGTGAACCAATCCACGAGTGCCTGTTCTGTTTTGGGGAGTGGATATGGCTTGTCCGAAGGTTCGGCGAGAAATTGGATGCCCGCGAAGGTGCCCTCGGTGTCGACGGCGGTCAGTGCCGGCACATTGTTATTTGAGGGATCGGCAAAGCACGTGTATCGGCCGACCGGCTTTTCTCGGTGAAACCACGCATCATCGGAGCCGGCCGCGGACTCACCGCACCTGTGGGATCCAACGATTCTTACTGTGCTGTCGTACCAGCCTTGCGCGGCCTGCCGGTTCGGGTAAGCGATGAACGTCGCGTCGGGTGCTCCGGCGATCAGGTTGTGGGCGCAGCCCAGCACCGCCGTCGCCGGGGACGGCGGGTCGAGGTGGCGACAGTTGGCCTTGCCGTACTCGCCTGCGTTGAGCGTTTTGAGCAGGTCGACGTCGGGTTGAGTGAAGAGGTCGGGATCGATGCCCGGCGCCGCCTGCACCGATGCACCGCCTTGTCGCCACCAATACGCCAGCGCATCAAGGCCGCCTGAGTCCGTCCAATTGAAAATCTCCATGACCGCGGGGTTGTGATTCGCGATGATGGTCGACTGCGCCGGCGGCGTGAGCGTGTTGTCCGCGTAGCAGGCTTGCCGGCCTATCTCTTGGTGGTTGACGCTCCACGGGCCGTCCGGTCCAGGTAGGTCACCCGGGCAGTTGGTGCCGTGAAGGATGGAAGTAATGGATTTGTAGGCGTCGGTCAGTGCGTCGACATTGGGAAAATGAAAGAACCGTCCGCTCGGCGCACCGATAGCAGGGTTTTTTTCGCACGCAAGCACGGCGTCGGCCGCCAAGGTGGGGTTCTGGTGGGTGCAGTTGGTGCGGTTGTATCCGAGGGTGGGCATGACCTTGAGCAAGACCACATCGGCTGGTGTCAGGCCGGTGGGCGCCGGGCTCTCCGAAGGCATGGTTCGGGAGACAGTCCCTCGCCCCGGCAATGCCCAGATGCCGACGCCGACGCAGGCCACGACCAAGACTGCGGCAACGACGCCGATCGTTACCCAGCGACGCGGCGTTGCCGCTGCGATGCGGCGGACCGCTGCGCGCTTCCCGCGCTGGCCGGGTTGCAGAACCGGGAGGACGGTGACATCGGCGTCGCCGCTGTCGTTGGGTGGCGCCGGGATGTCGGATGAGCCGAGCGCAGCCGCGGCCGCCCGAGCGAGCTGACCGGCACTGACGTAGCGCTTTGCGGGGTTTTTGGCCATGCCCCGCGCGATTACCTGGCCGAGCGCTTCGGGTATCCCCGGGCATCGCGAACTAGGTTGCGGCACAGGCTGGTTCAGGTGGGCGCCCATCACCGTCATGCGGTCGCCCTGATAGGGTGGCGACCCGGTGAGCAGTTCGTAGAAGACGCAGGCCAGCGCATAGATGTCGACGCTGTGGGTCACCTTGTCGGCCTCGCCGGCGAATCGCTCGGGGGCCATGTAGGTCCAGGTGCCCAACACGTCGCCGAGCTCCGTCAGCTGGTCCTCGGCGGCCGCACTGGCGATGCCGAAATCCACCAGATAGGCGAAGTCCTCTCCGGTGAGCAGGATATTGGCCGGTTTAACGTCGCGATGGATCACCCCGGCTGCGTGTGCGGCGTCCAGGGCGCCGGCAATCTGGCGCACGATGGACACGGCCCGCGCCGGCGTCAACGGCCCAGCGTCTTTCAGCACCGTTTGCAAATCGGTGCCCTTGATCAGCCGCATGTCGACGTACAGGCGCCCGTCAATTTCGCCGGCATCGTGGACGGGCACCACGTGCGGTTCCTGGAGCCGCCCAGCGATCCGGGCCTCTCGCTGCAACCGCTTCCTGAATGCGGGATCCTGCGAGTAGCGCTCCGAAATGAGCTTCAACGCCACGACGCGTTGCATGGTGGTGTGCTCAGCCTCGAACACTTGGCCCATGCCACCACGGCCGAGCAACCGCTTCACCAGATAGGGCCCGAACTGCGAACCGACGCGCACATCGTCCGCGTCGTCGCTCATAGCGGTCTCCTCAAATGCGCCGATGGCCTGCGCACACACAGATTAGCCCGCCGGAAACACGGTCACAGCTGGCCGATGAAGCGACCGGGCACCAAAGGCGCCGTCGGCGAGGCGGGAGTGGGATGGGCCAGCCTGACATGATCAGGCGAATTTCACCGGGTTCGTCACTTTGACTTCGTTTTGCGGACCCACGATGAGGACGACGGTGGCGGCGTGCATTCCCGGGGGCACCTGCAAGGCCGCCTGGGTGCAGTGTTTACCCAGACCCAACTTCCACTGGTTTTGCGCCTTCGAAATGATGGTCTGCTGGTCCTCGTTGATGAAGATGACGGTGAACGGAGTCGTGTCGGGCACGTCGGAAAACAGGAATTCTGCATAAATTACGTCGCCCGCTGCTACCCCCTCCATGGTTTGGGGATGTTCCGGTGTGCTGTTGCCGTTGCAATCCCGCGACGGGGTTTTTGTCCAGCCCGCTGAGGACGCGGTCGCGTGCGGATCGAGATGTGGCAGCTTGGCGAGGTAGGGCGATACATATGTCGGGTCGCCGCCGCTACGCGCTATGCGGATCACGTCGGCGGCCAGCGTAACGGGCCGGATGAGCGACGAGCCGGACGTGAACAAGCCGAGTTCTCCGTGCGACGTCTCCGCCGTCACGGCGGCGGTGTTGATGCCGATCAGCTGGCCCGTGTTGTTGATCGAGGCCCCTCCGGAGTTTCCCGAGCCGATCCGCTCGGTGCTGTCGATCCAGAACCGGTCGGTGTGTGTGGCTGGGTCGGAGGGGAAAGACGCCACGTCGCCGCTGGTAATGGTCAAAGGCCCGGCAGCAACGCCCGGAGTACCCGTCAGCGACGGGTAGCCGAGGGCGGTGATGTGGTCTCCGGTGTGCAGCGCGTTCGTGTCGCCGATGGGCACGGCCTCGGGCAATCCCAGCGGCCCAGGGTGCAGTGGGCTTCCGTCACTGTTCGCGTTGATCCTCATCACCGCGATGTCGAGGTACCCGTCGGAGACGATGGTGCTTGCGCGGTATTTGGGTTCGGCAGGGCTGGCGTCGTCTTTCGCCAGCGCGATGAGGTACACCGCGGCGTCGTCCTGGCGTTCGGAGTTGCCCGGTAGCAGAACACTCGGATGGCCGATGTGCGCGTTGGTCAGGATCAGCCCGTCTGATCCGATGATGGTTCCGGAACCCTTCCACATGGGCTTTCCGTCGCTTCGTGTGGCGACGATCTGGACGCTTGCCCGTTTGGCACGATCGAGTTGGGCGGTGGTCAATGCGTTCTGTTGTTGTTTAGGGCCTGCGCCGGACAACAGGACCGCAGCGGTGGTGCCGGCACCGACGAGCACCAGCACTCCGACGATGGCCGCGGCGCGAATCGCGATAGTGCGACGACGTTTGGCGGCGATGGCCTTCTGGGCCGCCGCGACGTCGACCATTGGCAGCAATTCCACCTCGTAGCCGGCGGTTGGATGCCCGAGTTGGATAGTGGTTGGCTGGGCGAGCTTCTTCTCGCTGATTTTTTGCCCGTCGATGTAAGAACCAGATCTTGATTGATCCACGTACCACCAGCCGTCGGGCCGGTGCTCGACCACGGCGTGATTGCGCGAAACGGCCGGGTCGTCGGCGACCACGTCGAGGCCGGCTTCGCGACCGATCCGCACCGTTGATGCGGCGTCGAAACGACTGTCGCCTGCGCGGCTGCGAACCAAGAGTCCAGCGTTGGGCTGGCCCGTGGACGATTCGGCGCTGTAAACCCATGTGGTGTTCAGGTCAGACGGCTGGCTCGCCTCGTTTTCCATCGTCGCTGCCGACTTCTCGATGGCGATGACCGCCTCGACTCCGTCGTCTTGTGCGCCGAAGCGCACATCGGTCGACGGCCCCAGAGTGGTGTTCTCGACACATTCACCGTTCACCCATGTGTCGGAGCCGGGGGTGCTGTGCAATTCCCACCCGCTATCTGCGGGGCGCAGTTGGGCATGCTGCGGGGAAACGCCGGGTGCATCCACCATGACGTCGGAATCCGGTGCGCTGCCGACGTGCAGAACCCTCTGCTCGTCAAAAGTCCATATGCGGCTTGCGGTCTGAAACCGGATTCGGTACATGCCCCACCTCGCGATCAACGTTCCGTCATAGCAGCGATATCAATGGATCGAGTCATGCGCAGTCACCGTCACGAGCAGCCCTGCTGAGTCAGGGCTACCCGGCGGGCGTGCTGCACGAGTTTCCACCTCGCGCATCAATCCGAAGGAAAACGATCTTTCCGTGGGTGGAGGAAGGATTGGACCCCGCCGCACCCTGACATTAGGTAGCTAACGCGAGGGCGGCCTAGAGTAAATCGTTACTCTAATTTCGTAACCTGCGCGGATGGCTTGTCGCGCGAGCGGCCTGCCCGCTACGTCGTATGCAGTTGTCCGCTCAAATCCCGAAGCATCGTCATGCCTGGAGGCCGGCCGACCGTAGGGTGCCCAGCCGATCTGTCCGCGTTTTAGTCCGCCTCTTCGAAACCGTTATGCCACACGCCTTTAGCGGGTCGTCCTTCTCCGTCCACGCTTTTCAAGGCCCGCTTCCTTCCACCCGTTTCGGAGCAAAAGCCCTGTTACCAGCGAAAAAGAACGGCCAAGCGGCTCGGAGAGTGTTTGTCCGACAGTCCTCGCCGCCCGCAGACGCTGACCGACCACGGCCCGGGCGATCCGGTCGCGGTGTTCTCGTGCGGTGATCACCACCGTGAGCTCCTTTGTGCGACCGCGGTGCCTCAGGCCGGGTAAAATCATGCCTCCGATCCGAAAGGTCAGTTTGCGGTCGACAGAAGGGGAGCGACTTTGTTGCACTGGCGATTCGTTGGCCGTGCGGCAGAGTTTCAGCGGGCTCTCGAAGTACTCGAAAACGATTCTGCGTATCACGGCGTCGTCCTCGTCGGTCAGGCCGGGGTCGGTAAGACAGCGCTGGCCCGTTCACTGGCAGACGCGCTTGCGACAAACGGGCTGAGGCAACGGTTCATAGTCGGCACCGAAACAGGACGCGCTGTCCCGTTGGCCGCTTTCTCGCGCTGGCTTCCGGTGCGGGTGCCCCGCGAGCCGGCGGCCTTGTTGGCGGCCGCGCACCGCGCGTTGTCACGCGAGGAAGGCCTGCTCATGGTCGTCGACGACGCCCACCTACTTGATCGGTTGTCCGCATTGGTGGTTCATCAAGTTGCGGTGAGTGGCACATCGAAGATGATTGTGACGATTCGTTCCGGTGAGGATATTCCCGACGCTGTGACGGCGCTCTGGAGAGAGCACCATCTCATGCGCATGGACATCCAGCCGTTTACGCGCGCGCAGACCGACGAGCTGGTCTGCGCGGTGCTCGAGGGTGCGGTGTCAGATGCGCTGATCGACCAGTTACATCACTTGTCATCCGCGATCCCGTTGGTGGTGCGCAGCCTGCTCACTACCGCGATGGAGCGGGGGGACTTGATCAATGACGGCGGCCGCTGGCGCCTGAACGGCCCACTACAGGTCGGAGCGGACGTCAATGAGCTTTTGGAGGCCCGTCTCCAAGCGATGGCCGCTGACGAGTTCAAGGTTGTGGAAATAGTTGCCGCCGCAGAGGTACTGGACTGGAACATACTGCGCCGGTTGTGCGATGCCGACGCGGTTGCTCGCGCGGAGCGGCGAGGAGCTATTGAGCTCGTCGCCGATGGGTCGCACACGATAGCCCGCCTCGGCCACCCGGTTCTGCGCGAAGTCGTGCGCAAGCGCGGGGGCATTGCGCGGTCGCGGCAAGTGAACACTCTGCTGGTGCGGCACCTGTTGGAAATTCGGCAGGACAGAATCCCGGCCGCCCACGGCACCCGGGCGGAACCGGATGTCCGCGCCGAGATTCAGCTCGCACAGTTGATGACGCGCAGTGATGTCGAGCCAGATCTGCATCTCATCACCCATGCCGCGGCAAGCGCGGTGACCATGTCGAACGTGGTGCTGGGAGAACAGCTTGCGCAGTTTGCCTACGACCACGGCGGCGGGCTGATCGCAGCGATCGTGTTAGCGGAGGCGATGAGTTGGCAAGGGCGCGGCGACGATGCAGAGTCGCTGCTCGCCACCTTTGAACCCGACGGTAGCGATGCGCTTTCGGCGGTCCGTTGGGGTTGCACGAGAGCCGCCAACCTGCATTGGGGTTGCGGGGACGTCGATTCGGCCCGCGCCGTGTTGGCCACCGTCCGTGACCGCGTCGCGTCGCCGTCGATGCTTGGTTTGGTGACGGCGATGGAGGTGTCGTTCGATTTCTTTGCCGGCCGGCTAGGCGACAGCATCTCACGGGGGTTGCCCGCCTGTGCAGCGCCGGATCAGGTCCCGTTGGCAGTGGTGTGGGTTGCCTCCGCTACCGCCGGTGCCTTGGCGCTGCATGGCCGTTTCTCCGATGTCCCTGTAATCGCCGAACGGGGTCTGACCGCCGCGCAGCGGTGCGAGTCTGGACTTCAGCGGTTCGCGATCGGCCTGGCGGAGGTGATGGCTCTCGTGGCGGCTGGGGATTTCGCGGCGGCTGACCAGGTGTGCGTCCGTTACCGTGGCATGACAGGCGGTGAGGCGCAGGCCAATTCGATTGTCGACGCCATGGCCGGGCGCGTTGACCTTGGTCGCGGCGCGTTGAGCACGGCGTGCGAGCACCTGCACAGCGCACTGTCGGTAATGACTGATGCACTTCCGAGTGGCTGGGTCATGTTGGTTGCCGCCTGGCATGCCCAGTCGGAAGCCGCCCGCGGAAACAGCGCCGCGGCGGTGGCCGCGCTGGCACAAGCTGAAGCCTCAACGGGCCGGCAGGTCGCGGTGTTCTGGCCTGAGCTGGAATTAGCGCGAGCGTGGGAACGTGCCGCCGTCGGTGAAACAACAGCTGCCCGCGTGCATGCGGAGCGCGCCGCGCAGCTGGCACGCCATGCCGAAATGTGGGCCGTCGAGGTAAATGCACTGCACACCGCTGTGCGATTCGGTGACCGTTCCCTGGCCGCGCGACTCCGGGAACTCGCCGGCCTGCTCGGCAGTCCCATGGCCGAAACGGTCGCGGCACACAGCCGCGGCCTAGCCGACCACGACGGTGACCGTCTCGACGACGTCGCGGGCCGCTTCGAGGGTCTCGGAGCAATGGCCATGGCCGCCGACGCCGGCGCGCAGGCAGCGCGTGAACACGCTCGCGCCGGAAGGAGGCTCAAGGAGTTAGAGTCCTCGACGCACGCACATTGGCGCGCAAGCCAGTGCGGCCTGCACACACCGGCGACCGCCGCCATTGAGGGGCCGCTTCCGATCACCGATCGAGAACGCGAAGTCGCCACGCTCGTCGCGGCCGGCCTGTCCAGCCGCCAAATCGGCGATCGACTTAACGTATCCGCCCGCACCGTGGAGGGACACCTCTACCGCATCTTCACCAAACTCGGCATCGCTGACCGCGACGAACTTGCTCGTCTGCTGCGCGCAGGTGCCACGAATTAAGGCGCGCTGCCAACCTTGTCGCCGCCCAGCGGAAGTCGGGGGATCGCAACAGTCAGGCCGTCTGCAGTCACCCAAATTGAGGTAACGGATTACTCTAGGTCGCTCTCGGTCGGCCATGGTCCCCTTGCAGGGAGCAATTCGGGCGATCCTTCAGCGTCGAAAGACAGCCAACGACGCTACCTAGACGCGAGAGGTTGCAGATGGCCGAATTGAGTGATGTGGGGACTGGCGTTGCCGTCGATGACTTGTATCTGTGGTTGGAGGACATCAGCGGCGATCGGGCCTTGAACTGGGTGGGCCAGCGCAACGAGGCGACGCTGGCCGAATTGTGTGGTGAACGGTTCGAGCGGATGCGCGGCGAGGCGCTCGACGTAGCCGACTCCAGCGACCGTATTCCGATGGTGAAGCGCCGCGGTGAATATCTGTACAACTTCTGGACGGACGCCGAACATCCGCGGGGGATGTGGCGGCGGACGACCCTGGACGAATACAGCAAAGACCATCCCGACTGGGATGTGGTCCTCGACGTCGACGCGGTGGCCGCCGCCGAAGGCGAGAACTGGGTGTGGAACGGCGCAGACGTCATCGAACCCGAGTACACCCGCGCCCTGATCACTTTCTCTCGTGGCGGGTCGGACGCCGCCGTCGTGCGCGAATTCGACATGCTCAGACGGGACTTCGTGACCGACGGCTTCATCCTTCCCGAAGGGATGTCGGACATCAGTTGGGAAGACGAGAACACGGTCCTGGTAGGCACCGATTTCGGGCCGGGATCGATGTCTGCTGCCGGGCTACCGTTGGTCGTCAAAAGGTGGCGGCGCGGCACGCCCCTCGACGATGCCGAGACGGTGTTCACCGCCTCCGACAGCGACCTGGCTGCATTCGGCGGCGTCTTACGAACACCCGGATACCAGCGCACGATATTCATTCGCCAAATCGACAACATCAACCGGGAGACGTTGGTGTTGCGCGAAGGCGAACTGGTCCGCATCGACGTGCCGTCGGACGCGCCGACGAGCCTGCACCGGCGATGGCTTGTGATCTCGCTACCAACGGCGTGGGTCCGGGACGACACGACATACAAGCCTGGAACGGTGCTTGTCACCGACCTCGAAGACTTCCTCGCCGGCGCCGCCGAACTGCGCGTCGTCTACGACCCGGGCGGACCCTCGGTGTTCCAGGGGGCGGTGTGGACCAAAGACTGTCTCATCATTACCAGCCTGCGGGACGTGGTCAGCCATCTGGAGGTCATCACGCCGGGCACGTGGGAGGCCAAACGTATCGCAGGCCTGCCTGACAACACCACCACCAGGATCGACGATGTCGACGCCTTCAGTAACGAGGTTTTCCTGGTTTCAAGTTGTTTCGACACTCCACCGCGACTGCTGCACGGGCGGGCGGACGAATGCGTGCGGGAAATCAAGTCGGCACCTGCGTGCTACAACTCCGATGATCTGGTCGTCAGCCAACATTTCGTGACGTCACTCGATGGCACGCGTGTGCCGTACTTTCTAGTGGCGCATCGTGATTCGGTGCGTCCAGGCCCCACTCTCCTCGGGGGCTACGGCGGCTTCGCGATGTCGCAACTACCCGGCTACATGAGCGTGGCAGGTCGGCTGTGGCTGCAGCGCGGCGGCAACTTCGCCCTGGCCAATATCCGCGGCGGTGGCGAGTACGGACCAGGCTGGTACTTCCAGTCGATTCGGTCCGGCAGGCACAAGGTGGCCGAGGACTTCGCCGCCGTCGCCACCGATCTGATTGAGCGCGGCGTCACCAGCGCCAATCAGCTCGGGGCCACCGGCGCCAGCGCCGGTGGACTATTGATGGGCGTCATGCTCACCCAGTACCCCGAACTATTCGGCGCGCTGGTGTGCCGCCAGGCGGTGTTGGACATGCGCCGCTTTCCCCTGCTGGGCGCCGGAGCGGCATTTATCGCCGAGTACGGCAACCCCAGCGATCCTGCCGATTGGGAATTCATCAGGCAGTACTCCCCGTACCACAACATCGTTGCTGGCCGGACCTACCCGCCGATGTTGATCACTACCTCCACCAATGATGATCGGGCCCACCCTGCGCACAGCCGGAAAATGGCCGCCGCGCTGCACGACGCCGGGCATCGCGTGCTGTTCTATGAAACGACCGATGGCGGGCACGCCGGCGCAGCCAACAACGCCCAGGCTGCATTCGAAATAGCCCTGATGTACGAGTTCCTTCACACCACGCTCGCACCCTGACCCTTGATGCCGCCCGCGAGGCGCCTCCCGTCGTCATCGGCTGTCGGGCAAAAGCAGCGTCAGCTATAGCGGGAGATCTGATCCCAGCGCGGTCCCGGCAGCAGGGGCTCAGCGTTTGTTACGCACAAACCTTCGGAAGTCGACCGGTAGGTCGTCAACCAAGAGCGAAATGCGCTGCGGGACAACCAGATGGCAGGCACCGCCGCATGGACCCATAGAAGTTCGTCGATCCAGCGAGAGTGGGACGTCCTCGTGCGAAGCGCCGCTGGTGCTGCCTGCTCGTGATACAGCCGGCTGCCTTGCCGTCGGCGCTCTGCGAGCCCGCGGCCGTTAGTGGGTCGCCCCAGAAGTCCTGGATGTGCTCCACATGCTTGGTGTCCTGGGACAGCTTGTGAATCAAGGTGTCATAGAACCGGTGGGCCTCATCACCTAACGGCCGGTCGCCTTCCAGCACGACCATGGCCGCGCTATCGGAATCGAACTCGTGAAACACCTTCATTGGTCAGGTTCCGGCCGAGCCGCCACGCCAAACGGTGTCGAACGCCTATCGCGCTTCGGGATCGGGAGCATCACCTTCTCACGTGCGGAAGTCGATCTCACCAAGCGTGTGGCGCGGCAATTCCCCGCTGATCGCATCCGCGGCGCACTCTTGCAGAACGGAAGGCGTACAGCGCGTGCCGGATCCACGTGGCGTCACGATCGGGACCGAATGTTCCGTCATGTTGGCCCGCTCAATGAGACGTATCAGAAGTCCTCCTTCAATGCTGCCGGTGTGTTCTGTAACGTGGCATGATCGGCGAACAGGAACAGGACCCTGTCTGCGATCGAAAGCCGCGGCGTAATGAGACGGCGCAAGCCTGCAGCCGTCGACCCCGTGCTGGACGGCCGCCCCGTCTACCGTATCGGCCAAGATACATACCCAGTCCAAGGTCGCCTCGTAGACGAGGGTCTCGCGGTCGGCGCAGTACCGGTGCAGAGTCGTGCGGCTAACGGCCGTGGACGCTGCGATCGGGCGGACTGGCCAGCCGATCAGCCGCCAGCGCAGACGCTGTTGCGGTCAAGATCGCGGCACGCGTTCGCACCCGCACACACGCGAGTCCTTCGAGACTCCGCCGACGTTGCGATCTAGTCAGCGACAAATGCCGCCGCGTGGTCGGCGACCCACTCGGAATAGGTTTTCGCGGGCCGGCCGAGGATCTGTGCAACGTTGCCGCTGACCTCGACAGGTTTTTCGATGTCTCGACCATAGCGGGCCATCAGTGCCTCCACGAACGGCCGAGGAACGCCCTGAGACACCATGCCCTCGATGCTCTCCGTCACCGGAACTTCCTCGTAGCGCAGCGGTCGCCCAATGACCTCCCCGATAGTCGTCACCATCTGCGCGTAGGTCGGCGCCTGCGGACCCGTGACGGGGATTCGGCCAGCCAAAGTCTGATCGCATAGCGCCGCGGCTATAACTTCCGCCAAGTCTTGTTCATGAATCACCGCTTCGGCGAAACTGCCGTAAGGGCCCCGCACGACGTTTGAGCCACCGCGGATTTGAGCGGCCCACACCATACTGATGTTGATCGCGAATGCCCCCGCACGCACACTCACCCACGGTAGGCCGCTACAGGCGATTGAGTCTTCGACCTCCTTGTTGCGATCGCCCTGGAATCGCGACGGCTGGTGGTCAAGAGCGTCGTCGACGTTAATCGCCGATAAGCCCACGACCCGCTGCACCCCTTGCCCGGCGGCGAGGTGCAGAAGATCGGGCGCGGCTACGCCAACCGCTCGAGGATGAACGAACAGTGCCCTGACGTTCCGCAACGCAGCGCCGAGCCCCTCGGGGCGGGACAGGTCGCATTCGACCACTTCGACGTCAGGCGGGAGGTTGCCGGCGACCGGGTGACGGACAACGGCACGCACTTGCTCCCCTCTCTGGACGAGATGCTGGATAAGCGGACGCCCGATGGTGCCCGTTGGGCCGGTGACAACAATCACGACAACTTCCTTCCATGGTTGGGTGATGCTCATTGCCGGGGTGAAGTGTCGACAGGATGCGGAAGCGGGTGGTGCGCGGGCACGCTCGACTAATAGACGGCGCTGATCGTCGGACTTTGACCTTTGATGTCCGAGACGGCGAGAATGAGCCGGAGCGTCCAATGCAGTTCGTATGCAAGGGGTGTCGGCAGGTGCCCGCGCCGAGTCCAAGGCCGGTACGGATTCCGCTGAAGGCCGGAGGACGACATATTAAGCATTATAGATGATAATAATGTTCCCGGATAGTCCTTGCGGTTGGCGAAGTGATGAAGCGTAGGCGACGACGCCAGAAAGGCAACTGCCACGCCTGGCACTTGGCTGAAAACCGGAATTCTGAGTCTATCCCTTGTCCAGATTATCACAGACTGTGATAATCTTAGCGGTGTAGGCGGGAGTGACGGATACCTTGCCGCACAGAGCTTCAGGAGGCATTGGTGAAGATCACGGTATTCGGGGCGACCGGAGGAGTCGGTCAGGAGATCGTCAAGCAAGGCTTGGTGCGCGGCAATGCCATAACGGCGGTTGTCCGTGACGCTAGCCGTCTGCCGGTGACTGATCCCGCGTTGCGGGTGGTCACGGTACCCGCACTTGATGACCCCGGCACCCTTATCTCAGCGATCCGAGGTAGTGAAGCCGTCCTATCGGCAGTCGGCCCGCACGGACGAAAAGACGGTCCCGTGGCCGCTCCCAGCACTCGTGCGATCGTGGCCGCGATGGACGTCTGCTCGACGCGACGTTTCGTGGGTGTCAGCGCGGCCCCAGTCGGTCCGATACCCGAAGGCGAGGGATTCCTGAACCGCTGGGTGTTAACCCCTGTCGTCAAAGCGGTGCTACGCAACGTTTATGCCGATCTCGGTGAGATGGAAGTGCTGCTGCAGAACGGCGACATCGACTGGACGGTCGTGCGCCCGCCGAGGCTGGTAGACAAGCCGCTCTCCGGTGAATACCGAACCGTCGTGGGGGCCAACGTGGCCCAGGGTTCACGGATCTCGCGTGCTGACGTTGCCCACCTGATGCTCGACATTCTGACGGTACCGGAGACGATCCGACAGGCAGTCGGCGTGGCGTACTGACGGAGATCTCGGAGACCGGCCAGTGAGCAAGCGCCTACGCGGCCATTACGTCGATGCCCGTTGCACTCAAAGCCTTTCCGGAATTATGGCACTCGTTCATTGTCGCGTTACGAGCCTTGGGCAATTGCTGCCTGTTGCCTGTCCGGGCTACCGCATCGGCTGCCGTCGCGGCAGCGAACGGGTCTGGCGACGGGGTCGCTTATTTCGGCGACATGACCCGCCAGCAGGATCATCTTGGGATATGACAGTAACGAGCGGTGTTAATCTGGTGAAATGACCGAACAGCACTCCGGCATCGCCGAACTCGACGAACGAATCCCGTTTCTGCTCGCACAGCTGGGTTCGTACGTCAGCAGCGACTTCCAGCGGCGCCTGGCGCCGATAGGAGCCGACCCTCGAACATACGCGGTGCTGTTGGCGTTGGCTCACGACGACGGCCAATCCCAACGCCAGCTCTCCGAACGTCTTGGCATTCACCGCAACGCGATGGTCACCGTCATCGACAGTCTCGAACAGCGAGGACTAGCCAAACGATTGCCGCACCCCGCGGACCGGCGCGCGGTCGCTGTGACCCTGACGGCCAAGGCCCGTCGGCTGCTGCCAGCGCTGCACGATCAAGGCCGCGAGCTCGAAGACGAGATCGCGGCACCGCTGTCGTCGAAGGAGCGCGCCGCGCTCCGCCAACTCCTCCAACGCGTCGCCGCCGGCGCAAAACTTATCCCCGGAGTCCATCCCGAATTGGCGTGACCGGCGAGGCCCAGGACGGCTTCAGGGCGGTGGTCCAACCTCCCGGTCAATGCTCCTGGCCTGATCCCAGGGTCGAGTTGCACGGCCGTCGGCCGTGCAATGGTGGCCGACCGGCAGCGGTTATTGACCGGCTTAGAACTTACGTCGACGTTGGCGCGAGCGTTGGTGTGTCCACTGCAGCTGCGCCTCCATCTCAGTGTGTTTGGCGTGGCGCCGCCAGCCTCCGGGCGCCGTATCGCACCAACGCCGCGGCGGGCCCGACAATTTGGCTGCCCGTGTGGGCAACGTCGGCGCTGAACATTGCCTGCCTCGCGGTGATTTCGCCGCGATGCCACCGTGCCCTTGGCACGGCCAAGACCAGTACCAAGGCGGATCGGAGCATGCCGGAGCTCGCAGTCCAGCGACTGAGCGATTTGGGCGCCGCGGTCCCGCAGGGCTCAACGCTAGAGGTCCGCTAACGCACGGTAGGCCCGCCACGCCTTCGCGATCCCGTACTCAGCCACCAACAGCAGCACCGCGTTGACCTGCGCGCGGCCCGCGCCGGCCGCGGTCGCGAGATCGACATGCAGTGCGAAGGATTCGTCGAGGGTTTGGTTAAGGACATCGGCGCCCAGGCAACTCAGTGCCCGCTCTCGGGCCGATAATTCGTCGTCCCTGTCCCACCGTTGGTTGAACTGCTCGGCCACGAACGCGGCGAAGTCCTCATCAAGGGCTGTGAGTGTGACGAAGACGTCCTCGGGCAGCATCTGGCGCTGCACTTCTATCGACCGACACTTTGCCGTCGGATAATCGGTGCGCAGCTGCTGTAATCCGAGCGCCGCCGCTGGATACCCCACGTAGGGCGCGAGATGCCGGATCGCCGCGATGCATTCGGGCATGCTGACGCCATTTGCGCCGGCCATCTGAACGTGAGTGGCAAGCGGAAATCCGATACCGGCGGTGCACAGGTCGGCGGCCAAGAACACAAATGCCTTCTCCCTCATCGTCAGCTGAGGCAGCGACCAGGCATGCAGGCCGACCTCGGTGGCCATCCGACCGAACGCCAGATCAAGGGCCTGCACCTGTTCTTGGTGGGACAACATCATCGCGCTCCTCCTCTAGTCACGGCGGTCATGCGAGACCCGGTACGGGCAGCCGAAGACACTGCGGCGCACACTCTCCAGAATCCGTGTGGAAGATAACGGCCCAGCCTCGCCAGTAGCCGGGCGTCCTTCCCGACCAGGTGGCGGGTAGCGAGTAGCGGCCGCGCATGGGTCAGCACCCCCTGGCAACCGATCGGCCACCACGGTGGCCACCAGCATCACGACGCGGCTTGCGTCGCGTCGTTCGCTATATGGGTATGCACCAATCGCCGTTCCGTCGCCAGCGTGGAAAGAAGCGCGCGCAGCTGTTCCCGTCCTCGGTGAAGCCGCGACATCGCCGTGCCGAGCGGGGTGTTCATGATCTCGGCGATCTCCTTGTACGAGAGGCCCTCCACGTCGGCGAAGTACACCGTGGTCCGAAAGTCTTCGCGCAACCTGTCCAGCGCTGCCTTAATCTCGGCGTCAGGTAACGATTCCAGGGCCTCTACCTCGGCCGAGCGCAGGCCGGCCGGGGTATGGGCGGCATAAGCCGCCAGTTGGCGATCGGTGATTTCGTCGACCGAATAGTCAACCGGGCGCCGCCGTTTCATCCGACACGTGCTGATCCAAGTGTTGGCGAGAATCCGGTCTAGCCATGCCTTGAGGTTGGTGCCCTCACGATACGATCGAAAACCCTTATACGCGCGTAACATCGTCTCCTGCACCAGTTCCTCAGCGTCGCGCCGATCTCGTGTCATGCTGAGCGCGCAAGCGAAAAGTCGGCCCATCAGTGGGATGGCGTCACGTTCGAAGCGAGCAGCAAGCGCCGCATCGGTCTCCTCCGCCTGTATTGCCGTCGAATCGCCGCTGCGGTGGCCGGCGGTCATCATGTCGCTACTCATTAGTTCCCGCAAACAGAGAGTGCGATGCGCTACCACAGTCACACAGACGCGGGCAGAGTCGGCATCTGTCAAGCAACCGCATTGGTGGGCCCACCGGGGCTTTATGGTTCGGGGTCCGTGCCGAACGCTCAGCCGAGCACGGTCTTGGCGTCACGTTGTCACCACGGATAGTTGATACATCGGTGCACGCCTCTCAGACCGGCCGCCAGGTTTGCATTCACATAGAGGTAGATCAGCCGGACGGCGGAAAGTAGTTGAATTGCCGACACCGTGGGCCGCCTGACGGTCGCCCCGCGAAGGACCGAGCTTGATCCGGCTGGATCGGAGGGCCAGCGGAGTACAGGACGGTGCCGGATGCAGCGCCGCCCGTCGCATCGGTGCAGCCATCATCGCCGGTGATCCCGCCTCGAGGTGGACCGCTCTGTGATGGCAGCTACCACAAGGACGGTGAACGCGGATACCGCAGTGATCGTGCGTGCCAGGTGAGCGATCTGCCAGCGGTCGCGCACGCTGGCCCAGTCGCTGGGCGGGGCGAGCACCGACCAGCTCTGTTGAGCGGTGTTGATGGGAAGGTTGACCAGCGCGCTGATGA